>DBNP01000007.1 GCA_002299795.1 Candidatus Saccharibacteria bacterium UBA669 | reverse complement strand
TCTCTATCTTCTTTGACATACCTATAGGCAGCAAGTCCTGCGTAGTCATATTAAGCTTAAAGTATGCCTATCAAAAGCGAGATCAGAATCGTCCGCGACAACGGCAACTACCTGGGAGAGCAAAAAATTACTTAAGCCCGAAGCGAGCAAACTGCCCAGCATCGTGACTGTCGCGCATCATTTCCGCAAGCTGTCGTACCTCACCAGCTTGCTTGACGCCAGGGTTTAGGTAGCCGTGCGGATCGCACACCTGGCGCACCTGATCATATAGCTTCACAACACGTTCATCGAGCTGGCTATAAATGAATGGCGCCTTGAGACGGCCTTCGCCACCCTCTGCAACCATAGTGCCACCGTGACCATATACGACACCTGTTAGTTCGTCGAGTAGCTTCAAGACCTTTTGCTTATCACCAACTTTATGGAGGTCAAATGACGGATAGACACCGTACGTGTTGGTGTATACATGGCCGGCCAGTGGCAAGTGAGTGTGATGCTTCTCAGCTAGCGCATCAACAGCGCGCGCGAAATCCTCAAGTCGTTCGGTGGGTATGTAAAACCCATTGAAAATACCTGGTGCGGCCTCGTCGGCATGATCTGGAAGTGAGGTGTAGTACGTGACATCAAGCGCGGCAAGTACGTCAGTAGCCTCCTCGCCATCCGCCGTCGAGAACACGACGTCTTCGTACTTGGAGAATACTTTGACAACTTTCTTAAGCTTTTTACTGCGCTGCCTGTCGCCAAACTCATCAAATCCAACAATCACCACCGACGCTGGCGACTTGATGGTTTCTGTGGCGCGTCGATAGAATTCGTAGTTCCGACCCCGTGCAGAGGCGTTGTCAAATAGCTGCGCATCGAAGTATTCAACGAAAGCCGGCGTCATGTTGCAGAGCTCATCGAGTGCATCACGTGCCGCATTACTACTGGCAAAGACCAGCGCCGCCACTGCTATGTGAGCACTACGAAATTCAGCACGCATAATCATCTCAGTCACAATACCAAGCGTGCCCTGACTACCTATAAATAGTGGGGTCAGGTCAAAGCTTCCATCTTTCTGCTTCACGTCAGCGATCGTATTGTACCCAGTCGCATCATTGGCGCGAAGCGTATCAAACACTTCACCATTCTCCTCAATAATTGCGTCAATGCCTCGGTAGATATCACCTTCAAACCCTTGCAGGCCCTTGCGTCGGCTCAGCTCACGTTTGTTGATACGCCCTGTCTGGATCACGTCGCCACTTGCCAACACCACCTCTAGCTGATCGATGGCTTTGTCTATAGTGCCATATTTGCCCGCCAGCGGCCCGGCCACAGCACTCGCTACCGCGCCACCGATTGTTCCAAACGGATGAGAACCAATTAGTGGCATAATCGCCGTGCCATGAAGCGCGAGGGCTTGGTTGAGCGCTGATATCGTAACTCCCGGCTGGAGCCTGACGAGTTTTTGCTTAGACTCATACTCATATATGCGGTTCATGTGCGCGGTTGTGACAAGTGCGGCACCTTTGCCGATTGCCGCCCCTGTTGCATCTGTACCAGCTCCACGAACAGTAACAGGCAGTATATGGCCCTTCTCGGCAAGCTGCCACGCAAAGCGGCAGACTTTTCTGATATCATTGGTGGTTCGCGGATAGATCACCATTTCTGGCTTAATCTTCAAAATACCGGTGTCAACACTCATTGCCTCACGGACATCCGCCCGAGTAGACACCTCGCCAGACAGATGACCACTTAGGTAGGCAGCAACTTTACTCATCATTCCCTCGCTTTTTCATTACCATCAGTATACCATAAGCGGTGACAGCTTTCACTTTTTGTACGTATCTGTTACAATGGTCACCGTATCCATGCGAATGTAGTGACTGCGTGAAACGCAAATAATCGTATAAACGCATACGTGTCACGCGCTGCACGTCCGAAATGACGCGAAACTATCGTAACTCAACAATTTATGCGGATGTGGTGAAATTGGTATACACGTATGCCTTAGGAGCATATGCCTTCGGGCGTGCTGGTTCAAGTCCAGTCATCCGCACCAAATAGCGATTTTTCGAGGAAATTGAGCGCGTGAGCGCTCATTTTTCTTTGGTTGCGCGGTTCGCCCACTGAAAAAGTCGGCGAAGGCATTAGGACTTCTCCCGTCGGCAAAATCGACGCGCTGCGCGCAAATAACTAAGCTTCTAGCAAGTACGGCTATTGACATCATGGAATTAATATGACTCAATGAGAGTACCTTTTGTGAGATTACTCCAAAAGTGCTAATTGACAAGCAGACAATACGAGATGAGATTTTGCTTTTGCTATACACAGTAAAGGTAAAACCTCATCTTGTGTCTCCGCCATCTGGGCGATGACCAGTAGAAATACCGGGCAGCCGCCCAGACGAGGAGAGAGAAAGCAATGACAACCATAGATCTTGTCCAAACTCCCAATGTCGACAAGGAGCTACTGGGTATCCTGCTCGCCTACAAGCGCGAGCTGAGCGACGAGCAGATTGCCGAGATGCTCAAAAAGATGCGACCCGTTGTACGGCGAGATGGTGAGCTGTTCTATATTAAGTCCGTCGATCCCCGGAAGGTCTCGTTCACCTGGGGCCCGACCACCACCAAAAAGGCGACAGGTCTGCTCGAGATCGCGAGGATCTACACACTGCACACCTGGGGCTACTACGGCTTCTTCAAGCCATCTCTTGAAGAGGTGCTGTCGATGATTCCGATGCATCTCATCACCAACATCAAGGCGTTCGAGATCAACGGGCCCAAAGATGTTCACGATCTGAACCGACAGAACGACGCCGTCGACGCCGGTTACCACGTCGCTGTAGTGACACTGTACGGGGACGCACACGATCCCTCAATTCGCACGATCGAGCCGAAGTGGGTTGACGACTGACCTTCGGTCAAGCGAACCTCTGTCATGCTCTCAATTCTGCTTGTCATGTTCGCTCCACAAATGTATATTTGTGCTGATGAGTCCAAAAGGACGAAAGCGAAACCAAAAAACCCTTTTCGGCTTCCAAAAAACATGGCGGGGGTAATTTCAGAAAAACAACTAAAGAGTTTTGGTTTTTGCGGACACAACGCGCGTTATGTGCGCGAGCGTTGGGGGCTGGGCTACACATTTTGCTGGAAATGGATTATAGCGCGGTTGTAAAGTTCCACCAAATTTAGTGCCGACCCTTGTGGTCGGTATTAAATTTTGTGTAAATAATGTTACTGCAACTGAGTTGTGACCGGCTTGAGATCAGTGCATGGTCATCAAAAAAGCAGCCTGACCACCGATAGTGACGATTATGTCCATCGGACTGGGATCACCCAGTATGATGCGCGACCTGTCGCGTGGCGCCGTGCCATCAACAGACACACCATCTGCGCTTGACAGAGCAAATCGTTGTGCTCACTTGGTGTCGCAAGAACTCTAGTAGCCAGGTATGCCTGCGTGTATGTCGCCATAGCATTGGCAGTTGTGTAAAGTGCATCGATTCCCACATTGACAGGACCCTGGCTGCCATCGCGCACAAGCTCCGTAACACCCATCTTCAACTGTACCGCATGCATGACAGCAAACGCACCTAGCGCGGCAACATAGGCCACCTTACCGCCCATTTCTCCGTTTCTCGAAGCCTCACGGCCCTTTTGGTACCAATATTTGACGATGCTTTTTCCACTAAAGGGCATCTTGCCCGTGATTTCAGCAATATTGCTTGACATATATTTATATTATAGCATTATTAATAATATAAATCAAATTATGCGTACTAACCCACTACCTTTGCAACCTAAAAGGTAGTGGGTTAGTACGGTAATATTGCTTTTTAGTAAAAATTATGCTATAATCTAGGTAATCCTCGTTCTCTCGAAAGAGTGAGAGGACGTAGCTTTCAACTTCTACTACCTTCCAGAAGGAGTGATTGTCGTGCTTTACACGCTACCGACACCCACCTGGGTGCGTTCCGACAACCAACTGCTGCCCAAGTGGCGGAGGTTCGTCGAACGGCACGCTGCGCTGTGCAGCAGCGCTGAGATCAAGCAGCTTGAAGAAGCTGTCGTCTCATACGAAGAGGGGGTCGCGACATACACCCGCGCGCTCAAAGACACTGAAGCGAGCGCTGCGCAGTATGCCCAAGAACTCACTCTGCTGCAGAACACCGCTAAGCTCACCGATCAGGAGCTGATGGCACACTATCAGGATATCTTGGCCTCGCCCCATGTTATTGGGACGCGACTGGGATCCCTGGGAGAGCTCGTCATTCTGATCGACCCCGTGCTTGAGGGGACGACGTGCGACCCCGGCTTTTACGAGCTTGATCACAGACTGCGTTTTAATGGCTACAACGACTACAACGTTCAGGCCATCACAACCAGCCGCCGGTTAGTTCAGGTGTACAGCGGCTACCGGAACTGCCGTCAGCATAGTGCAGGCGAATTCACTCTTACGCTCTTCGGCATGGACATCTCAACCGATCAGCGTGCACAAATGGCGCGCGGAAACTTCGTGGCGGCCATCGATGCGCTGCTCGAATCGGTTCGTACCACAACACTCTTTACCCACTTGTCCGACAAAACAGCGGATCGCAAGATCCCCTGGTCTGGACACTCGGTCCCCAACCCCACTTCGGCCATGCGCCGACTGGTCGACCTAACCGCGAGCGCTACCACCAATGCACGCATTCGGGACCTTACCGAAGAGCTCAGCTACCTTAATGAAAGGAAGCGTGATTACTTGGCTGAGATTCGCAACTACCGTAAATTACTGCGCGACAAGAAGGCTGAGCTTGCTCAGTTGGAGGCCGCTAAGCAGACGAGGGTTGTCGACGAGACCGAAATGCAGCAGACGCTGCGCTACATCTCGATGCTACCCGGCGTCATCGCCATACGGTTTGATCAGTATGGTACGCCGATCCTGCATTTGCGATGCAGCTTCACCTACAAAGGGAAGCGGTACGACCTGGGCGACTACGAGCTCTACCTCGAGATGGAAGAAAGGCATTGGGGCACGGTCCTGAAGGTACGTCAAACACGGACAGCTGCTGGTGGAGACTACACCCGCGGTTGGCACGTGGAGTACAACGGATTCTGCTTCGGTGGATCGAGGCGTGATCAGATTTATTCGGCATTCATTGCCGGGGATTTCTACCACGCTATCAACCTCGCAGTCGGTACTCTGAATGCCCTCAGTGAGGGCGATGAGCGCCTTGTGCGCGATCGGTTCTTCGTGGAGGTTCCCGACCGGGTCTGGAAGCGTAAGCCACGGCCACGTGCCCGGCGCAAGCCTCGTGAGACTGCTGCTGCGTAGGAAGGAGCTACCCCTTGGTGGGGTGAGTTGTTAGTAATAACAATTCACCCCACCTCTTTAATTTAATGAGGAATATATATAAAATTGTAAAAAAGTATTGACATAAGTATAGGATTGGTATATAATGTTAATTATCGTAGCTCACCGTGAGCTCGTGCACCACCAACATTCAGGAGGAACCATGTCCGTTTCCGTTCGCATCAGCGGCAAGAAGGGCAAGACCAACATCACCCCCAAGGCCGGCGCCACCGTCGCGGACGTCGTCCGCGAGGCTGCCGCTCTGCTCGGTCTCGACGGCTTCAACGTCGCGAACAACGTGTTCGTCGCGGACGGACACGAGGTCGACGCCGACCATCCGGCCGACGACGTCACCAAGGTCGACGCGGCGCCTCAGGCGCAGCTCGGCTGACCCAGATCACCCCTCACCGCAGGTGAGAGGATGGGACATCAAACCTCCTGAACCAACAATAGAGTAGCGATTACGCCACCCTTGTACGTTGTAGCGACGCTTCGGCGCCGTCTCCGTTTAGGGCCGTGAGAGCTAAGGCTGTCAGATAACACCGCAAGTGATCAGTCGGATTCATGACACTTACATTAGTAGGTGCCTGTCCGAAAGGGACTTGGTGCGAGGTGGCCTGATGGATTCTCCAACTCCTTCTGCAAAGAAGAAGATGCCGGAGACCTATTGTCAGTAAGTTTGGTGCCCCACGAGGGGCCGACGCGATGTCATTAAACTAACATCATTCGCGTCGGCCCCTCCCTTCATATCTAATAAT
>DBNP01000033.1 GCA_002299795.1 Candidatus Saccharibacteria bacterium UBA669 | reverse complement strand
CTGGATTTTTGGGGCGGTGAGGCCTTCGTTACGACTCGCAGAGCGGCTTCCTTGGCACGCCAATCGCCACCGAAAGGGACAGGTTCCTTCCCACCTTTTCGTGCGAAGCTGAGCTATACAAAATTGACAGTCGATCAAGTGCTGGAGTTCAAATATCGAGTGTGTCAGGAGGGGCGCGGTTAGACCTGCGAGATCACGAATGATGGCTCCCTCCTCTACTTTTCTTTGTGATAGGGATCGGATGTGATAGGGTGAGCCCATCATGGCGGAATGCCAAGTATTGGTCGACTATCATAACTTGCATCGGGCGCGGATGCCCTCATTCTCTCGTCCGGCCCGGCGTTCCTCGATGGATGGCGACACAGTAAATTTCATCATCGAGCAACTCCTATCTGGCCTTGGGGGCGCACTGCGCCGTTTACCAGTTCCACCACCGGACCGACTGGTAGTTCGTCTGTATGGGGGCTGGTTTCAAGAAGCAAGGTTGACCGATGACGCACAGATGGTGCAGCGGGCCATTCGGAGCGCGCCAAGTCGTATTGGTAGATGTCGATTCCGCTGCGAACTGGCCTACTCTCTGCTGACCAAGCCGGACGTGTTGATTACCCACACCCTTCGGCAGAAACAGCGGACGATGGACTTGCGCATCCATGGTTCTCTGCCTGGCTGCGCCTTACCTGAGCAATGCCATGTTCTGGCACTCAAGCGCCTGCTTGATTCTCGACGTTGTCCAGAGACATACTGCCCTGCCGATATGTCAATGGCGCTCAAGGGTCACGAGCAGAAATGCGTTGATGTTCACATGGCCTGCGACCTGCTTACACTAGCACAGGATGGCGAAGACGCACCGATCCTCCTGGTGACGGATGACACGGACCTTGTCCCTGCGATGATTTACGCAATTTCAGTTCGAGAGCGCCCAATTACCTGGGCATTCATGCGCCCGATTTCACAGAACCCATATCGTACCATGCTGGAGGACCTTGATGTCCAGGTACTGTCTCTTTTTGACTCGTAAGCTAAGCCTAGATCCCCCCGCAGTTCGGAGAATTCGATGATGTTGACAGATGAGAAGTTGGCGGAAGTTCGTGGAGACATTGCTAGTTTTGCCCTGACTGGGACGCCAATCGAGTTGCGTCGAATTAAGGGGTCCGAGGCCATTGTAAGTTGGGTGCAGGGAAAGCACAGCCGTGAAACCCATATCCGTCTCAATGCCGGCGAACTTCAGGTCAAGTGTGACGAAAATGTGTGGCTTCCCTACCGGCACTACCTGGCCTCTGAATCCATGTCCGACCTACGGTTTCTGGCCCTGCAGATCATTCGTAATGTGAAGCGGGCTGACTCATACTTCGCACTGAAACTACAGCGCACGGATGATGAAGATGTGGCGTTTGAGCCAGAGGATGTACTGGAGGCTCTTAGCAAAGAGGTACGAGAAGGTGCAGATCAGAATGGGGCTCGCACTGAAATTCTATTCCTTCGCGGTGCCGCAGGCTGTGGCAAAAGTGTCTCATTGAGAGAGTTTGCTCGGCGTCAAGCGGAGGCCTTTCTTATTGGCAAAGCGGAGACCCTATGTTTGTATATTGATGCTCAAGGGAAATCGTTAATCAGCCTCCACGACGCCTTTTCATCAATTCTCGATGATCTGAGTATTACTAGTGTCCGAAAGGATACTATTGCCCCACTGTGTCGGTACGGCCTCCTGGTGCCACTGGTCGATGGGTTTGATGAATTACTTGGGGCTGGTGGTTATGGCGATGCATTCAATTCATTGGTGGGTTTCTTATCTGAGTTGAAGGGGCATGGAATGCTTATAGCTTCTGGTCGATCAACTTTCTATGATCAACAATACCTTCAGATTACTGCATCACGACAGAGTGAGGGCCTCGATTACCACACCACGACTGCGAGAATGCTATCCTGGAACGAGTCACGAATCCGTGAATACTGCCACCATGTTTGGAAGAGCCGAGAGGACCGACCGACCCTTGATACGTATCTCGACCGACTTTTGCGCAGCCGCTCAAATGAGGAGCTTCTCGGGAAGCCATTCTTTACGGCGGAAATGGCGCGGCTTGTGCCCGCTCAAGGCTACGACCCAGACCTGTCGCTGATTCAACAACTTGTCACTGAACTGATCCGGCGTGAAACCGAGAAGTTGAAGGATCGAGCCGGAATGCCGGTTCTTTCGGCAAATGGACATATGCATTTTCTATGTGAGGTAGCTCATGAGATGTGGTGGTCCAAAACCATTGAATTAGATGCAGATACAATCATGCTGATTGCAGAAGATGTAGCCAATGACCTACGCCTGCCATTGGAGAACCGACGACAAGTGGTTGAACGAAGCGTTCTGCACGGAGTCTTCGAGTCGGAACGTCACCACCGCGTTCACCTACGCTTTCAGCATCCAGTCTATTTTGACTTCTTCTTAGAACAGTATCTGCTTGGTCTTCTGCGGAAAGGAGATCCCGATTCTATGCGGGCCTTCCTTGAGAAGGGAATCTTGAGCGAGTCTTTCCTTGAACTTTTCGCTCAGACCAGCAACAGTTTTACTCTTGATGATATCAAGAGACATTGTGATATCTGTAGCCTAGCAATGAAACCGGGTGGACGATATCAGGTTGCTAGGCAGAATGCCGGGGCACTAATTGCGGCAATGTTGAATCATAGAGAGTGCGAACTTGCTGGCCTTTCTTTCAAATTGCTTGAGTTCCATGAAGTCGATCTGTGTAATGTGACGTTACGGGACTCATCCTTCACCGAGTGTAACTTTGTGAAGGTGAGAATGTTCGGACTAGTTCTGGAAAACTGTCACTTCGTTGAATCTCGCCTGGAGCGCATCGAATTGGATGAGAAAACTCGTCTAGCGGTTCAATTGCGCGTTGAGGATGTAATTGGAGTTCTTTCAACAACTGATGGCAATCAGCAGTGGCAGTATGAACCCGCGAAGATCGCAAAGATCCTAGGTACCGCTGGCGCACAACTTCCTCAGCCGCCTCCAATGCAATATACCCCGCAGCAATTGCAGGCAATGGCAACGCTCGATCGCTTCTTGCGTCGAATGGAGCGAAGCTACTACTTTAGTGAAGACCTAGAGTATAAGTGGGGGTTGCCAAAAGCCAATGAATGGAGTCGGGTCAAGTCTCTTCTATATAAGCACCGTCTGATGATCGACCAGACCAAGGAAATTCATGGACATCTCGGCGTCCTCCAGGTTCTCAGTCGTACGCCAGAACAGATTCGTCAAGGGCAGAGCGCGGCATTAATCGTAGATCAGGCAATTAGGGACTTCTGGGATGAGATTTAACTTTTTAGTGCCCGAAACTAGCGCCGTCAATGCTTTTTAGTCTTGACAGACCAGTAGCGCGGGTATTCGGTGCAAGGCGTGGGGTGTTCGATGGCACCTGAGCCAAGGACGCGGCCAAAACGCAACTGAGAGAGTGGTGTTGGGATAGATACGATCGGAGGTAGCCAAAGCCAATCTTGGACAAAACAGGCTTCTGTGAGACCCGAAGTTCACGACGCTGCTGTTGCGGTGCGCAATGACTCAGGGGATGCGGGTGCGGTGGAATTTGGGCCGAGCATCCTAAGGTTAAACTGTCTGCTAGAAGTCGCTGGTTCGGATGAATTTGGACCGGTTCTCATCGATCCCGCCGTCCCCTACCGC
>DBNP01000048.1 GCA_002299795.1 Candidatus Saccharibacteria bacterium UBA669 | reverse complement strand
GGCCAGGCCGATGATGAAACCGCTCATACCGGCGGCACCACCTTTCTTTTCGAAGTACAGGATGGACGGGTGTCCATAGTCATCATTATAGCACTTATGTTACATAAAGTCAATATACATAAGCGTAAACATAGCTATTTGTCAATCTATTGAGTTATGCGTCAAACTGGGGTATAATGCGAGGTAAGTTTTATTACATCCGAGAGAAGGAGAACATTTCATGGCACAGCCAAAGAAACAGAGCAGCCCCAGGAAGACCGGCCTCCGCCGCAGCCACCTGGTACTTAAGCTTGCTCGTCGCGTCAATGCGAAGTCACCAGTTAAAGTACGTACAACCAAGAACGAAACTGGCAAAAAGAAGTAGATCGCTACTTCTTGTAAGAGTGGGATAATTAACAAAGAAAGAACCAATGCACAATGGCTAGTAACCGTCACCTAGGACGAATCGTCGCACTGCAGACGCTTTATGAGTACGAATTTCGGACTCAGGCTAGCGATACCACTGTTGATCTGCAAGAAATACTGACGCGCAATCTTGAGCGCTATGAGTCGGCTATCGATGATACTGATTTCGTAAAAGACCTAGTAGAGGGCACAACTGGTGCGCAGGAGGACCTGGATAGTAAAATCCAGCCGATCGCACCTGAGTGGCCAATCGATCAGATTTCTCGTATTGATCGCGCCGTTTTGCGGCTTGGCATGTACGAGCTACTCTATAAGGGCAGCGTTGTACCGCCAAAAGTTGCTATCAACGAAGCAGTTGAACTCGCCAAAGCATTTGGTTCTGATAACTCAAGCAAGTTCATAAACGGAGTGCTCGGCACAGCGTTTAGGACACTTGTCGAGGAGAAACCAGACAATGCCAGCGCCGAAGCTTGATAAGTTTAAAAAATATTTTCATAAGCCAAAAGCTAGTATCCAAGAAATTGTTCGTGAACCCACAGCAGGTGGCGTGGTGTTCCGTCATGGCGCAAATGGCATTGAGATACTACTCATCCAAGACGCCAAAGACCGGTGGACAATCCCCAAGGGCCATATAGAAGAGGGTGAAAAAGCCGTCGACACTGCGCGCCGCGAGATCGGTGAAGAGGCGGGACTACACAACATCGATATGCTGGGGTGGCTTGGCAAAATTCATTTTCGCTACCGCCGGCTCGAGCGGCTCGTGCTAATGACGACGCAAATCTACCTCGTGCGCGTGCGCGGCGACGGCAATGAAATTCAAAAAGAAGAGTGGATGAATGGCATCAAATGGTTTCCCTTTGCCGAGGCGCTTGATCTGATCGAATACGAAGACATTGGTAAGCTAATGCTGCTTGCAATGAAGCGCATCAGGCAGGAGAAGCTATGACCGGAATGCCAATTGGGCCCTATGTTGAGTTCGCCAAAACCGTACTTGGTTTTGAGTATCACAACATACAGCTGCTCATTACTGCCCTGACGCATCGTAGCTATGTCAACGAACACAAAAAAAGCGTCAGCGAGCACAATGAACGACTCGAGTTTTTGGGCGATGCCGTGCTAGAGCTTGTCGTTACCGACTACCTGTACAAAAACTTTAGTGAGCCCGAAGGAATACTGACAAGCTGGCGCGCAGCGCTGGTGCGAACAGAAAGCATCGGTGAGGCAGGGCAAAAACTCGGCTTTGAACCGCTGATACGCATGAGCAAGGGTGAGAAAAACGGTGGCGAGCGAGCACGACTACAGATACTGGCCAATGCATTCGAGGCAACCACCGGTTCGATTTATCTTGATCAGGGCTACGATGCCGCTAGTGAGTTTATCCATACGTACATTCTTGCCAAGCTTGAATCAATCCTCGACGCTGGTACGTGGCGCGACCCTAAGAGCCACTTGCAAGAGGTGAGTCAGCGTATTGACAACGCAACACCCGTCTACAAGGTGATTTCAGAGGAAGGCCCCGACCACGACAAGGTATTTACGCTTGGTATTTATGTCAATAATGTCTTGATGGGTAAGGGTGTGGGGCCAAGCAAGCAAAACGCCCAGCAAGAGGCCGCGCGTGCGGCGCTCAAGGCCTACGAGGTACGCACAAAACCGACAACAGATTGACACTAGGGGTCAAACAGTGTACAATGCATGGGAAGTACAAATAGAATCTATAAAGTGAAGTAAAGGAAGTACTAAGTTATGCTCGCAATTCGATTGCAACGCCTTGGCCGTAAGGGTTATCCGGTTTATCGACTCGCCGTTCAAGAGTCTCAGCGTCACCCCAGTAGTGGGCGTGTCGTTGCGTATGTAGGAAGCTACGACCCACACACTAAGAAGGCAACTATCCAGAATGATGCCGCACAGAAATACCTAGACAACGGCGCACAGCCAACTCCCCGTGTTGTTAAGCTGCTGAAGGATGCGGGCGTCAAACTGCCAAGCTGGGTGAAAGAGTTTGAAACAACCAAACAAAAAACCACTCGCAACGCTGAAAAGCTACGCAAAAACCAGCCAAAAGCCGAAGCCGCCGAAGAGGCACCAGTGGCCGAAGCTGCTGAAGAAGCACCAACAGCTGAAGCATAATGATCTCATGCAAAACTCGCCCGAACGGGCGATTTTTGTTACAATGAGCAATAGCGATAGTAACCGTGAGACAGAAAAGGAGACCAGTGGGCATGTCAACTATTGACCAGCAATTCGTAGAATATATCGTGAAATCACTCGTGGGCAACCCCGATGACGTTGTCGTCGATCGTATTGTCGATGAAAAAGGCGTGTTGTTGACGCTGACCGTCAACCCAGATGACCTCGGCCGGGTGATTGGCCGACGCGGTGTGACTGCACAGAGTCTGCGTACGCTACTACGTGCGCTTGGCACCAAAAACAGCGCTCGGTACAATCTAAAGATCGTCAACAACGACAATCCAGAGGAATCAACGACCATTTCAAGTGATGATGCTGACGAGCCTGTGGATAATTCTACGGATGTAGATGTGGAAAACGAGCCTACCAAGGAGTCGGATTTCGCAAAAAAATCTCGAGAAGAGCTTGCAGAACTAGATGATCTCGATATATAATTAACATTAGTTCAATGCGAGAACACTGAACCAGCTCTTGCGAGCAAACCAAAAGGTTTGAGAGCCTTATATGTCTGAAAATCCCGCCTCCTTGGAGAGCGGGATTTTTGGTGGCTACAGTTGCTGGGCTATCGATTGAGCAGTGTGACCGATACGAGCGTGCTGAGTATCAGTACCACGGCAATGCTTGAGGCAAGGGCAACGCGGTGGTTGGCGCGCTCCTGGAGGTACTCTACGGGCTGGCGAGGTGTTGCCTCGGAGTCGTTTGACATATTTGCGATAGCGGGCGCCAGTGCGTGCTGTGCGGCAATGAGTGTGTCGGGTAAGTCATCTGGTATCACGCCATCATGCACGGGGTGCACAAACTTAGCGCGTGCGCTAGCCTCACGGCGCTTTATATCGTCGGTAATATCCTGAATAGGTTGGCGCGAGGAAGCATCCATACTATCCCCACTATAGCAATTTGCTGGATAAAGGTGAAGCCCGGCAGCTTGAGTAAGCGGCCGGGCGTGAAACCACCTAGATGTAGCCGTCATCCTCAAAGATCTCGTGCTTGTCGTCTTGCAGCGCCTGGTGGCGCAGAACCGCCGCAACAAAAGCGGTGAGGAGGAAAATGCAGAAAGGGACCAGTACGAACCATGCGTACCACATCTTGGCTAACCTCATTCATCTAGGGGTCTGTATTTCTATTATAGCATATATGGACAAAAATATCAATACCTGCTACTCTAGTAACAGATGAAACAGGCTATCAAGTACCAAGTGATTACGCTTTTCCCAGAGATGTTCGAGGGGGTGTTTGGTAGTAGTATGATGTGGAAAGCTCAAAAAGATGGCATCGTGGAGCTTACTACTGTCAATCTGCGTGACTTTGGGCTTGGTCCGCGTCGTCAAGTTGACGATACACCCTACGGAGGCGGTGATGGTATGTTGCTGATGATTGAGCCGCTCTGGCGAGCAGTAGAGCATGCCAAAGCGCAGGATCCGTCCGCCAAGGTGCTACTGATGAGCCCAACAGGCGACCGCTGGAACCAGGCGAGTGCGCAGAGCTATAGTGAAACGGCGCATGGCTATATATTTATTTGTGGCCGCTATGAGGGCTACGACGAGCGTATCATGCAGCTGGTTGACCAGGTGATTAGTGTCGGTGACTATGTGCTTACTGGTGGGGAGCTACCAGCGATGACGATTATCGACAGTATTGTGCGTCTTATTCCTGGTGTGCTGGGTGGCGCCGAAAGCGCTGCGATAGAAAGCTTTAGTGATGGCGAGACACTGGAGTTTCCGCAGTATACACGACCCGAGGAGTGGAATGGGATGCACGTGCCTGAGGTATTACTGAGCGGAAATCATGGCAACATTGCCAAATGGCGTGCCGCTCACTCACAAAAAGCAGCCTAGCCACACGCGTAAATGCTAATACCCCGCCAAGCAGCGGGGTATTACCGGATATGTTGTGGTGGATATATCGTAGAGCGATGAAACAAGTTTTTTTGGTGTGTTTGTTTTTGTTACTTCGCTATTAGATACAGTACGCCTTTTTATATGTTAGTGCAAGCATTATGGCAAAAAACACAACATTTTGATACCTCTGTTAGCGTATACTAGTGGTATGAGGCTGTCTCTGAAACATATCTTTCCGCGCGCATTCTTTCATAACCCAGCCTATTTTAGAGCTGTTGGGCTAGCTACTGTGTATGTGGCACTCGTCGTGTCGCAGCTATTTACGTTTGAAAAATTTGTAGAAATCACCGAGGCATACCAGATTGTAGGAGGAGAAGTGACGGCCGTGCTGCTTGCTGGCGTTATTCCACTACTTGAAGTCATGGCGCTACCATTTCTACTATCAATGGATATACCCGCTCGGCTTAGAATGGTTTCGCGACTGGCGGTTGTCGCTTCACCGTCACTGTGGCTGCTAATCGCACTGTGGCTGAATGTTGCCGGGAAGGGCACGGTAGTGACTGGGCTTATGGGTGCGACAATACCGGTTATTAATGGCTGGTGGTTCGTGGTGTTTGCAGGGCTGTTCCTCTGGGCAGCGGTGCTTGTACTGCGCGAGCTTCCTAAGCGGACGCATAGCTAGTACGCCCATGCGCCGGCTACACCAGTACGCACAACATTTTCTCCGTAATCCCAGGTTTGTTGCTGAACTTGTGGCAAAGGCGGGCATTGCCGCAGATGATGTGGTATATGACCTTGGGGCGGGCAGCGGCACGGTGACATCTGCGCTTGCTGCGCGTGCCCGCACGGTAGTAGCGGTGGAGCTTGAGCCGCAAGCAGCTACGCGTTTACGACTGAATATGGCGGGTCATGCAAATGTGACGGTGGTTGAAGCTGATATTCTTGCAGTGCCACTACCGACGGAGCCCTATAAGGTGTTTGCGAATATTCCTTTCCACATTAGCTCGAAGGTAGTACGACGACTTACAGAGGCCGACAACCCACCGACTGATGTGTATCTAATCGTACAAAAGCAGTTCGCGCAAAAATTGGTACTGAATAACAATCATTTTACCGGTGCGCTTGCCATGATGATTGCACCTTGGTTTGTGGCGCGAATCGTCCAACCACTCCGTCGGTCAGACTTTTCACCCCAGCCTGCGGTGGGCACGGTGTTGCTACATATTGAACGCCGCAAACAGCCGTTGCTCAGTAGTGATCACGCGACAGCTTACCGCGATCTGATTGCGGGCTGCTATCATGATCCAAACATATTTGCCAAGACGCCAAGACAGAAGGTGGGTATCGACACCAGCCGCAAGCCCTCACAGCTTGCCGTGGGCGAATGGGTCGGGCTGTACCATGCGATGCATCGGTAGTGGGCTAGCTCTCGATTGACCGGGCACTGGCACGGTACTCGTCCATACTGCCGTTACGATTGCTTCAAGTCTTCGGCAGTATATTCAATTTCTTCAAATTTATCACTGAAATACTTAGTGGCGTTGTCGATAGCCTTGTTGTAGATCTCTGGCCCCATATTTTCAAGAACGATATCAATAATATCCTGAGCACCAATAGCTCCGATGCGATCAGGATCTTCGATCTCCTGAATCCTTGTGATAACCTCTTCGATACACTTATCATTTAGGCTTTTGTTGTCGATGGTCCATTTGCGAATGACGTGCATGATACATATTGTATATCAAAACAGGAGAATACCTATCGTAGAGATGGGGATTTTTCTAGGCTGGGGATGAGGGATATCGGCTGAAGCCTCCTCCGCTTGTTCGCGAAATGAGCAAGCTAATTTCGCTGCACTGCGCTCCGCTGAACCCCCGATACGTTTGCTTCGCAAAACTTCGGGGATTCGAGCCACTCAAAGCCAAAGTTAAAACCCATCCTTTCGGGCGGGTTTTAACTTTGGCTGGGACGGAGTGTGAAGTTGCGAACACCTCAACCCCTGTTTTTGTAATAACGGACAAGACACTGAAATCCATCGAAAAACTCGTCGAAAACTTAAAACAGCTAGGCATCAAGGACGTCAATGGCGAGCTAGTCTACGACGAAGAGGAGGCTGGCTATGAATATCTTCAGTAGCCCCAGCGGCATCCAGATGTATGACGAGCAATCCTTTTACCGCGCATTCCAGAAAGAC
>DBNP01000027.1 GCA_002299795.1 Candidatus Saccharibacteria bacterium UBA669 | reverse complement strand
TGGTAATGCTAAGAATGACACCGGTTTTATGACCGTGTTTATTCTATATTTCCCTATGGTTCAAGACTAGTTTACCCACTCTTGTTACACTAAATAACAGATGGAAAACAAGTATCTCAAGCGTTCACATATTTCTGAGGCTAAATTTCGGCAGGTCGTACGGCTCTTTTGTGAGGATATGACCGCCACCCAAATCGCTTCACTGACTGGCTTGAACCGCAATACGGTCAATCGTCTGCTTACCCACATTCGCCAGGTTATTGCCCGCTACTGTGACTCTATCTCGCCACTATCTGGTGAAGTTGAGATTGATGAGAGTTACTTTGGACCGCGTCGGGTGCGTGGAGTAAGAGGCCGTGGAGCAGGACGCAAGATCATCGTATTTGGCCTCCTGAAACGTCAGGGCAAGGTCTATACGCAGATAGTACCGAATGTCTCTCGCGAGACCCTGAAACAGATCGTACAAGCTAAGGTAGAGCCAGACAGTACCATCTACTCCGATGGCTGGCGAAGCTATGACGGCTTAGTAGATTGGGGCTACAAGCGGCACTACCGAGTGAGCCACGGCGAGAATGAGTTTGTTGCCAGGAATAACCCGCGTAACCACATCAACGGCATTGAGAACTTCTGGGGCATCGCCAAAGTGCGGCTCACGAAACTACGGGGACTGAGAAAAGACCATTTTAACCTGCATCTCAAAGAATGCGAATTCAGGTATAATATGAGGCATGAAGATATGTATAAAAAGTTACTGGAATTGCTACGGAAGGAGGCATGTGACTAGGCTAAACTAGTCTTGAACCTTCCCTATTTATGTTTGTTTACTCCATGCTCATCGGATATGATAGTATGGCTCATAGTCAAATATAGTGATTATGGTTAATATTGTCAAGCATTTAACCGTAATGTACGAAGGATGTCAAAGTCTCATAGTTAGTGCTTAGCCTGGATCGCCTGAGATACTTTACTGTCATCACGCAGATTCTGCCAAAATAATACTTGGCTGGATTTAATCGCAATACTATTATCTGGACCATACACCTGTTCCGAAACTTTAAGTAGTGTTGTTTGGCTCGCCTTGGCATCTCCCTCATTGGAAGTGATACTCTGCGCAGTGTATGGACTCCTCACGACAAGATAGTCGCCCCTGGTGTTCTGTAGTTTGCCAAAATACACCTGACCATTAGCAAGATAGACTACTTGATACTTTGTGGTGTCTATGGGTTGCAATAGACGATCAGCCACTTGTGGTCCAACAACCATTACGCCAAACAACATGCCCAGCACGCTCAGCATTATCCCCAACTGTTGTTTTTTAGAAAATCTAAGGTTAAGCTTCTTCGTCTTGTTGGTTTTTTCTGCATGATCTACCATACGCCTATTATACCTAAACAGCCTAGGGCGCGCTAGTGACGGGTGTCTCGATAATAACTGGCCCGACATCGACAACGCGATCGAGAGAAGGACGGTAGATGATCACTCGCTTATGCGTTTGATAGACCAGTACCTTATCCCCTATTTGAGATTGCCTAAGAAACTCAGTGCTAACCTTTGACGGATCAGTGATCGTCAAGAGCGCGGGCGTCTCATCGGTCGGGAGTACCATATGATGGCCTACTCTACCGACGATCACCGAGACATTTGAAAGGTCTGCTGGTGGGAATATCATCGACCGATAGAACCAACCAACTATAGCAACGACTAACAACACGCCCCCGATAGCTATACGCCCTCGCGTAGACTTAAACATCGCTTTCAAGATACCACCCCGAGAAATCTAGTATTGCCGCTGCACCCGTCGCATTGTTCGTTATCCAAAACTGCGGCGAGAGGAATGTCGTACTACTTGGGAGGTTTGAGCTCAGAGACCCACTCACGCTTGCATCAGTCGAGAGATTTTTCATACGATATCCGATCGTTGAACCATTTGGCGGAGAATACAAAATAAGCTCGTACAGGTCGGTGGTGTTGAGCGGCATCGTCGATCCAAGGTTGGTCGCCGTCGGCGTGGAACCAACGGTGTTTGTTACTACCGACCAGTTTCCTGTATTAGTATTCACCGCTACCCCGACACGTCCAATTGTGCCCGTGACGAATGGATCTATGTTGGTTGGAGCCGCTACTGAGCTTGACAAGCCAACGAATGCTCGATTACCAGTCTGGAGCGTACTCGTGCCAAAACGGATGGTGAAGAAGAAGCCGCCCCGCCCCGCTGCATTACCTCGCCATACCTGGAGGACACTCTGACGATGTGATGCCACCGTCCCTGGTGTGGTACCGGTACTATACGTCGCACGGCGGACTGATGTAAGTAGATTCGTCGATGTAGGCGTCGGATTGGCAGCCGTACCAGTGTTGGTGAATGTCGTCCCAAACCCACCGACAAACGTCGTGAGGGTCGAACCACCGGCAGGCATAACCATCGACACGCGGTTGAAGCCAAGTCCTGCTTGCATCGGAGTATCGACTCCCGCTGGACCAATCCATTTCGGCATGACACGACCGGCGATGTCTTTAGCGTAGATACGGAGGTTATTCGCCGCCGGTGCCGCAGGATCGTTTTGGGTAGCCAGCTGGATGCCGCCAGACTGGATGTCAACCCCGATATCCCAGCCGGTACCTATGTACATCCCTTCTTCGGTTCCCGCTCCGGCTGCCGTGGGGCCTTCGAGTTTGATGCCATAGGCTGACACACCCGATACAGGGCCTGTTGCATTTGCGACAATCCGAATACCACTCCATATTCCGCCACTGGTCGACCCAGGAGTATAGTCTACTCGCATACCAGCACCTTCAACAGCCGCGGCACCACCGGCATACTTCACGTTGACCCCATCGACCGCAGCCGTTGTCGTCGGATTTGCTGTGTTGTCTATAACCAAGAGATCAGCCGTTGGGGCCGCCCCAGCGACAATACTAACCCCTTTGGCAGCAGTTGTGGTGATAGTTGCTGGCGTACCAGACCCATCGTACGCTGCTTGTAGTGTCGCGCCTCCGGCTGCAGTGACACAATCCACCCATCCCCCCTGGTAACAGCGGAACTTACTGCTACTTGAGTTATAGTATATGCCTCCGGCGACGGCTCCAGGATCGGCAGTATTTGAGTCGAGCACGAGCACCTGTGTTGTTGCATCAGCCGTACCAATCTTAACCTGGGAGCTTGCGGTGTCAACAGTGAGGATGTTTGTGCCACTTGCGCCAACTGTGAAAGCTGCTGCGTTCGAAACACTGACGCCGAGCGTGCCAGTAAAGGCAGTATTGCTTGCGGTCTGCGCAAAAGCACTCGAATCAAGTCCATCCAATAGATCACTGTTAAAGCTGTAAGCACTGCTAGCTAGTTTGTTACGGGGAGCCATCGGGCCTTCAGTGTAGGATTCACAAGATGCACCAGTACAGGTAGCAGTAGCGGGGGTTGGGAGTTCTATCTCAAAGTACAGGATAGCAGTGTCAGTAGTGCTGAAGATATTGGCTGGGAGACTGGATACATCACCGAGCTGGACGCTGAAGAGACCGCCAGTGGTGACAGTAACACCAGTGCTAGCGCTATTAGCGCGTTGTTCACTCCACTTGAGTGTACCTCCACTGCTGGCGTCATAGATACGGAATTTCATGTTGTAGGAGCCGGCAGCCATAGGGTTACCGCTGGCATCAGTCAAGCGACCCTGAAAGTTCATTTTGTACGGAATGGTTGTCACCGCGTGCACAGGGGCTGGAAACGCAAAACAGACCAGGAATGCTAGGATCGCTGGTAATGCTAAGAATGACACCGCTGCTTTTTGTCTGTATGGCTTCAAATGAAACGTCCCCTATAATTCCACAATAATGCGGCTATAGTCATTATACCGCTAATGGCTACTAATGAACAGGGATCCGCGTGACTTTTTTGGGCTTTTTGAGTGTCTGCTTTTTACGCCAACGCAACCAAGCGTAGAATATACTGACGAGCACAACTCCCACAAGTGGCGCTAGCCAGCGCCAATACCCTGTCATAGCAAATACGACACGAGATCTGCTCTCGGTACCAACAGATGCCCTAACAAGTATGAATCCAAAGTAATTGCCGGGTTGGCGGTACTCAATTGATCGAGTTCGTCCACCAAAGACAAGCGGGCCCTTAGATGTAGTAGAAGTGTACGGCATCAGATCAATCTTGACTGATGGGAAGAAACCCGTCGACAATGCAGGATCTGCCGTGTTCGTCACCGCAAGCTGAGCCTGTATAGTATCGCCTACCTGCAAAAATGGCACAGACAGCTCACTCACAGATGCGGCATGCGAAGAGGGTGTCCCATTTTGGATCATAAGCAGTGTACCCACCCGAACTGATTGGGTAGCGCTTGATACACCCCGGGGGGTTGTGGAGGCAAAAATGACCGCAAATACATCTCCCTCTGGTAATTTTTTGCCATCAATACCGAACGCTAGCCGTAACGTCTGGTGAGGCCCAATCGCTACTTCATCGTAGTCAAGACGAATACCGGCAGCGATCCGCTCATCAGTATAGTATTGCAACGACCCGTCATCTCCAACCTGTCGAAATGCCTGTACCTCCAGCTTGACAGTTTGCACAGTAGTATCGCTATTCGCAATATCAACAAATCCCTTCTTTGATTCGCCCCTACCAAGTGTCGTTTCGTAGCTCAGTGGCGCGATACGGAGCGACAAGGCCGATGTACTAGCGCCAAAGAATATCGTGAGAAATAATACGACTACAATACCGCCGAGTAAACGCAGCCTCACGGAATCATCGTTCCTGTTGTTGTGATTACGTTGGTATATGTACCGGTAGGCTGGCTGGCGTCTACATCAAGCCTAAGCCGCATATTCAGTACGTCCTTGGTCGACGGCTGACCGGTACGGACATAGAACGTAGTACTCGTACCTGGAAATGCCGCATAGGCTGCGCCACTACTCCATTTGCCCGGTATCGCTGTTGCGTTGGTACCATATAGCGTAAAGCCGAGTCCTTTTGTCGTCCCCTCTACCCACGTCACAGGGCTCGCTATCGTGCCCGACACTGCATTAATAGTATCGGCACCTTTGGTGAGGTTGTTATTTTGGCTGACGGCTAGCGTATAGCCATTAATTGAATCAGTCAATACCACCGCATCATAGTTACTCGTCTGAGATATGCCTGGCGTGATGCCAAGTGCAAAGCTCAGTCCAGCCCCATTACCCGCTGCGCCGGCATCGTATTCAGCTTTGATTTCGTTTGGTGTAAACGAGCGGTTAAAAAACTTCACTTCGTCGAGTGAGCCATTAAAGTATCGCCCAAGACCGCGCATCGCACCAATCGTTAGATACGACGAACTGTCCTGCAATGTACTTGGTATTGTCCCTAAGCAGACTGACATTGGGCGCGCAACACCATCGATGTAAACCTTTACCCTGTCGAGTGCGACACCCTGTGTGCCATCGTACACGAGCACAACATGGTGCCATGCGCCTGATGACCAGGAGCTATCAGTGTCAACACAGTTACCACCCGAGTCGGTCGGGCTATTAGCAATAAATACACGTAGCACAGACGAACTCGACCCAGTTTGCAGTGCCCAGGAGCTACTCACCACCTGATTCCAGTGCGCAATCAATGCCTTGTCCGATGATGCTGATGCCTGATTCGCCCATAGCGATACCGTCATATGCTGACCAAATGTTAAATTGGCGCTATCTTCCACCTGCACGTATGAGCTAGCATTAGTGTTAACTCCGTTTCCCACCTTGCCGGTCGTCCACGTAGCACCAGTCTGGAGATTAGCGTTGCTGGCATAACTACTGTTATCTCCCGTAAACGTGCCAGAATTTTCTTCAAATGGATAATACCCCTTTAGCCCACCTGGCTGCACGCTAAGTTGTAGGCTATCCTGCAGCTGCGCCACATATCCACCCGCCAACATATAGCTGCCGCTTGATCCCTGCCCTACTATGCTCTCACCGCCGCTACCGGTTAGTTTGTAGCTTGTAGAGCTATCACTGCCGCCAAAGTTATTAGCAACACTAGCATCAATGACATAGCTCGTCGATGTAAATCGGTAAGCTGTGGCGCTATCAAAAAAGCAGCCAACTACAGCCAGTGCAAGCGCGACGATAACCCCTTTACTATAAATACCCCTCATGCTATACCTCAGTATACCACGCTAAAATCACTACATAAATGCTAGGTCCTTACTATACAACGAGGGTGAATGTCATGATAATCAAGATAAGGCCAACGATTCGTAGTACGGGTACCGCATGGTGGCGCAACACATTAGGGAGCGCGCGAATGTTCCATTTAAGTACCTGGTACCTCAGCCAGTGATAGAAAAGGAATAGTGGGTGCGCCAATACGACTAGGGCTGTGCCGATACTTACCATCCAAAAGCGGAGAAGCATTTTGTTCAGCGCCTCGGCATTTGCTGAAGGTGATACGATATCAAGCGCTACCATTCCCCTATACATAAGGGCGCTGAGGCTGCCTGCTGGGCTGGTAGTGGCAGCTTGGTCGACCTGTTCGTTCAGATATGCGCTGGTATCCACCACTCCTTGGCGTGCGCTTTGTACCACACCGGGCACGCCAGAGGACCCACCACTGCTTGGTTCGGCTGATGGGTTATAGACAATAGGCACCAGGTCTGGAACAGAGGTACTAGTAAATGGATCAAGCCCCTGGACGGTAATGTCGTGGCTGCCAATAGGCACAGCAATACTCAGTACCATCTGTGATGCACCGATATCAACTGCAACAGTGTGGCTATAGACTCCATCAATATATACCATCACCTGGCCAATATTATGCACGGATAGCGTCACCGAAACTGGAGAGGCATCGAAGACTGCTCCTGCCGATGGGGCGGTGATTGTGAGTGCAGCCGGCTGGCCATCGTAAACGGTCGCATCAACTGACGTATTCTGGGCATGTACCGGCACTACCGGTATACACGCGAAGATACCCAGTGCTAGTAGGCCGATGCATAGCTTATATGCGTCGACGAGGCGTGTGTGCACGCTTTTTGCGCAGCGCATTCGCCACCCCCACAAGTGCGAGCACTCCGATCACTAGTAGTAGCCAGCGAGGCACAACTAGTACAAGTGACTCTGTTGCTGTTGTCTTGCCCAATACCTCATTCGTGACAGTGACTCGGAAAATCCCAAGCCAAGATGAATTATCCCAAGAGTGTTCAATATGTCGAGTCGTCTTTGGTAGTATGATATTCTCGCTGCTGGTACTGAATTTCTGCTGACCAAAGATATCTTTTACAACCATTCGTGAGGTGGCGGTAAAATCAGTCTTACCGGTATTCTCTATCATTACATCACCCTTTATGGGTGTTGCGGGCTGGAAAAAGTCGAGTGATACGCTCTTTACGCCACCACCAGACTCTGTCTCACCCTTAACATTGGTGTAGAGAATAATACCTAGTCGCTTTTTTCGTGCAATGCCCGTTTGATCTCCAGCTGCTGTCACAATAGTTTCAACAAATATCGTACCGTAGTGTCCACCAGCGGGCACGCCGGTACCGACCCTGACGGTAAATGGTACTGTGACTGTCTCTCCGGGGTCAGCATGCCATTTACTCTGTGGAAATGAAATCCATTTATATGCATCACCGTTCTCGGTCTGAGTGGTAAAGTCTTGCTCATAGTCCTCACCCTTGACAGAATATGGTGCGGTGTACGCCGTGAAATCATATGATGTATCGCCATCATTGATGACAGCGAAGGAATCGTTGACGACGCTACCCGCTTCAAGCTGAAGTCGCTTCGAAGCTGGCGACAACGTGATACTGTCTCTTTTTTCGGCGGCACTGGCTACCGTACTAGACAGAACAATGAGCGACAGGGCTAGCAGTAGCCCTGTCTTCATGCAAGATCGTATACTCTCAGCAACGCTCACTCAAAATTCCTATTTCGCAGTTGCAGTATAAACCACTACGTCAGTGTAGGTGCCGGTTGGCTTGCTTGAGTCAACTTTGGCAGCGTACCAAACATCGGTAGTTTCGTTTGTTGCAGTGGTTGCTGTGTCCTTTAGTGTAAATGGTGAGCCGCTGGCTGGCATGCCCGCCCACTTACTGGTTGCAGATGTTGAGCTTGACTCTGTGGAATACGTAGCATCGAACGGTGAGCCGGGTGTCGCAAATCCCCAGGTATTGGTTGCAAGCGTAGCTGGAGCGCCTACGGTATTTGATGAGGCAGCAATAGAGTTTGCACCACTTACTAGGGTGGTTGTCGCATCAACATCCTGAACCGTTAGCGTATAGCCATTAGTACTATTGCAGTTGATTGTAATCGTATCTAAACCGTTAGACTCGACAGCACTTGCACCAGGATTGAGCACGAAGCTAACCTTATTCGACGTACCCTGAGAGGTTGTCGTCATGCTGATCGTCGAGTTGACCGTCGCTTCGACCGTGACATTCTGGGTAGCAGCATTCGCGGTCGGCGCTACGACGAGCCCAACAACCGCAAAAACGCCGGTGCTGGCGACTAGTGCGAGTTTAAGGGGTTGTTTCATATTGTTTATTTCCTTTTGTTAATATCTGCGGTGATTATCACATACTTGTTATGCTAATGTCAATAAAAATGTTCTCTACAGATGATGTGGATTTTGCAACATTTTTGCTAAAGCGCTTCGTGTACCATCGTTGGTAACATGCCAGATACTTTGCATGCCTGCCACCTCTGCTCCGTCGCAGTTCTCCTCGATATCATCGATCATCACGCACTCGCCCGGTTGTAGCCCGAGACGCCCGGCCATCAGCCGAAATACTTCGGGGTTCGGCTTAACAATATGCTCTCGGTACGAAAGCATCACCTCATCAAAGAGTGTATGTAGCTCGTCACCGAACAGCTGTTCGGCAGTGCCGCTACTCACATTACTCAGTAGACCGACCTTGTACACGCCACTACGCCTTAATTCTCGCACAAACTCAATCAAGTCTTCGTTGCGCTGATGCTGATGGCGCAGAAGATCCTCTATATCTTCGGCCGACCTGCCCAGCAGATCTGCGAGCGCTGCGATATAGTCACTCGTTTCTATAAACCCATAGTCTGCTCGCTTATTAAAATCACGCAGGTCTTGTAGCCTCTCCTCGGGGCACAGTGAGATAATCGTGCTGAGGCTCCCGCCATACAGCACCCCAAAACAGTCGAATACAATTCCGCGTATCATATGGGTAGTATACCGTGCTTACGGAACTTAGTAAATTTCGTCAAATTGTGGCTTAAAGTCGGGTATCTGATTGGTAAACAATGCTTGAATTTGGCCGGTACTTGCTGTCATTGTACCCTTCGAGCCGCTACATGTTGTTGTCCAGAGGCTATGGTTGGTCGTGTCATCCTGAAGTGATTCATACTTGAACGCAAGACCCTGCGTTGCACAGACTCCACGGAAATCCGCATCGCTCGCACGACGAGTCTTGGCGATATTGGCCTTCTCAAGCGCGTACACAAATTGCTCATAGGCCTTGGTGTTGTTGCCATATGTTTTTGTAGCGATCACCTGCTCCTCATACCCACCATAAGTCACAAAACTACGGGCGGTCGGGCTAATAGTAATGGTATACGTTTTGAATTGCTCATCGGCTACAATCGGCCCACGTACCGTCCAGCGTACGCTACGGCTATCGCCAGTCTCATGGAGAGCTGACAGTATAGTCTCCGTGGTCTCAACCCCAGCTGGAGCTGATGTTGAGCTACTCGTAAATATCAGGCGTCCGATCGACACCACCGCAGCAATAACAAGCGCCACCACAAGGATAATGATGATGATAGGCAAAATTCTTGGTCCAGATCCTCTATACATACCACTATCTTGCCACTGCTCCTACTAAAAGTCAAAGATAACCGTGTTACGCGGCGAGTGCAATACTCCGCGCGCCAACAGCTTGCCACACTGCCTCTCGGTGAGTGCGCTCAAATGCGCGCGAGTAGTCTCGATCGCGCATCAACTGCAGCGCGACGATCATTGACTCAAGTGCCTCGATATCTTCATAGCGCACAACACTCCCAGCACCATCTCTATACTCAAGTTCATGCAGATGCCAGTCAGTATCCATAGTGCCAGTTATCCGCAGTTGGTCGCGCGGCAGTGCGTGAAGTGCCGGGTGTTTACCTGGCGGCCACTGCCCATAGTTTCGCGGTGCAAGCTGCAGCCACAGCCGCCGACCCACATCAACGCTTGCGCGCAGAACTCTGGGCTCAACATACCGCCCCGTTGCAAGATTTTGCTCGGCAACAAGCCATGACTCTGGGTCAATTGGTGACGTCCATGGGTCTTTGCGAACCATCAATACACTGGTTGTTTGGGGCGAGAACCCCGAAAATACCGGCACCGAAAAAACACGATCGTGTGCACTACTGTCGATACGTTTTGGCCATGGGTGATGCCCCGCAAAACGCTCCGTGGGGTCTGCATGTCCGAGCATATTCCATTTTGCTGTGTCATATATGCTCATCTGTTCGGGATGGTCGATCAGCTGCTCCGCGAGTATAAATAATGCCGGTACGCTATCGTGACCCGTCTCATGCCGCCCTGTGTTCATGCTGTTATTCACCCTTTTGTTGGACTTTTTGTGTTAACTATACGAAATCCTATTACTGTCATACACCTGTTTGGCGTTAAACACAAGTGTGATAAAACGTAACCTAGTACAAGTGCCCAAAATGACCATCCGACAGGCCGCACTCCCGGATCACTCGGTTCAGCATATCGCGAGCCGGCGCCTCATCAATAAACCGAAAATGCGAAAGGTCACCAAATATATCAGGCAAGATGCATAGTAGCACTGTTTCAATGCGGTTATTGCCATGGCCATTAGTAACACGCACATAGCTCCGCTCATCGGCAGCAAGCCGTTCACCCTCTGTTATTCTCCCCTCATGCACGAGTTCGTCAAGTCGATGCCGGAACGACGATGGTGTTTTCACATCGATATTCGCATAGCGTCCGTCTTCGGGATCAAGCACCTGCATATCAATACCCATCGCGTCCTGAGATCGGTCGGTCATATGTGCGTGGAACCCGTTGTTGACCGCCGCGTAGTAGAGAGCAATTTCACGCGTCAGGCCGCGGATGATAGCCGTCCATTGCTCGTCAGTGAAGCACGGCGCACCGACACGCTTACAGATACGATCGGCACATTGTTTGGTTGCATCACTAAACCTTACTCGGTTAGCGTCATCGAGCACCATAACTGTCGCGACCAGCGTGTCGTTAAAATCAATCAGCTCGTAGAGTCGCTCCTGCCTGTTGCGGTAGCCATGTGGGTGCTGATCCATTTGGATTTGCGCCAATACCGCACGTGGTGCCTGCGCAAGCAGCGCCACCAGTCCATCATGCGCGTTGTTTGTGCGAGCAAACTTTTTGCGCAGCCTGCTAATGTCTCTATCGAGATCGTGAACCTCTGGACGTCGCTGCAGCATACTCACTACTTGCTCTTCGGCACATTCAAAAAAATCAGTGCTCCGGCAAACAAACTGTACATCTTCGCGTTGGCTGACATAGTGGCGATCACGCGCAACGTCACGATGCTTGAACTGTTTATGCGCATAGCGTCGATGACGCATGCGGTAGGGGCGGAAGCGCCGCCAGTGCTGTCGAAAATGGTGAAACATTTATAAATCCTCGATGTTTATCTGAACCTTTTTGTGGCTAGCATCAGTATACCAAGCTTCATATATTTCTGCACGGTAGCGCGCGACGCCCGGCATATTCAGTGCCTTTTTAGCACGTGCTCGCGCATACAGCCCAAACTCACCCACCTCGCTTTCTTTCGTTGCAAAAGCCGTCAGCATCACCTCTTCATTTGCTGCGATTGCCTTGCTGTGCACAGCATCTTTTTTACTAAACCATTCTACGGTACCGGCATGGTATTTGGTGAGCGTCACAGGCACTGCCCATGGCCGGCCAGTATCGTCAATCACCGCTATAGTGATGTGATTCAGGGATGCGAGAAAATCTTTTGGTGTCATATTGCTAGTATACCTTGCTTGCTCTTGCAACAAATAAAACAAGCCTGTCTCTCGCCGCATACCGCGACAAGAGACAGGCTTAAAATGTGTACTACTTCTGCATCGGCTTACACACCCGGGCCTTGAGGTCACAGAAGCGCAAGTACACCGTGCGACGCTGTGGCGGCAGTGCATCGAGGTCCGCCTCCACGCAATCCACTTCACTCGCATCACGGACCATCAGGCCCAGTTCCTCGTGGAACTCACGCTCTCGCCTTGCTTCGCGACGATCCGCAAAGCCAGGCACGACCCTGCTCAGCACATAGCCGATCAGCGCCAGAATGGCGAGGATACCCAGGACGTACAGCGTCACCATGCCGCCCTTGATGGCGACAAAAACGACAACTGTCATGATCGCCAGTAGCGGCGGATTTAGTAGTGCGACCAGACCGCGGCCCTCGTCCCTGTAGCCAGACAACTTTTCACTATCGGGCACACGCTTTGTCAGCCAGAACGAGGAGTTGAGATCACGACCAATCGCACCTATGCTCCAGTTATCAAGCTGCACAACTGGCTTCCAGCTCACATCACGGTAGCCAAGGAACACGGCCAAGAACAAGGCCCATAGCAGGAAGAACGGCTTGATGAGTAGCAGCGCTACCGCGTAGAGCGGAGTCAGCAGAGCTGTCCACAGAACGCGATTGCGGCGACTACACTCGTCGCGGTCCTCGGTACCATGCCACCACGGCATAATGCGCGAGTAGCGATCAAGCCAAGGCCGCCGCCTCGCGAACAGGAAATCTGGGATGTCGACATCAAAAGCATCCGATTCGCCAAGCATACGAGCACGGTACTCGATTTCAGAGAATCCGAGCACCGTTCGCTTCACGCCCTTTGCAATGAGCGCCGCGCGCTTAATCACCAGCTCGTCGCGTTCGCTATCGTACGCGATGTAGTCGGGATGGGAGTGCACATCGGTGCCCTCCTCGGCATCGTCCTCCAGTGCCTCCATCTTTTGGTATAGCTCATCAATCCTCTGGCTCAATTCACGCTCACCGATGACCTCCCAGTCAAGCAGAGACACCCTGCGTGGGTTGCCAAGCCGCTTGCGCGCCTCTTTTGTGTCAGTCCGCTGAAACACGATCGCGCCGTGAATCGTCGAGCGACCGGCCCGCGGCACCTGCACGTAGGCCATCATGTCAGTCAGCGGTCGCACAACACGATTCAGCTCCTTGCCGCCATTTTCCACCACCAGGACCACGTATGGGTCCTCGATGTTACGCCCCAGAATCGCTTCTCGTGCCGCCTCAGAAATACACCAGCGCACCGGCACGGTGGCATTGGCATGCCCATGCGGTGTCGGGTCGACAATCAGGCTCAGCATTGGCTCGGGTGTTACCATCGTTTCGGTCATTACCATCACCACTTTCAAGTAGTACTAGACGTAGCGATTGCTACATCTCTAGATAAAAATTACCATATCCTGGTAATATTAGCAATTTTGTATTGGTATATAGCTGCCTAAGCGTGCCCTGTGTGCCCATAGGCTCCGTCGCCACGTTCCGTGGTGTCGAGCTCTGCTGCCTCTTGCCATTGCACTGTCTCGTACTTTGTCACCACCATCTGCGCAATCCGCATGCCTGGCTCCACGGTAAACGCTTCGTTGCTTGTATTTAGCAGAATCACTCCTACTTCCCCCCGGTAGTCGGCATCAATCGTCCCCACGCCATTGGCTGGCATAATGCCATACTTCGCCGCCATGCCACTGCGTGCCCGAATCTGCGCTTCATACCCTGGCGGCAGCGCAATCGCAAAGCCAGTCGGAATAATCGCGCGTTCATGGGGCTTGATCATCACGGGCACTTTAATGAATGCCTCCAAGTCCATCCCGGCCGAATACTCAGTCTGGTACGTCGGATGCTTCGCATCGGTGTGGAATCGCTTAATCGCGATCTTCATGGTGCCCCTATTCATGCAGGATTCATTATAACGGAAAGTTATTCAGGATACGATGAGCAGTAGCGCAAATATGCTCATAAATGCAATCTGTCCAAACAGAAAATATCGTCGTGCAGGCCTAGACAATACAAGTACGCCTATCATGATGACCTGCATCAATAGACCAACCTCATATCCTATTCGCAGATACCCGTCTGGCAATACCATGCATATTATGGCAAGTATTATCGGGTTGAGTACGACATAGCCATATGAGCACACATCATGCACAAAGTCTTGTCGTTTCGAAATATTATAAGGTAGATACGCAGTCGCGGTGCCGAGTATGCCAGCTAAAATCACAATTCCAGCGAACCATACATCAAGCTGATATTTCGACGATACGTACCCGAGAAGCGCAAGAAGAAAGAATAGTCCACCGAGCGTAAGCCCAATCTTACCAAATAAAATCGTGCGAGGAGACTTTGCGATGTGCTCACTGAGCGATCGACGTTGTGTGACACCAACTGTGTGCAAGACGGCACCTGTCATTACGGTGAACGTCACCATTAGACCTATCGCTGCAATATTCATAAGTCCTTGTAGGTATCTCCCTGAAATAAATTGCGCGCGCCATAAGTCAATATCGTCACGTACACTGACCACTCCTAAATCTCTCCCATTCTTCCCTGGGAAAGGTCTGTTGCCAGTGCGGCCATTCGCTGCGGTATCTTTCAAATTCTTGTGGTAATACCCGGTGTAGCCTCCACGGTTCATGGGCGGGAACACGATCAATACATCGTACACCGTCGAGATGGTCCACTTCATGTTGGGCAATACGTGCTACGAAACCACTCCATTCGTATCGTATCGGCTTCCCCGCTCGATCAGAACCCTCTACAGTGACCTCTGTCGACCGCGGAACATTAGCGCAAAAATCGCCACACGACCAACAGCCCTCGCGGCCATCTATCATTTCATCTGACTGGGCCACGATGCGCGGGTTTATAATCGGCACGATCTCCTGCTGCTGTAGTGCGCCCGTCGCGGTAATGTCGATAGTAATAATACGCTTGCTGATTCCTACTTGTGGCGCTGCAAGACCCACCATTTGACGCGTGTCCTCTCCATTCACTCCCTTGCCGGCTGCCATCCGTAACATTTCATCGATCACGAACTGCACTTCGCGAGAAGTAATGTCTTCTACCCGCACTTCCGTTGATCGACTATTCAACTGTTTGGCATGTTCGACTGGATCAACAAGATCTAGCGATTGCTCCGATTCAACCTTGTCCGTCAAAATCTCCATTACACCTCCCCCCAATTCTTCCCCACATGTACGTCAACTTGTAGTTTGACGCCAAGCTCTGGGTAGATATGCTCCATCGTGTCGACCAGCATAGCACTGACCTTTTCGGCGTTTTCTTTGGGGCATTCGATCAATATACTGTCATGAATTTGCAGTAGCTGCTCGCCATCGCCATTAAGGCGCCGGTCGACTTCAATCATTGCCATCTTCATCAGATCGGCTTCGGTGCCCTGGATCGGCATGTTCGCCGCTGCCCGTTCGGCACTCTGCCGAACAACAAAATTACTCGATTTAACATCTGGCGTCCAGCGCCTACGACCAAACAGTGTCTCGACGAATCCATCGTCATGCGCCTTTTTGACCGTACTATCGATATAGGCACGAATGCTCGGCCGCACGCGGAAATACTCATCAATAAAATGCTGTGCTTCTACATAGCTCATCGCCGCAGCTGCTGCGAGACCGTGCTGGCTCATACCATACAGTACACCAAAGTTGACTACCTTTGCCTTACGGCGCTGCTCTTTTGTGACGGCGTCGAGTGACACATGATACACTTCGGCCGCGGTCTTGGTGTGAATATCAGTACCAGCATTAAAGTCATTGATCATCTTTTCATCACCAGCCAGCACCGCAGCCAGTCGTAGCTCAAACTGTGAATAGTCGGCGCTGACAAATACATTCCCCTTTTCGGGTACAAAGGCGTCGCGAATTTGCCGACCAAGCTCCGTACGAATCGGGATGTTTTGCAAGTTCGGGTCGTTGCTACTCAGCCGCCCTGTGGCCGCCACATCCTGTCGGAAATCAGTATGGATACGACCGGCTGCATCGGCTTGCTCGGGCAGTGTCTTCACATAGGTATTCAGCAGTTTGGTCGATTCACGAAATTGTTCAATTAGCTCAACAATCGGGTGTTGTCCGCGCAGCTTGTCGAGCTCTTTCTGGCCAGTGCTAAAGCCCGTTTTACCCTTCTTGACCCCGATTGTTGACAGCCCTAGTTCAGTGTACAAAACCTCAGCGAGCTGTGCTGGGCTTGCGATGTTAAATTCATGCCCCACCATAGCAAACATTGCTTTTTGAGTTTCAGCGATATCACGGGTGAGCGTGCTTTCCATTTCGGCAAGCTTATCGCTATCAAGTTTAATACCCCTGTGCTCCATACGCGCTAGTACCGCGATCAACGGAAAGTCCATCGTGCGGGCGACATGCCCGAGCTCTGGCAGCGCATCGAGCGCCTGCGACTGCTCGCTATAAAGTGCCCATATCGCACTAATCGCATACTTTGGATCATCAACTGACTCCACACCAATGAGATCCGCAAGCTCACGTGACTTACGGAGCGGGTTGAGTAGAAACGATCCTTGGGCTGTATCGTGATGTACCTCGGGGAGTGACGAATGACCTGCAGCGAGTAGCTGCTTGAGAAGCAATTTGGTGTCGTGCCCCACAATCGGTACCTCTGCAATGATACGTGCCGCTTCTGGCAGTGTCAGCCGCGCCGCTTTGCCCCGCTCGTGACTAAGCCACAAATGGTCGCCATCGGGGTGCACCACCAGTTCCTTGGCCATCATCAGCATACCTACAGCGTTTTTCCCCGTCAGTTCCTCACTCACCTCAACCGACACTAGATCTGGCGTATCAACGCTAGGGCTAGCGTCGCGCATATGCTCAGGCAGATTGCGTAGCAAGCTACGAAATTCAAGCTTGGTCAGTAGCGCTTTCAATCGCGCGGTATCGAGATCGTTCACATCCATATCGGCCAGATCAAGTGCAACCGGCGCATCAAACCACAGCTCTGCCACCTGCTTGCTGACGAGGGCACTTTCCCGCCCTGCTTCAAGTTTTTTGGCAACACTATCTTTCACCTGCCAAAGGTTTTCATAGATGTTTTCAAGTGTGCCAAATTGCTGCAGCAAACCGACGGCAGTTTTTTCACCAACACCGGGTACGCCCGGAATATTGTCGCTACTGTCACCTTTGAGCGCTTTGAGGTCGAGGAATTGGTCAACCCGTATACCGTATTTCTCGGTAAAGCTTTCGGGGCTAAACAAGTCGATATTTGTTAGGCCCTTTTTCAGCGCATAAACGTGAACCAGTGGATTGATGGCCTGCAGCGCATCGAGGTCACTAGTGATCAAGCAGACTTCGATACCCTTTTCACTGGCCTTTTTGGCGAGTGTTGCCATGATGTCATCGGCCTCATAATCATCGAGCTCGTAGAGCGGCCAACCAAATGCCTCAAGCAGCTCATGCAGTACTGGTATCTGAGCATAGAAATCAGCTGGTGCCGGCTTGCGCCCAGCCTTGTAGTCGGGATAAATTTCAAGCCGTTTCCGGATGTTGGTCTTGGGTTTGTCCCACGCTACACATACATAGTCAGGCTTAAGCTTCTTGAACAGCTCGAGCGATAGCGCCGCAAAACCATACACGCCACCCGTTGGCGTCCCATCAGCCGTACTGAGACCGGGCATGGCATAGTAGCCGCGGTAAAACACGCTCTTGCCATCGATAATCACCAGCCGCTTCGTCATACTGTTAGTATACCATCTTACTAGGGTCGACCGTGATCATAGAGCGCACGAGCGCTGAGGTTATCGGCGGCATGGCATAGCGCTGCCAGTGGCTGGTCGATACGTTCACCCGGTATGTAGTATTCGTCACGCACGCCCTCGACGTGTAGCAGAGCGTTGGCCATTGTGGGCGTAATAGTAAACCCATACGTATCAATCACGGACTGTCGGAACTCCTTGCGCGCAACTTTGGTCATGGCGACAAGCCTCTCTACCTCGCCATCAGCACTCATATGGTAGATGAACGGCTTTTCAATATCATGCAAAAACAACACCGTCAGTGCATCACAGAATGAAAACTGTTCCTCTGGCGGCAGTGTCTCAAGTCTACCAAGATCGAGCATGAGCTGATACAAAGTATGCGCAACGATCATTGTTTGTCGAATATGCTCCTGGTACCCACCCCTCCAGGCATGGTGAGCATCGCGTGAGCCAGGGGCTGTCAGGACGGCATGCCGGTTCTCGTCGATCTCCATAAAACGTCGCACCGCCTGTCCATTTTCGCCCTCTATATATCCAAGCCACTCCTCAAAGCTACGGGAGTGAATATCGCGCGTATCACGAAATCGTTCGGCTGTCATGTATCACCTCCTCCACCCGTTTCGTATTAGCCTCATTATAAAGTACACTAGGTGTATGAACGATGAAAAAACTGTCAAAATTTTGGCCTTTGTGTGCCTCGCTGGAGCTGGCAAAACCAGTGCGGTTGACTATATTACCGAAAAAGGCGTGCCCAAAGTCTATTTTGGCGGTGTTGTCCTCGACGCCATGAAACAGGCGGGCCTTGAGTGGAACGAAGCAAATGAAAAGGAATTTCGCGAAGGTATCCGTGAGCGTGAAGGCAAAGATTTTGTCGTCAAACGTATTATTCAGCAGATTCATGACCTCGTTGCCGCTGGCCAGCACCGTATTGTAGCTGATGGCATTTACTCATGGACAGAGTACAAAGCTATGAAGCACGAATTTCCTGGCGAACTAACCGTTGTGGCCGTTGTGGCCCCAAAGCACCTGCGCCATCACCGCCTCACCAATCGTCCTATTCGTCCGCTGACGATTGAGCAAGCCACCTCCCGCGACTGGGCGGAGATTGAAAACCTCGAAAAGGGTGGCCCCATCGCGATTGCCGACTATTACGTGCACAACGACGGCAGCCTAGAAAAGTTTCACGCACAGATCGACACCATTCTGGAAGAAATCGATTTTCTCAAGTAACAGATGCTTATGGTATACTCTAGGTAGTATTTATATAAGGAGTATTTATGGACCAAGGACCAGCACAGCCACAACCAACTCAAGAGCAAGTAGCCGCACCTGCGCCACAGGCACCGCCAGCGCCACAACAGGCAGCGGGATCATGGACACCAGGCCGTGAGAACCCAGGCCAGCTGTTTGGCATCCTGAGCATTGTTTTTAGCATTATCGGACTCTCTGTTGTTGGTATCGTCATGGGCGTGTTATCACGCAACAAATCAAAAGCTGTTAGTGCACCGACAACACTCGGTACTGTAGGGTTGAGTTTGAGTATCGTCTTCACAGTACTTGGTGTACTGTGGTTGATAACCGTTGTGCTCGTATCACTCGCTGGCGTTCAAGAGGCCGCCAAAAACAACACGACACAGACCGACTACAACTATTCGATCACTGAGGGTAACTAGCCCCCAGGACGCCGTGGTTAGTAAAAATACACCGCTCTGCGGTGTATTTTTTATGATGAAGCCGCATATGCTATACTGATCATGATAAAAATTACTAAAGGAGTACCATGAATCCTCAGAGCGATCAGAGCCCGCAGCCAACACCCAACACACCACCAAACCCCGTACCTAGCGCTCCGTCGAACACGGGCCCAGCACCTGTCGCTCCTAGCTACCAGCCAGCAGCACCAGTAGCAAACCCAGGCAAAGTACTTGGCATCATAGGCATCGTACTCGGTGTCATTGGACTAGCGCCAATTGGGCTCATTCTCAGTATCATTTCACTCGTTAAATCGTCTAAAGCCCATGCCTCAAAGGTGCTCGGTATCGTCGGTGTCGTATTGAACAGCCTCGCATCACTAGCACTCCTCATATTGATACCCCTTACACTCGTGACGTATGTCGGCGTACAAGAGCGCGCGAAGAACTCATCTGGTATCGTGTATGCAAAAGATGTCATACGAAAAGCCGAAGTATACAACGTCACGACAGGCGCTTACCCCACCAGTATCGCCGACTTTGCAACTGTTGATATAGCAAAATTAACAAGCCCAGACTACACTGTC
>DBNP01000015.1:484-8743 GCA_002299795.1 Candidatus Saccharibacteria bacterium UBA669 | reverse complement strand
GTTGAAGCCGAGGGAGAGGCAGCTTTTTACGGTCCAAAGGTGGATGTACAGACTCGGAATGTACTAGGCAAGGAAGACTCAATTGCGACGTCACAGATTGATGTCTTAATTCCTGAGCGGATGGATTTGGCGTATGTAGATTCAGAAGGAAATAAGCATCGTCCTATTATAATCCACCGAGCCATTCTTGGTTCGATCGAGCGTTTCATTGGATTTTACTTAGAAAAAACTGCCGGCTGGTTTCCATTCTGGCTTGCGCCGGAACAGGTGCGTATTCTAACGATCAATGACACGGTGCGGGACTATGTTGATGAGATTACAACGATTATATCAGAGGTAGTTTTGATGAAACCGCTCAAATATAACGAGGTTAGATTTACAACAGATGATCGCAACGAGAGCCTCGGTAAGAAGATTCGCGAAGCTACGGCCATGAAAATCCCAGTTCAGCTCATTGTTGGGCCTAAAGACAAAGACAATCGTGAAGTGAGCGTTCGTACCCAGCAGGGGGAGGAGAAGGTTGCTCTCAGTAAGCTCGCAGATTATCTCAAGGATATTTAGGATGGCGAAGAGGCTGGTAATAGCAATCGACTGTGACGATGTGCTTATCGGTGCTTCTGAGTATTTAGTGGAAATATATAACCGTACCTACGGGACAAGCGTACAATTACAGAACGCATATGTATCAGGGAACACCGAGTGGCAGGCAGATCGTGACGAGGTGCTTCGGCGGATATATGCGATTCAGATGACTGACGACTTTGCGGCTATTGAGCCAGAGGACAGTACGGTCAAAGCAGTAGAGCATCTTGCAGGTGATCACGAGCTGCACCTGGTGACTGCCAGAGATAGCACTGTGATGTCGGTAACTCAGCAGGTGGTCGATACGTATTTTCCAGGGTGTTTTGCCTCGATTGAGCATGTTGGTGCGGATGCCTCAAAAGGTGACATTTGTGCACGGATTGGCGCGCATGTCATGATTGACGATAATGTTGGTCACCTAGAGACTGCTAGCGAGAACGGCGTAGGGCTACTCATCTGGTTTGGTAAATACGCATGGCAAGAAGCGCAGAAAGAGCGTGCGCAGTCACTTGCTGGCCTGCGAAGTTGCCGTAACTGGCAAGATGTAGTAGGTGTGGTCGGTGACTATGCAAGACGATAAGAATCTTAGAGAGTTGGTTTATCGTTTGATGCAGGGGCTGCCTGCTGATAAGGTAACCACCTATGGTGATCTAGCGGCAATGGCAGGTAACCCACGAGCGGCACGGATCGTTGGTGGTATTGCACATCAGGGGCCAGAAAAACTACCCTGGCATCGGCTTGTGAATGCTGAGGGTGGGCTAGCGATTGGTTACCCGGGTGGACAAGATGCACAGCGGCAACTGCTCGCACAAGATGGGATCGAGTGCGATGCTGAATATAGGGTAAAAAATTTTGGAGAACGGCGATGGCGACCACAGGAATACGACCAGAACCTCCACTTGTTGTAATCGTAGGACCAACAGCGAGCGGCAAAACTGGTCTGGCAACTCGCCTAGCGAAGGAGTTTGGCGGTGAAATTATTTCGGCTGACTCACGTGCTATTTATAAGGGTCTTGATATTGGAACGGCTAAGCCAGATATGCATGAGCGGGAAGGAGTGCCCCATTGGGGCATCGACATTGTTGGTCCGTCCGAGCGATTTACCGTGTCTGACTTCAAGGATTATGCAGTACAAAAAATAGCTGAAATTCGCCTGCGAGGCCATGTGCCTTTTCTTGTTGGCGGCACTGGCTTGTACATTGACGCGGTTGTGTACGATTATCAATTTCCTGACGGCACAAATGACGTCAGTAGGCGTGATGTGCTTGCTAGTCTTTCGTTGGGGCAACTGCATAAATATTGTGAGGAAAACAACATTCATTTTCCTGAAAATTATAAAAATAAGCGATATGTCATCAGTGCAATATTGAGGCAGGGCCATAGCGCAAAGAGGCGGAAACGACCTGAGCCTAATACTATAATTGTTGGAATCACAACGGAAAAAGCAGAATTACGTAAGCGAATTGAGCAACGTGCGAGTGATATTTTTGCAGCCGATATCGTCGGCGAAGCACAGCAGGCCGCAAAGAGTTATGGGTGGGACAACACTGCCATGACTGGCAATGTCTACCCCCTGATCCACCGGTATCTTATGGGTAAAATGACCATAGATGAGGCTCAGGATCGTTTTGTATTACTCGACTGGCACCTAGCCAAGCGGCAGCTTACATGGCTGCGTCGCTCTGACCATATTCATTGGCTAGAGCTTGATGAGGCGTACACCTATTGTGCTCGGAGGCTCGCAAAACCGAACATCTCGTGATACCATATAGATAATACATGAGGGATTATACGCGTAATGATTGATGCACTATTTGGTTCAAAAACGAGGGTGAAGCTACTTCATCTTTTCCTGAATAACCCCGGTAAGGCATTCTATGTTCGCGAAATCACACGCTTGATTGACGAACAAATTAATTCAGTCAGACGTGAACTCGCCAATATGCTTGAGGTTGGGATCATTACCAGTGATAGTGCCGACAACAAGCTATACTATGAGATCAACCAGCGCTATCAATATTATTTACCGTTCCGTGCTATTTTTGCTGATCAGGGAATCGTATCCAAGCCACTACCCGATGACGAGAAGACTGTCGTATCATGGCACCGTTCCCTCAAGTCGTTGCCCGGCGTCCGGGTTGCAGTGATTGCTGGTGTGCTACTGAAAAGCTCCGCAAGCCAAGTTGATCTGCTGCTCGTAGGTTCGCCTGTAGACAAGAAGGTGAACGCGCTAGTTGAGATGATCGAACATGCCGAGGGGCGAGAGATCAGCTATGCTGTGTTATCATATGATGAGTTCTACTATCGATTGAGTGTACGAGATCGATTTATCACAGCAATACTGACCAATAGATACCAGGTGATGGTAGATACTGATAATATCCTGAAAGACTAGCGAAGGAGGAGACATGTTCGAGTTGGAATACAGGGGTGGAAATTGTGTGGTGCTTACGAGCAAAAATGTTGCCATGGTTATTGACCCGAAACTATCACTGGTCGGGTTGAAAGACATTAAGACTAGTGATGAGATTGAGTTGGCCACGGAATCTCGCTTTCGGGTAGAAAATTCAGATGCCAGAATTATTATTGATTGCCCGGGTGAGTATGAGGTAGGTGACTTTACGATTCGTGGGGTTGCGGCGGCACGGCACATAGACTCTGATCAGCAAGAGAAGCTTTCAACTATCTACCGGATAACTTGTGGTGATGTGCGCATGGCTATTGTTGGCAATATCGATCCGAAGTTGGATGATGAGCAGCTCGAGGCAATAGGCGTAGTTGATATGCTTGTTTTGCCTGTAGGTGGCGGTGGCTACACTCTTGATGCCACGAGTGCCGCAACTATCGTGCGGCAGATTGAGCCAAAGGCAATTGTTCCTGTCCATTTTGCCGAGTCCGGTGTGACATACGAGGTACCTCAAGATCCAGTAGATCCATTTATCAAAGAGCTTGGAGCACCACTCGAACAGGTGGCAAAGCTGAAAGTGAAGTCCGCAGGCTCCTTGCCAGCAGTTATGACGGTCATACAGGTAGCGCGCAGCTAACCAGGTACATTAACCTACTAACTAAATAGAGGCTCCATACGAAGCCTCTATTTAGTTAGCGGTTGTCGGCGCTACTTAGCAACGGCAAGAATGCCTTTTTTCCTTAGTGTACGAATTGCTTGTGTTGATAAGACCATAGTGACCTTCTGTCCATCTACAAGAAATGTTTTCTTTTGTAGATTTGGTTTAAACACGCGCTTTGTTCGACGCAAAGAGAAGCTGACATTGTGGCCAAATTGCTTACCTTTACCTGTGAGTTCACAGCGAGCTGTCATCTTCGTATTCCTCTTACTATTTACAATCTGTATCAGTATACGCCATAAGAGGTGAATGGTCAAGGGTGTGCATGATATAATTAGCTTCATGGATATTGGCTACATACTGACAGTACTCGGTGTTATTTTTATTTCGATGACACTGCATGAGGTGATGCATGGGCTTATCGCCTATAAGCTCGGTGATGAAACGGCTCATTTGATGGGTAGACTAACCCTTAATCCACTCAAACACATCGACCCCTTTATGACGATCTTACTACCGCTTCTCGTCATCATTACAAACGCGATGACTGGCGCAAATACCCCTGTGTTTGGTGGTGCGAAGCCGATGCCGTTTAACCCTGCACGTATCGAACACGATGAGTGGGGGATAGCGCTTATGGCTATCTCTGGTCCGCTCACCAATCTTCTTATCGCATTCATTAGTTTTGGGGTATTCGTAGTGGCTGGAGGTGATGTGGAGAGTGTGTTTGGACAGATCGCACTTACGAGTGTGTGGGTGAACCTGGGATTCTTTGCATTTAATATATTACCAATTCCACCACTTGATGGATCGCGGGTAATGTATGCGCTCGCTCCCGATTTCGTTCGATCGGCTATGGATGCAATTGAACGATATGGGACTATGTTTGTATTCGTGATTGTCATGCTTGCCGGCAGCCTGCTCCAGGGCTATATGACAGGAGTGATAACTTGGTGTATCGAAATCTTCTCGCGCATATTCGGTGTTGTGTAGCCAAAAAAGGAGTATAATATAATTAGTCCCAGAGCACATCTCGGCGTATATGATTTTCCTAACATCATAGACACGGGACTTCAACATTTATCACTCCTGTGGGAGTGATGTGAGAAGACCCACCTTGCATTTATGCGGGGAATGTCAAGCGCTGAAGATGCTGGGACTTTTATGCAGGCTATTTTCGGGATGTGGCGCAGTTGGTAGCGCGCGCCGCTGGGGGTGGCGAGGTCGCAAGTTCAAGTCTTGTCATCCCGACCATCAAGATTTCATTGCCGCGGGTGGTCTAGCGGGTGTTGTAGATAATGCACGTAAGAAGTATGCTGCTTGGGAGAAAGACGGTCTTTTAGGTGACCAATCATCTGGCCAATAGGCTTTAGTTTGCTATAATATCCCACAGCAGTTCATTAGATGATCGCTTGTACCCTGTATAAGAGGAAAGTCCGGGCAGCATAGGATACGACAGCCGCTAACGGCGGCCGGGGGTGACCCTAGGGAAAGTGCCACAGAAACGATACCGCCGTCTCAAGCTGTAAAAGTGACTGACGGTAAGGGTGAAAGGAGTGGGGTAAGAGCCCACAGCGACGCATGGTAACATGCGGAGGAGGTAAACCCTGTCGGCTGCAAGGAGATGTGCATAAAGGGCGATCCGTCCGCATATCGCTATCCGCTTGATCTGGCGAGCAATCGCCAGGCTAGATAGATGATCATCCGCGACAGAACCCGGCTTATCGATGAACTGTCAACTAAAAAACTCCGACGTATGTCGGAGTTTTTTTATGCAATTGGCTAGTAGTAGGCTATTTAATCGCTGATTTGACGATTGCTGAAAACGCGTGCGGGTCGCTAACTGCAAGCTCGGCCAAGACCTTACGATCAAGCTCGATGCCCTGAGCCTTGATACCAGCGATCAACTTGCCGTAGGTTGTGCCGTTTTCGCGAGCGGCAGCATTAATACGGGTGATCCAGAGGGCTCGCAGGTCTCGCTTGCGGTTCCGCCGATCACGATATGCATACTGAAGTGCTCGGACAACTGCTTGTTTCGCGAGTCGGAAACTACGGGTCCTGTTATGCTGCATGCCTTTGGCAGCTTTGAGTATCTTATTGTGCCGCGCGCGTGCGGGTACGCCTCGTTTTACTCTCATGATTAGACTCCTAATGCACGTTTAGCATTTTTCTTCATTGCACCTGTCACTTCTGCGGTAGTATTAATATTACGTTTACGTGACTTGCTCTTTTTTGAGAGCATATGATTGCCGAATGCACGTCGGCGCGTGAGTTTGCCGGTACTGGTTAGCTTAATTCGCTTAGCAGTGCCCTTATGGGTCTTTAGTTTTGGCATTACTTGCTCCTTATTACGATGCTCAGGTTGCGGCCTGCCATCATTGGTTTCTGTTCGAGTATCGCCACATCCTCAAGTAGGGAAATGACACGATCGGTTAGCTCGTAGCCGAGCTCTTTGTGTGCCATTTCTCGACCGCGGTAGAATACAAGTATTTTAACCTTGTGCCCTTCGGCGAGGAATTCACGGATCTTACGGAGTTTTATGTCTAGATCGTTTGCACCAATCTTTAGACCGAATCGCATTTGTTTAAGCTCTGATGCTTTGTTGGAGCGTCGATTCTTCTGCTGCTCCTTCATCTTTTGATACTGGAACTTGCCCCAGTCAACGACTTTAGCCACAGGCGGGTCGGCGTTTGGTGAAATTTCCACCAGATCAACTCCGGCCTCTTCGGCTGCTTTCAGTGCCTCAAGTCGAGACATGACGCCAAGCTGCTCTCCATTTGTACCAATAACACGAAGCTCTCTTGCCCTGATTGCTTCGTTTATGCGATTAGATGTGTTGATACACTCTCCTTTGTGTCCGAGCTGTATTGTTAGTGATATACTCGAATTTAATTCTAACAGATGTGGGCAAGTATTTCAAGAGGGTTGGCGGTATTGTAGTGCCTCGGATAAGTGACGAACATCTAGTTGCTGGGCACCTTCAAGATCCGCGATCGTCTGAGCTACTTTTAGTAATTTGAAATAGCTTCGAGGACTCAGGTTTAGTTTGTTTGCCGCCGCAGTAAGCAGGTTACGCACTTCAGGAGTCAGCGATATGTATTTTTTCACCTCACTACTTGATAAAGAACTGTTGTATTTGATACTACTCTTGTATCTTTGGAATTGAACTTTCTTTGCAGAAGCGATAGCGTTTTGAGCTTTAAGGTGTTGTGATTCTGACACTGAGGCATTCGAGAGTAGCTGCTCATTTGGTATCCGTGAGACGGGGATAACCATATCGATACGATCAAGCAGTGGGCCCGATAGGCGCTTCTGGTAGGAAAGAATCTGTGATGTCGTACACGAACATTCATGTGCCGCATCTCCGTAGTAGCCACATGGGCAAGGGTTCATAGTACCAACGAGCATGAAGTTGGAGGGGTATGTCGCTCTCCCGCCTACTCGCATAATAGAGACGGTTTTGTCCTCAAGAGGTTGTCGAAGTGCCTCAAGCACGGAACGAGCGTATTCTGGCATTTCATCAAGGAATAGTACACCAAGATGGGCGAGGCTAACCTCACCCGGTTTTGGGTGGGTCCCTCCGCCAACAAGGGCGATAGTGCTCGCAGTATGGTGTGGGGCACGAAAAGGCCGGTGATGAACCACGTCACCCGTCAGTACGCCTGCCAGGCTATGTAGTTTCGTGACTTCTAGACGTTCTTTGCTGGACAGTGGAGGGAGAAGCGATGGGAGGGTCTTTGCGAGCATGGTTTTACCAGCACCGGGTGGTCCGGTGAAAAGGATGTTGTGATGTCCGGCAGCAGCGATGGTCAGAGCGCGCTTCGCCTGCTCCTGGCCATAGACATCATCGAAGATGGGTGTGTTGAGGTGAGGGTTGGGCTGGGACGCTGTGCGTGCATAGGGTTGCATGATCACCTCTTGCTTGAGGTGTAGATATAGTTGCTTGAGAGATTCCACCCCATACACAACAATGCCCTCAACGAGTGTCGCTTGTGCGGCATTTGCCGCCGGCACATAGAGCGTAGAGCAGCCGCTGCGCTGCGCAGTCTCTGCAATCGATATCGCTCCCGTAATGGGTCGAAGCTTGCCGTCAAGTGCTAGCTCCCCGGCAAACACCGAATGATGGGTGTCGCCAAGGCGTAGCTGCCCGCTGCTCGTGAGAATTGCCAGTGCGATAGGCAGGTCGTAGTGGGTGCCGTCCTTTGGCAGCTCGGCGGGTGCAAGGTTGACCGTGATGCGCTTAGGGGGGTATTCCAAGAGTGAGTTAGTGATCGCACTCCTTACGCGCTCCTTGGCCTCATCGATCGCCTTGTTGCCGAGGCCAACAATCTGCAGGCCCGGGAGTCCTTTTGTGATGTCGCTTTCCACTTCAATAAGGTGACCTTCAAAGCCAATCGGCGCAACCGATACTATTTTTGCGACAGCTCCCATACCTGTACGATAGTTAATCACATCTGGCAGTGAGGTGTAAACCATGATATAATTACAGAGTACTTCGTGGGGCTGACTATAGCTTTCGACGTTGGGATTTTAACAAGCCATACTTGCGCATCGACCTCTGACGTAATCAGAACCATTAATTGCAGACTTTGTTGCAAAGCTAGTGAACAGC
>DBNP01000015.1:0-440 GCA_002299795.1 Candidatus Saccharibacteria bacterium UBA669 | reverse complement strand
TCCTACTATAGGTTTGACACGTCATATTCAGTAGGATCGGCTCCTGCCGCTATCATGACGACAGTTGCTTAACACTTTCATGGTTCACGTGGTTGTATGTTTGTGCTGTTTTGAGCAGGCACGTGATACATGCGAACAGTGCTATGTGTGTAGACGGATGGCGGGTTACCTAGCGGACCCGGGGGCAGTACCCGGCAGCTCCACCAACGAAAAATACCGACTAATTGTGTCGGTATTTTTCGTTGGCTTAGCCTTTATGTAATAAAAAACAACCACCTGCGAGTAGTGGTTGTTTTTGTACGTGGAGTTTTTGCAATATTGTTTATTTTTATCCTTCGAGTAATTTTTGTACTCAAAGGCTACCCCTATAATATGATGCTAAACTGCTAATGTCAATAACATTTTGATTAAAACATCACGTAAAAAATACTACATACTTA
>DBNP01000051.1 GCA_002299795.1 Candidatus Saccharibacteria bacterium UBA669 | reverse complement strand
AACGTCAACGATACGAGCCAGATTGTCGAGTACGTCAACAACAGTGGTGAGCTAAAGAAGTATATTGATACAAATCGCAAGCCATCATTCATGAGTGACCGCAAATCAGCAACCGATACAATAGCCGATTGGACGCGAATTGCCCAGCAGCTTGGTATTGGTATGAGTGCCATCTTTGTAAGCATCTCTATGTTGATCATCTTCAATACCATTCGTATGGCAATTTTCAACCGCAAGGAAGAGATTCAGATGATGAAGCTTATCGGTGCGGATCGCAGCTTTATTCGGGGGCCGTTTGTGGTAGAAGCTATCGTTTACGGCTTTATCGCGGCTATTATCGCCACTGCGCTAGGTATTAGCCTTATGTCGGTATTTGCGCCAAACATGCAGTCATGGGGTATTGAGATTGGCCCGACCGTTGATCTACTGACGACCTATATCGCCTTTGTTCTGATCGGAATGATAGCCGTAGGAGCACTCATTGGTACAATTTCGTCGCTTCTCGCGACCCGCCGATATCTAAAAGTGTAGAAATGTCAGCTAATATTATTGACAACCACATGGAGCTTATGGTAATATGAAAGCAATGAAACAACGGTCCACCACACCAGTTTCCAAGGGTATCGTCACCAGATCAGCTCTGGTGGCCGGGGCTGTATTGATGGCACTTTCGACACCCATGGTGTTCTCGTCGCAGGTGATGGCGGACAAATGGGATGACCAGATATCTGCGATTCAGTCTGAGATCAACAATCTTCAAGCGCAGGCAGCCACTATCGCCGAACAGTCTCGCACGCTTGCCAGTGCTCTGGCCGCGCTGACCGCACAGAAGCAGACGATTCAGGCACAAGTTGATCTAAGTCAGGCGAAATACGACAAGCTGGTCAACGATATTACCGAAACAGAAAAGCAAATCGCCGAGAACAAAGATGCGCTCGGTCAGATTATTGCCGATATGTATGTCGATGGCACCATTTCGCCTCTCGAGATGTTGGCAAGTGCTAATGATATTACCGACTATGTCGATCAGCAGGAATATCGCTCATCAATTCAGACCAACCTCACTGATACGATTGACCGTATTAATGCACTAAAAAAGCAGCTTGAGGCACAAAAGGCCGATGTTGAACGCGTGCTTGCCGACCAGAAGTCGCAGCGTGATGCGCTTGCGGCCAAAGAGTCAGAGCAGGCCAAGCTACTAGCAGACTCACAGGGTCAGGAGTCGGTCTATCAGACGATGATCGGCGAACGTAGCTCGCAGATTAGTAATCTCAAGGATCAGCAGCAGGCAGAAATTCGTGCTCGTCTTGAGCAGTACGGTGGCGGTGGCGGGGCAGTTGCTGGCGATCCTTCGCTAGGTGGCTATCCGAGCTATCTTGCCAACGCAGCCCAGGACAGCCTGGTTGACCCATGGGGTATGTACAACCGCGAATGTGTAAGCTATGTTGCATGGAAAGTATTTCAGAAGAACCGCTACATGCCATATTGGGGCGGCGTTGGTAATGCCAACCAATGGCCCGGTAACGCACGAGCAGCAGGAATCGAAACAAGTACCAAACCGCGCTCCGGTTCAGCGGGTGTGATTACATCTGGTTACTACGGACATATTGTCTGGGTTGATAGCGTCAACGGTGACGGAACGATCAACATCAGTCAATACAACGAATGGCTTCCTGGTTCCGGCTGGGGCCACTACTCTGAGCGTCGCAACGTGTCTCCCTACGCCTACAACGTCTACATCTATTTCTAGTAACTCATCAATCAGGCGCTAGCGTATCGCTGGTCGGTACGCTATACTAGCATGAGTATTATGAATGAGAACAAGCAGCCACAGGTGGGCGAACATGCGCCATCCTCTCTAAGTTCACGACCTAAGCGAAGGCGTAGTTTGTCTGCTAATATTGGCTTTTTACTCGCGGCAGGCTGTCTGTTGATCGGGTTTGTCGCTGGCACGCGTAGTCACGAACTGTACGCTGCAATCGCACCTGTTTTTGGTGTCAAAGTAAGCGCTGACACACTCGATATGAGGATTGTGCAGCAGGCATACCAGGAGCTAAAAGCTAACTATGACGGTACCCTCGACGAGCAAGCGTTGATCGACGGTGCGGCACGAGGCATGACCGCAGCGGCGGGTGACCAATACACCGTTTTTATGGATAGCACTGAGTCTGAGGAGTTTGCCAAGCAGCTTAGTGGTGAGGTGAGCGGGATTGGCTGTGAGATCGGTATTCGCAGTAAGCAACCTACGGTACTGCGCGTGTTAAATGATTCACCTGCCGAGCAGGCTGGCGTGAAGGCCGGGGATATCATTGTCAAAGTCAACAGCGAACTAGTGGCAGATGCTGACTCAGCGTCAGTCGCAGAAAAAATACGTGGTGACGCGGGTACATCGGTTAAAGTCGTGGTACTGCGTGGCCTGGAGTCCAAAGAGTTTACCATCACCCGCGCCAAGCTAAGCGACGCAAGTGTACGCTGGTCGGTGCAGGATGGTATTGGTCGCATGATCATTTCACGCTTTGACAGCGACACGGGTGAGCTGGCCCGAAAGGCTGCACAGGAGTTTACGCAGGCAGGTGTACGTGGTGTGGTGCTTGATATGCGCGATAACGGTGGCGGCTACCTCGATGCCGGGCGGGATGTGGCGAGCTTGTGGCTTAAAGATAAGTTGATCGTCACCGAAAAGTCGGGCAACATCGTGACCGATCAGGTGCAGTCACGCGGAGATGCAACTCTAGCGGGCATGAAAACTGTAGTACTGGTGAACGGCGGCAGTGCCAGTGCAAGTGAAATCGTTGCCGGTGCTCTGCAGGACTACCACGCGGCCACGATAGTGGGGGAGAAAACGTTTGGCAAGGGTACGGTCCAGAAATTGATCAGCCTACCCGGCGATCGTCAGCTCAAAGTCACGATTGCACGCTGGTACACCCCAAATGGTAAGAATATTACCAAAGAGGGAGTTATTCCTGACCAAACGGTCCAGCTCACGACCGATGATATTAACGCGGGCAAGGACCCACAGCTTGATGCTGCACGTGCACGACTTTAGGAACGCTTGTGCTAAACGCGGCTCTAGCGTACTATAGAAGTAATATGGATGTAGTAAAGAAGAAAATTCTGCTTGTCGAGGACGATATTGCCCTGGCTGCAGTGTATCGCTCTCGGCTCGAACTCGAAGGTTTTGATATCAACGAAGTACACAACGGTGAAGAAGCGCTTTCTGCCGCGATCTCGTTCAGGCCAGACCTCATATTGCTTGATGCAATGATGCCCAAAATCAGCGGTTTTGATGTGCTCGATATTTTGCGCAATACACCGGATACCACGAATATCCGCGTGATCATGCTCACGGCACTCAGCCAACCCAAAGACAAAGAACGCGCTGAGCAGCTTGGTGTCGACGATTACCTCGTGAAGTCACAAGTTGTCATCGGCGATGTTGTCGCACGCGTTAAGCATCACCTCGGGCTTGATACGACAGTACCCACCGCGCCCAGCTCTGACGAATAGCAATATAATTTAGCAAAAGCGTATTGACTTTTAGTCAATTTTTTGCTATAGTCTGTATAGAACACAGCAAAAAGGAAACAAAAAAATGTTTGAAAAATTCAAAAAACAGCCTACGCCAGAACAGCCCACTCAAGAGTCTTTGCGTAAAACATCAGAAGTTGATCCGAGGATTATGCTATTTACTTCTGATGAGCTTACGGATCGTCGGGAGTATGTGACGGTTAAGCGTACCAAAGGCCAACTTGAATCAGGCTGGCTTGTGGTTGGCGAGAGCGCTGACAAGTCACTGGTGCAAATAGAGCGTGCTGCAGCAGATGGCAGCGGAAGACTCATTAAAGTCGTGTCGCGGAATAAGCTGGAGGCAAACTTCCAAGAGTATCAAGATCAGCAGGCGATTGCGGTTCATATGGATAGTGAGCGAATCGCTGCGCACGCTGCCCAGCAAGAGCGCTTAGGGCGTGAGCGAGCAGCGTTCGGTCAGCGCGCAGCTAGCCTGGTAGAGTTTGACGAAAATGGGATGATGGTGGTACCGGACTGGGTTCGTCGGTCTGGCGGCACACCTCCAGCCGCCCCCGAGGCTGCGCCGGCGGTTCTGAGTCCTAACCTACAAGCTGTCGCCGAGAGCGCACCGGCAGCTCCAGAGCGGACTGCGAGTGAGCTGATTCATGAACTTACCGCGGGCTTGAGTGAAGAAGACAAAGGACACCTCGACAGGTACAGCCGGTACCTACACTATAAGAGAGTGGCGCAGGAAAAGGGCGATGGCAACGACTCAACAACCTATGGGCAATATGCTGGACAAGAATATCGCGCAATGAGCCAGGCTGCGAAGGATGTTGCAAGTCGGTATCAATACCTCTGGGATAGGATAGAAGAATAAACTACATAATTTAAAACAGCCCCGAAAGGGGCTGTTTTAAATTATGTTCCTAACAAAGCTATTCAACAACAACTTGTGTGCGAGGAACGGTGTGGCCAGTAAATTTGGCCTTTTTGACCTTTTTGAATCCAACAATACCGTCTTTGGCGGCATGAATGGTGAAATTGCGGCTAATGTACGTACCTGGGCCAGCGATTTTGGTGCTACCAGTTTGGCGCACGAGCACTGCACCTGCAGATACTTTTTGACCACCCCAACGTTTCACACCAAGACGTGCGCCGGCGTTGTTGTGGACGTTTTTGCTTGAACCACCTGCTTTAACGTGTGACATATCACTCCTTAGAACTTGCTATAAATAATCCGTTCTATTGTACACTCTAGGGGTAATTCCGTCAAGACTTTTGGAGCAGCAATAATTGTCGGGCGACAACCTGTGTCTCGCGGTAGTAGAGTAGCTGCTCATGGCGTATGTGGTGGAGTGGCTGCAAGCGGTAGCCAAGCCGTTCAAGTGATCCAACTACGCTGAGGTGCGTAAACTGTCCGGTGTGGTCGCGCCAGGCGGGGATGGCTATACAAAGAGTCGTACCGGGTGCAAGCTGGCCAGCGATATTACGCAGAAAGGTGCCAACAATACGATCACAGTTGCCGCGAACTTCGGTAAGCTTGGCGGGCGATGGTGGGGCGCTGAATGGCTGGCCGAGGTACGTCTCACATATAACCGTACTGACAGGCTGCTGCCATTGGTGTGTTATCGCGTCGGCCTCCTCGACGCGTACCGTAGTGGCAAGATGGTATCTATCAAGTAGCCAGTCGAGGTTTGTTTGCGTGTAGTCAACCATTTTGGCTGAGAGATCACTACCGTATACGGTACCACACCCAAGGAGGGCTGCTTCTTGGAGCACGACGCCGGTGCCACAAAATGGATCGAGCACGGTGGTGGTGTTTGTGATGTCACCGGCAGCCATGTTGACCATCATGCGAGCAAGCTTGGGCGGGAGCATGCCTACAAAGGCATCGGTGCGCGGCCTGGCTTGGTCGCGGGCGGCAAGGGCGGTGATGTTTTGGGCGCCGACACTTTCGGCAATGATGACAGCACCACTAGCGGCACGCACGATCAGTAGTTCAATGTGATTGGCTGAAAGGCCGAGCTTGTTGTGGTGGCTAACTGCTGTGTTGAGGGCGGCGTCGCTGTTGGGGATGAGCCGTAGGCTTACTCCATGGGCTTTGAGTTTTGATTTGAGGACGATGCCAGTTTTTTGTACGTCACGCGGCGCAACGGTGAAGCCGTATGTGCTGATGCCAAGCGTGATCTTGCCACTGCTCTGCGCCCACTGTGCTGCGTATTTGCTGACAAGCTTCATACTGATACCATGCCAGTCGCCACGAAGCTCGGCCACGACTCGGCCGGCCTTTTGGCTACCGCCAAGTCGTTCAAAATCAAAGTCGTCGGTATCGACTAGGGCCGAGGTGGTGCCGAACCATTTGACGGAGCCTGAACCGTATAATTGTTCAAGCTCGGCCATGCCTAGTGCAGGCTGCCTACCGAGTATGGTGATAAACATGTCTATAGTATACTAAATAGCATATGAAACGTCCCTCATTTCGTGCGTGGTTAAGTATTGTGTCGTTGCTGCTGATCGTTGTGATGCTCTATTTGTCTCGGCATGAGCTGGAGCGCGCATGGGATCTAACCTCGCGAGTGGATGTGTGGGTGCTGCTGCTTGTTGCGCCAGTTGTGGCGATCGGATACCTGGCGGCAGGGGAGATGGTGTTTTCGTATTTGCGGCAGAAGCATGTCATTCACCATGTGAGCAGATGGACGCAGATGCGGATTTCGCTGGAACTTAACTTCGTGAACCATGTGCTGCCGAGTGGTGGCGTGAGCGGCATATCCTATATGAACTGGCGACTGGGTAAACTCGGTGTCAGCGGGGGGAAGGCGACGATGGCCCAGGCGGTGCGCTACGTGGTTGGATTTGCTGGCATGGTGACGCTACTCCTGATATCGGTATTGGCGGTGACAATTGATGGTACGGTCAACCGGTGGATTATTTTTATGAGCTCGGTGCTAGTGGGCATGATGGTCGTTGCGACAATGCTGGGTATGTATCTGATGAAAAGCGTCACTCGCCTGGAGCGTTTTGCACACTATGTCGCCCGGGTGTGCAACCGGGCCGTTTCGGCTGTCACGTTTGGTCGAGTACCTCATGCGATCACCGCGGTTGCAATCCAGAGCTTTTTGCGCGACATGCACGAGGACTTTTTGGAGCTGATGAAAGATCGCAAAATTTTGATCAGACCCTACTTATGGGGGCTGTTTTTCTGGGTGACAGAAATGGCGGTATTTTGGATTGTGTTTTGGTCACTCGGGTCACCGGTTAACCCAGCTCCGATCTTGATCGCCTACGGGCTGGCGACGTTTACTGGACTTGTGGTGGTGACTCCTGGCGGTGCGGGCGCATATGAGGCGGTGATGGTGATCGTGCTGGCGATTGCGGGCATGAGCCAAGGAGAGGCGATTGCGGGCATTGTTTTGACCCGAGCAATCATTTTGTTTGTCACGGTAGTGGTAGGCTATGCATTCTATCAACACGCACTGGTGAAATATGGAAGCAAACCCAAGCCAGATCTATAGCGTTGGTGATTTCGTTGCGCTGCTTAATCAGACGCTTGAGTATGCATACCCCTCTATTGAAATAGAAGGCGAGGTGGCGAGTTTCAAGGTCAACCAGGGTAAATACGTGTTTTTTGATCTCAAAGACAGTACAGCGAGTGTCGGCTGCTTTATGACTGTGTGGCAGCTACGCACACCAATTGAGGATGGCATGAAGGTGATTGTACGGGCGACTCCGAAATTGACGGCCTGGGGTAAATTTAGTCTGACTGTGCAGCAGGTTCGCCCTAGTGGCGAGGGTAATTTAAAGAAGAGTTTTGAGCTTCTACGTGCCAAGCTTGAGGCTGAGGGGCTATTTGAAGCGGTACGCAAACGTTCGCTACCGTCCATGCCGCAGCATATCGGTGTGATTAGTAGCACGCAGGCGGCGGGGTATGCCGACTTCATTACCATTCTGGCAGATAGGTGGGGTGGCATGCGGGTTGATGTAGCGCATGTTCAGGTGCAGGGAGAAGGTGCGGCAGATCAAATGATTCGCGCGATCAAATACTTCAACACTCAGCAGGAATTGCCCGAAGTGGTGGTGCTGCTGCGGGGCGGCGGCAGTGCTGACGATTTGGCGGCCTTTAATGATGAGCTACTTGTGCGCGAGATCGCAGCGAGTCGAGTGCCAACACTAGTGGGAGTGGGGCACGAAGTCGATGTGACGCTGGCCGACATGGTGGCGGATGTCAGGGCGGCGACACCGAGCAATGCCGCGCAGATTATTGTGCCAGACAAGCGTGAGCTCGTGCAGACAGCACGTCACAGCTTGATGCGCATCATCGACCGAACCGAAATGGCGATCAATACAGTCAGCGAGCAGATGGCGGCTCGGCTGGCGCAGGCAGTGAGTCGTGTCGGCTACAGGTTTGATCAGTACGAGCAGGATCTCTTACGGCAGCGCACCATGCTGTCCGCCTATGACCCCCGTGCTGTTTTGTCGCGTGGCTATGCAATTGTGCGCGGCGACATGAAGATAGGTGGGCAGCTTACGATTGAGACAATGGATAGATTAATGAATGCGGAGGTAACACATGTCAGCAAAAAATAGCACCACAGTAGCCGATAAATTGGCGGAGCTGCAGCAGCAAGTCGCATGGTTCGATAGTGAAAAATTTACGCTTGAAGAGGCGCTTGATAAGTTTAAAGTTGCTGAAAAGTTGGCGAGCGAGATCGAGGTAGACCTGGCAAGTCTTAAAAACGAGGTCGTCGTGCTCAAACAGCGCTTCGATCAGGAGTAGGGAATGGAATGGTATTGGTGGGCTTCCCTTGGGCTCATCTGTTTCTTTGGATTTATGGCATTTACCGGTGCACCCTATCTGCCGTCAAAGCCGAAAGACGTCAGGCGTGCATTGACCGAGCTCTACCCACTGACGGCTCGGGATGTGCTGGTGGATATTGGAGCGGGGGACGGCATCGTGCTGAGGATTGCGAGCAGGCTTGGTGCAAAAGCCATCGGATTTGAGATCAACCCGGTGATCGCGGCACTTGCGATGCTACTGTCGCTTGGTGACGAGCGAGTGGGGGTGTATTGTCGCAACTTTTGGCGTGTCGAACTGCCGAGCGATACAACTGTGGTGTATACTTTTGGTGATTCGAGAGATATCACAAAAATGTACCGCAAGGTTGAAGCAGCGGCAACGACCATGGGGAGAAAGCTAGCTTTTATAAGCTACGGGTTTGATGTTCCTGGCAAGAAGCCATCAAAAACCATCGGTGCGCATCACTTATACTGGGTCAAGCCTTTACACCCCGAGTCGCGGGACGTATAATCATAAGCATGAATACACGTCGTTTCGAAGTGGGCGCTATCAACGGGAGTATCTTTGCAATTGTTGCGCTGGTAATTTTGGTCCTCGTGTTTGGATCGTTCTCGATCTGGTCGTTTATCAACTATACCGAACAGAAACGTGATGTGGACGGCAAGATTGCCGATGCATCTGCCGCGGCGGTATTGAAAAACTCCGAGGAGCTACAGAAAAAATTTGAGGAGGACGACAAAAAGCCGCTCCGTCAGTTTACCGGCCCAGTCGACTATGGGCGTTTGACATTTGATTACCCTAAGTTTTGGGCGGCATACCAGGCTACTGATGTCAGTATGGGTGGCGGCGTGACCTATGAGGCGTACCTACACCCCTACACGGTACCTCCGATTGGCAAAACCACCAAATTCGCACTACGCATTACGATTGAACAAAAAATTTATAGCAAGGCGCTTGAGGCCTATAGTGCGCAGATTAAAAAAGGCGATCTCAAGTCTAGCGTTTATGATGACGGCGTACATACCGGTACTAGGCTGGAGGGTTCATTTAGCAAAGACATGGTTGGTACCGCGGTGTTGCTAAAGATGCGCGATCGCACCCTCACGCTACGTACTGATGGCGATGTGTTCAAAGCAGATTTTGATGCACTACTCAAAACAGTCACATTCAACGAGTAACTCTTGGTCTGCTACTGTCGCTTCATGCTACACTAGTAGGTAGTATATGGAGGTTCCAGAGCAGCAGACGGGGGTAACAAGTGGGTCCTCTTTGGTTGCGGCTGCTCATGAATTGAAAGCGCCACTAGCGCTTATCCGTCAGCTTTCGCTCGGGCTCGAATCGGGCGACTATAGCCAGGCCGATGTCGCAAGGTTGGCTCAGCAAATAACGCTGACGAGTGAGCGGGCACTGCGCCTGACGACTGACCTGACAAAATCTGCACGGCTTGAAGATAGCCTGTTTGATGTTGAGCCAGTTAATCCGGTGCACCTCTGCGAAGAAGTGGTGCAGGAAATTCAGTCACTCTATACCGCTCGGGGCCGTCGTATTCAGGTGGCGCCGCGCCAGCGACCGCTCCTGGCACTCGCCAACAAAGATCTCTTGCGGCGTGTACTACTAGGCTTTGCTGACAATGCGTTGCAATACTGTGAAGGCGACGCCCCGGTGCTTCTGCGGGCGCGTCATTGTGGTGGCAAAGTGCGACTAAGTGTTCGAGATTTCGGGCCGGCCGTGCCGACACGACTATGGCAGTCGCTCGATGTGTCGCTCGGCAAAAGTCCACAGCCAATGCATAATCGACCTGCAAGCAGCGGGCTGGGTATTTATATTGCGGGGCAGTTTGCCGAAGCAATGCAGGGCAAAGTAGGGGCTACCCGTCATCGTGACGGCGCGTCATTCTACATCGATCTCATGCCATCAACTCAGTTGAGGCTTCTATGACATCACATGCGTCAATCCTCATCATTGATGATGACCAATGGTTGGCGCAGCAATATCGAGCATTGCTCGAAAAGGCTGGTTACCAGACTCATACTGCTAGTCATGCGCTCGAGGGCATGGATATGGTCGACAAGCTTCATCCAAGTGCGATTATTCTCGATGTATTTATGCCTGGCCCAAACGGCATCGTACTGTTGCATGAGCTACGGTCACACAGCGACTTAGCGCAGATACCTATCATCGTTTGCACCAACAGCGCAAGCGACATTCCACACGGCAATCTGACGAAGTATGGGGTACGGGTTATTCTCGACAAGACAACCATGCACCCGACCGATGTAGTGACGGCTGTGCGCAGGGTGCTGCTATGAGTGTTGAGCGTACGCGCGCGATTATTCTCAGGCGCACCAACTATGGCGAGGCAGACCGTGTGCTACGCATGATTACGCCAATGGGGCAGCGAAGTGTGATCGCTAAGGGCGTGCGACGCGAGAAAAGTAAGCTCGCGGGCGGTATTGAATTATTTGCGATTAGCGACATTGTGATTAATAGAGGCAAGGGTGACCTAGGGATTCTTACGAGTGCTCGGCTTGTGCAGTTTTATCGACATATTTTGGAAGATTATGACAGGCTGCAGTTTGGCTATGAAGCGATCAATCTCGTTTCGCGTGCGAGCGAGCACATCGATGAACCAGAATGGTACGGCGTACTGAGCGAAGTTTATATGGGGCTCGATGTCACCACGATACCACTGCAGCTTGTGCAAAGCTGGTTCTATCTGCACTATGCCGAGCTGACAGGCTACGAGCTAAATCTCGAACGAGATGTGACGGGCCAGCCACTCGACGAAGCGAAAACATACATGTATGACGTCAACGAAAAAGGCCTCAGGCTGGCTGAGCAGGGAGATATTGATGCATCACACATCAAGCTACTGCGGATTATGATGACAAAATCAATTCAGACGGTTACGCAGATTGGTGGGGTGGGAGAAATCCTACCCGATTGCTGGCTGATTGCTCGTCAACATGCGGCAATCTAGATCTAGCTAGTGGGGTGCTTTACCCGCGAGGTATTCATGGGCAGCGATGTCTGGGCCGGGGTTCAGGAAATAGGCTGCGACTGCCGCAACCATGCCAAGGTTGTGAAGTACTGGACGTGGGCGCGTGCCATTCCAGATTTCGCCGAAGCCTCGCCTGTATTCGCCAGTTCTTACATGAACGATCCCAAGATCAACCATTGCCGAGGCTTGACAGTGAATATCTGGTGCGTCTACAAGTGCGGTGTGGTAGTAATCCTCTTGAGCGGCAAGAGAAAAGCTATCGGGGTCAGGTGATCTAAGTGTTTCGGCCATGCCTACCTCCGTATGGTTAGTAAACATACTGTAGCGCAACAGGGATGGGGTAGTCAATATGATTATGCGGCCTTGGCTGCATCGAGCTCGTCTGCGATCGCGCGTCGGCCTGCGGCAAAGCCAAGCAAGGCGTTGTAGAGCTGTCGCTGGTCGACGGGGCTGACTTCGTTAGCAATGTCACTAGCCGCTTCGCTAAGTGCCGCAAAGCGCACCGATGGGTTAGCGGGGTCGAGGCGGCGGTTTTCGATAATGAGACCTGCGCGAGATTTGATTTCACTCATAATCCGCGACTCCATGGATAAAATGCCTGGGGCAATGCGATCCCTGGTGTGATCCCTAGGTGTAGGTGTGTATAGTGCTGATTCGTGCATAGATATGTACATTATACTCTAATGTGTATGTTTTGTCAATAGCGCACCGGGGTGGGTGATCTGATATAATGATCATTAAGTTAGTTAGTCGTGTTACCAACACGAAGACAAGGAGTGAAACCTAGGTGCAAGACGTAAAATTAGAACATATCGTGAGCCTTGCGAAGCGGCGGGGGTTTATCTATCAGGGGAGTGACGTGTATGGTGGCCTGAGTGGCACCTGGGACTATGGTCCGCTCGGTGTGTCGCTGAAGCGCAATATCATGAATCTGTGGTGGACAATGTTTGTCGATGAGCGCGATGACATGTACGGCGTCGATGCGGCGATCCTGATGAATCAAAAAGTCTGGCAGGCAAGTGGGCATGTCGATACATTTACTGACCCGCTAGTGGAGTGTAGCAACTGCAAAGGGCGTTTTCGCGCCGATAAGCTGGAAGACCCGAACAAGTGTCCGACTTGTGGTAGTGAAGGCACATTTAGCAAGCCACGAGCCTTCAATATGATGTTTAAGACCTTTGTTGGCCCGAGCGGACAAGATGAGCTCACTATCGGTGAGGCGATGGAAGGCGCACCGGATACACACAAACTCGAAGGTATGCACGCGCTGAGCTATGATCCAAATGCGATCAGCTATCTCCGCCCTGAAACCGCCCAGGGTATCTTCACGAACTATCGCAATGTCGTCGATAGTTTCTACCCCGATCTGCCGTTTGGTATCGCGCAGCAGGGCAAGGCGTTTCGCAACGAGATCAGTCCGCGCGATTTTGTGTTTCGCTCGCGTGAGTTTGAGCAGATGGAGATCGAGTATTTCATCAACCCCGAGGGCTGGGAAGTGGAGTTTGATGCGTGGGTCGCGGCCTGCAAGCAGTGGTTTGCGGCGCTTGGCCTGCCCGAAGGCAGCGTGCATGAGCTCGAAGTACCGGCCGAAGACCGCGCACACTATAGCAAGCGAACGATTGATTTTGAGTTTGACTATCCGATCGGCCGCGAGGAGCTGATGGGGCTGGCGTATCGCACCGATTTTGACCTCGGCAACATCCAGCGTGTTAGTGGTAAAAACATGGAATACACCGTGAAAGGTACCAACGAAAAATTTGTACCGCACGTCATCGAGCCGTCATTTGGTGTCGAGCGCGCACTCATGGCTGTGCTGTGCTCGGCATACCGCGAAGACGAGCAAAACGGCGAAAAGCGCATCTACTTGGCGCTACCTGAGCATCTCGCCCCGGTCAAATATTGCGTCAGCCCACTACTGAAGAACAAGCCCGAACTTGTCGCAAAAGCCCGCGAAGTCTACGCTGCGCTCAAGAAAAGATACGGCGCTGTCATGTGGGACGACAACGGCAACATCGGCAAACGCTACCGCCGTCAAGACGAGATCGGTACACCGCACTGCGTCGTGATCGACTTCCAGACGCTCGAGGATGGAACAGTGACGGTGCGTGATCGAGATACGACGGAGCAGAGACGCGTAAATTATGAAAACATTGTATGAGTTGATAAATGAATATTTGGCCGGAAGGGTCAAGACCCGTCTATACGGTATCTATATATTTTGGATAGCGATTTTTCACGCACCTGTCATTTTTACGGCCTTGTTTGTTAGTCAAGAGCTAATATTTGAAAAGTACCAAATGCTTAAAGGTGAATATATTCAGGCACATTATTTTGACTTGAGCAACGTTTGTTTTTGGGTATATGAAGTTGTAGCGATTGGCCTGTCTGCTTTTTTGACTTGGCTTATGATATGGGTACTACCTAAGACGTTAATAAAAAATGCATACGACCAAGAAAGCACCGATGAATATGATCGACGTGAAACTAAGCTCAAGAAACAGCTTAAGCTTCAGCAACTAAAAGAGGACATTGCTCAGGCTAGGCTCAACGAAGTTGCGAAAGAAGAGAGTGCAGTAAACAAAAAAGACAAGCTTGAGAGCAGGGAGACCGACGAATGGAATGATGAATATCAACAGTTTCATTCAACGAGTATGTTTGAGCTTTTTCATCAGGTTATCGTGTCACTAGCTCAACAAGGTGGCAAAACCATAGCTCATGATTATAATGGACGAACTGAATTTGAAATGAATGATGCGCTAAAGACGTATATGTATGCGAATGGTTTGCTTGAGTTTGTTGATCCTGAGAAAAATGCCTTTGACTTGACTGCAAAGGGGAAGTATTTTCTTAGGAAATATCAACAGGAATATAAATCATAAGGAGACATGTCTCACATATGAAACGCGCAGTCATACTTCACGGAACAGACGGTGGCCCAGATTTGATCTGGATTCCTTGGTTGAAACAGAAACTTGAGGCGGAGGGGTATGAGGTGTGGGCGCCGTTGCTACCAGAAAATCACACGCCAAACAGGAAGGTATATAACGACTTTTTGTTCGGGCAGGGATGGGATTTTACGGACAACATCGTCGTGGGCCACTCGTCTGGGGCGGTCGAAGTATTGAACCTGCTCATGGACGATCGCTGTCCACGTGTCAAAATGGCCGTGATGGTGGGTGTATGGGCCGGTGGTGTGCCGAACGGGTACGGGGAAGGCAGCTCGCAGTTCGACAATCTATTCTCCCCTGAGGGGTTTGACTTCGGGCGGATAAAAAACAACGCGGAGCATATCGCGCTACTGCATGGTGACAACGATCCGTTCTGTCCGCTCGAGCAGGCAGAGTACATTGCCACGCAACTTGATGTACCCTTGACTATCGTTCCTGGGGGCGGGCATCTCGGGAGGAGCTACCCTGAGCTGCCTGAGCTATGGGAAGTAGTTGCATCTGGCTTGGATTTTAAACAAAAGGAGGCGTAGACTATGTTCAATTTTGACACCGCATCAGTTTCGATAATGGCAACACCGGAAAAGGTCTGGGAGTTTGTCGCAGATATCAACAACTGGCCGCAGTTTAGTGATTTTGCGAGTAATATTGAGAAGGTAAAAGAAGGTGAGTGGGTATTTCACACATCACAAGGAGATGTACGCGTGATTGAGAAGTTTGACCGCGAACATCTACTTCTCGATACCATCTGTATCGTGCCGAGTGGCGACGAACAGTTTATTCCGTATAGAGTTGTTCCAAACGGAGAGGGTAGCGAGCTGATTATAACAAATCAGCAAACGGCTGGTGTTAGCGACGAAGAATATACCGAGCAGCTTCTCTGGATGCGTGAGGAGCTGGAGAATATCAAGAAAATTATGGAAGAAAAGTAATCTTGGTCTACGATACACCACTTGAATCACGTATAGATGATGAGATCGCGGCGTGGGGTGTGGTGGTGACGAAGCGCAAGATGTTTGGTGGACTGGGGTATTTCGTCCAGGGCAATATGGCGTTTGGCGTGAAGGGTGACGAGCTGATCGTGAAGCCTGCGCCAGGCATGGCCGACGAGTTGCTGAAAGAGCCTGGCATGAAGCCATTTGAATTTGGCGGACGGACGATGTCGTCGTGGTGCCTCGCTGAGCCGGAAATCTTGGATGAAGATAATCTGCCGCGGTTACTTGCGATATGTCGTGATTACGTGCTGACATAACCCCCAAAACTGCGATAAACTAAGGGTATGGGTATCCATAAACACATTAGTGGCCGTTTATCAGGTGTAGTGAGTGTTGTTGCGGCGTTGCTTGCATGGTCATTTGTATGGCTCACTACCCAGTCACTGTTTATGGGGAATGTGCCGGTGCTCTCGCGTTGGCTGCTGGGTGGTGAGCCGGTGTATGCTTCGGTGAGTCATTTTGTGATCGCGACACTATGGTGTGCGGCCGTTGTTGGGTTTTTATCAATCGGGCGGGGGATATTCACTCGTAATAACTTTGCTTTCTTGAAATTATCGAGGCCGGTAATTATCGGCTATGTATTACTCGCCGCTGTGGCGATTTATCTGAGCTTTAAGCCAGAGTTGCTCGCTATGCCTGGTTGGTTACAGGTGATACTCATGATCGTTGGTACGGCTAGTCAAGATTTGCCAGCGTTTGGCTATATGCAGACTGCAATTGAAGCAAAATTAGGGAAAACGATGGCTGCTTGTATTGTTGCAGCGATGTTTATGGTGGGGCATTTTGTCTGGATGGGGCATGCGGATGCGCTGATAGTCATTGCGGCGGTAGTGTTCGCATTTGCACGGAGAACAACCGGAACAATCTACCTGACTCACATGATTCACCTTGGTTTTTACTTACTCACATTACTCTTTTTGTGACAATACAAGTAACAGTTTCACACTGCCCGCAAAAGAGCTGAAGCGCATGGACATAAGTTGACACAAAAACTTATCAAGCGTAACGAGGACGCTCCCAATAACTTAGCAGAGCGATAAAATATTTTTCGATTGAGGATACCGACTGAATTGTTTAAGCACTGAGTATAATAGACTATACTATCTGGTATGACTAATACGCGAAATGATGTGCCATTTGTGCCGAACACTCCAGACGGGATGCAGTGTGTCGTGGTGGCATTTCGCATGATCGCGATGTATTTTGATAAGAATTTTAGTATCCCTATGAGTGAATGGGCCGACGTGTGCGGCTATGAGCAAGATAAAGGCACGTGGGCCTACGGGGCGCTGGTATGGTTTGATGAGCAGGGTTACGACGTGCGGCATCATGAGTCGACAGATCCACAAGATTTTGTCGATGATCCCGAAGGAGCGCTCGTCCGTGCTTTTGGGGCGGATGTCGGACAATGGTGTACCGATCATACAAACATTCCGGCCGAAGTCGCACGAGCTAAAAAGTTGCTGGCGCGACCACATATCGTGCATCGCCAAGAACCAACACTAGTGGATGTACGACGGTATCTTGATGACGGATATCTACTGCGTGTGAACGTGAATTCTAGTCGGCTGCGAGGTAAAGACGGCTTTGTGGGGCACTCGGTCGTCGTTGTGGGCTATGACGCTCAGGGGTTATTTGCACATGACCCGGGTGGTTTGGACTACACACCTGTACCGTTCAGGCATATATCATGGGATCTGTTCGAGCAGTGCTGGGCAGACCCAAATGCAGCGGCGAAAGAATTAGACGCAATAAAGATGGAGAAATAATGACACAAAGAACACTACCCGACAACGCAATCTTGATCCCTGATAATGCATCATGCGTGTTTCGTGGTGTATTATTTGATGTCTATCAGTGGCAGCAGAAAATGTTTGATGGCAGCCATGGGACGTTTGAGATGTTGAGGCGTCCAGATACGATTGCAGTCGTTGCAATCGACGACGATGGGAAGATTATCGCATGTCATGAAGAGCAGCCTGGCGGTGTCCTGAGACAAAACCACATCATTGCCGGACGAGTCGATGCTGAAGACGCAACAGTACTAGCTGCTGCCAAGCGCGAGACCGAAGAGGAGGTTGGCTACCGTTTCAAAAATTGGCGTTTGCTCGAAGTGCATCAGCCGATTTCCAAGATGGAGTGGTTTATCCATGCCTTTGTTGCATGGGGCGAAGATGGAAAGGTACCTGTTCATCATGATGCAGGAGAGAAGATCGTCGAAGGACGTGCTGGCTATCTAGCCGTTCGTGATAACAACGCACACTGGTCGCCAAAGCTTGAGGAATTCTCATCAACCGAAGAATTGATGTCGTATATACAATCTCAAAACACCTAAGGAGCAACATGAACACTGAAATCGAAGCAAAATTTTTTGACGTCGATCATGACGCAGAGGGTGATTTAACTGCAGTGCGGTTCGATGATCCATTGCCAGAAATGATGAAGCTGAAAGGTGCGCTATGAAAGCAGTCGGTATCATCGGCTTCGGTAGTTTTGGTAAGTTTCTCGCGGAAAAGCTTAGCTCGTATGCTCGGGTAAAGGTCTATAGCCAGAGCGGACGGACGAGTTCGTGGATGGTGACGCTCGAGGAAGTGGTCGACGTCGATTACCTCGTCCTGGCGGTACCGCTTGATGCGTACACGGAGACGCTGGAAGCGATCAAACCGATCGTGAAGCCGCACACTGTCATTGTCGACGTCTGTTCGGTGAAGGTGAAGCCGGTCGAAACTATCCGATCGATTATGCCCGATCAGCCGCTCGTCGCCACGCACCCGATGTTTGGGCCGGAGTCGGCAAGCGTCTCGTTCGCAGGGCATACATTTGTCATGTGTCCAGAAGTATCGACCACTGAGCCGTATGAGAACATCAAACATTTCGCTAATTCACTTGGACTCGGCGTGGTGGAGATGAGTGCCGATGAGCACGACCGTGAAATCGCTGTAGTACAGGGTCTGACGTTTTTTATCGCGCGGGCACTCAATGATATGGGTATCCATGATCAAAAACTCTTTACGCCGTCCTTCGAGCGACTCCTGAAACTAGCCGACCTCGAGAAACATCATTCGCTGGAATTATTCAAAACGATCCAGCAGGGCAATCCTCATACCCGAGCGATGCGTGACAATTTCATCCGCGTTGTCGATGACGTCAACAATGATCTAATTCGTAAGTGAATATAAACGACAGGTAGGGTTGGTAATGGTGATCGAAATGCGCGCCGTCTTGCCGCGAAAATTGGTCGCGCTTGTCGGCTAGCACAGCATTCACACCAGAGACATTCTCTGACTATACCATCTAGTAAAGCGGATGCTACAATATATCCATAACCATGGAGGGTACGATGAAGGCAATATGGAACAACGCGGTAGTCGCAGAAGCCCCGAAGGAAGCACTGATACGGATTGAAGGGAATTGGTATTTTCCACCATCGGCGCTGAAACGCGAATATTTTCAGGAGAGCGATCATCATACAACCTGTTTCTGGAAAGGTGAGGCAAGCTACTATGATGTGGTAGTTGAAGGTAATCGAAATGAGTTCGGCGCGTGGTACTACCCTGAGCCAAAAGAGGGATCTGTAGAAAAGGTGGGTCACGACTTTGCGGGGTATGTGGCGTTTTGGAATGGGATTGAGATTCGTGACTAAATGACCGTGAGGGGTGTGGCTGAAGTGGGGTATAATGAGGACTATGCAAGAGGCAATTCACCAATACCTTGAGGAAATCAAAAGCCAGTTTGATAGCGGTCAAGCTCGTGAAAATGCATACCGTCCAGCGCTCAAGCAGCTTATGGAGCACTTTGATGACGTGATTGCTGTTAATGATCCACGACACAGTGAGCACGGTGCGCCAGACTATGTTTTCCTAAAGCGCTCACACAATACGATCATTAAGGGTTATGCCGAAGCTAAAGATATCGATAAGTCACTCGACAAGGTCGAGAAAACCGACCAGATGGAGCGGTACGCGGGATATACGAATCTCTTCCTAACTAACTATCTTGAGTTTCGTTTTTATAACAACGGTGAAAAATATGAAACCATCACACTCGGAGAGCTGAGGAATGGCAAACTATACCTTACGCCAGAGAACTCCGAGCGCCTTCTGAGAGAGCTGCAGAATTTTCTTGAGTTGCCACCCGAGAGTATCCGCAGTGGCAAGCGACTGGCGCAGATTATGGGCGCAAAAGCGAGACGTATTCGGGACAATGTCGAAATATATCTTTCTGGTGATCAGCATGATGCTCGTGATCTGGTAAAAATATACGACATGATGAAGAAGTTGTTGGTGCACGATCTTGATGTGGGGAAGTTTGCGGACATGTACGCTCAAACGCTCGTGTATGGGCTCTTTGTTGCAAGATATGGTGATACAACACCTGATTCATTTAGCCGCTTTGAAGCCCGTGATTTAGTTCCAAGATCAAATCCATTCTTGCGGAAGTTCTTTGATCATATTGCAGGAGAGGGATTTGATAGTCGACTAGCAAAAATCGTTGACGAACTGTGCGAGATATTTAGCGTGAGCGATGTCCAGACAATCGTACATAAACATTTGAGAGTTATTGAACAGAGCAGGGACACAAAGGACCCCATCATCCATTTTTACGAAGACTTTCTGCATGCATATGATGGTGAAATGAGAAAGGCTATGGGTGCGTACTACACCCCGACTCCTGTTGTGGGATATATCGTCAGTCGGATTGATGCAATATTGCGTAATAATTTTGATATCACCGATGGCATTGCGAGTAAGTCATCATTTACGAAAATGGTTGACACCGGTCAGCAGCATTCGATTATTAAAGCTGGCAACACGCGTAGTAGTAAAACTACAATCGTACCTAAAGAATTTTACCGCGTTCAGGTGCTTGATCCCGCTGCTGGAACGGCCACATTCCTGAATGAAACAATAAAATACATATTTGATCACCACTTCAAAGACCGGCAGCTTGGACAATGGCCCGACTATGCGAAGAAGTATCTTGTACCGCGCCTGTATGGCTTTGAACTCATGATGGCGCCGTATACGGTAGCGCATCTCAAGCTTGGTATGACGTTCCGGGAGACGGGTGTTGACCTGGGTGGCGAGCGGCTTAATGTGTTTCTGACAAACACACTAGAAGAGGGTGTGCCCGACCAGGGGGACATGTTTGCAATGTTTGGGCTCGGCGAAGCTGTTGCCGAAGAATCACGACTTGCCGCAGAGGTTAAGTCAGAAAAGCCAGTCATGGTGGTTATGGGCAACCCGCCCTACAGCATTAATTCGAATAATCTCACTTCGGCACAGCGAAAACTGGTTGATAAGTATAAGTATGTCGATGGTGAGCGTATAAAAGAGCGTGGCGCAATTCGATTTGAAATGAATCTCAACGACGACTATATAAAGTTCTTAGCGTTTGCCGAGAACCTTATTGAGAAAAACGGAGAGGGTATTCTTGCCTATATCAATAACAATAATTACCTTGATGCACCCACGTTTCGCGGAGTGAGAAATCATTTCTTGAGGACCTTTGACAAGATATATATCCTCAACCTCCATGGTAGTACGAAGCGCCCTAAATACTACGGTGACAATAAAATCGATGAAAATGTTTTTAGCGGTGTTGAGCAGGGAGTATGTATAAATATTTTTGTCGCTGATGGGTCAAAGCAAGGCGAGTTTGCTGAAGTGTATACTGATGAACTGATCGGTTCTCGCCATGATAAATTTGAGCGTCTGCGCCTTGACCATGATGACTGGACAAAGATTGTTCCACAGGCGCCACTGTATGAGTTTGTGAAGCGTGATAATAAAGTCATGACAGAGTATTTGCAGGGCGTAAAGCTTGATGACCTGTTCCCCTTATTTTCAAGTGGTATCATATCCGCTAATGACAAGGTTAACTTTCAATTTAGTCGGTACGAGGCCGAGCGTCGAGTGGAAGACTTTCGTACGTTGCCTGAAGATGAACTGCGCCATAAGTATGCACTTCGGAAGGATACAAAGAGCTGGAGCCTCGACCGAGCGGTGAAGGACGTGAAATCTACTCTATCGCGTGGAGAAGGTTATCGCCAGGTGGCATATCGCCCATTCGACTTAAGGTGGACCTACTATACTGGCCAGCCAATGGGAACTATGAATAGTCCGAGGTATCCCGTGGCTAGTGAGATGCGTTCGGATTCGGATATCGCACTCTGCGTGTGTCGACAATACAAGACAGGCGAAACCTATCAGCATGCATTTATCTCAGGACGAGTTGCGGAGTCGGGCTATATTTCAAATCGCACCTCTGAGACATCATCGCTATTTCCGCTTTACCGATATAATACCGACGGGAGTCGATCGGCAAACTTCGCAGACGCTCAACTGTCGGCGCTAACTAGAAACCTAACGATTCACTATCAATCTGAAGATATTCTCGACTATATTTACGCGACCCTTTACTGTCCGACCTATAGAAAAACGTATGCAGAGCTACTCAAAACAGATTTTCCGCGAATACCTGTTGCGATGAATGACGATATGTTTGTAAAACTCCGTGAGCTGGGCGGCCTACTCCGACAAGCCCATCTTGGTGTGGAGCCTCGGCGTGATACCGCGAATGTTAGTTTTCCTGTAATTGGTAGTGGCGAAGTGACAAATATTGTGCGAGACGGGGATCGGGTCTATATCAACGAGACACAGTACTTTGGAAATGTTCCCGAATCAGCCTGGCAGTTCATGATAGGTAGCTATAAGCCCGCACAGAAGTGGCTCAAGGACCGCATGCAACGTAATTTAGAGATTGACGATGTTGTCCACTATCAAAGCATGATTGATTCACTGCTGACTACAATAGGCGTTATGGCCGATATAGACGCTGTGTGGACAAATAATTAATACAAGGGAGAATTATGAAATACGAAGGCACAAAATTACCGAACTTTGAACCACGCGAGAGTGTAGCCGAACTAGAAGTGATAGATGTTGAGGTGGGCGCCGGCAGGGAGGTGCAGCCGGGTGCGACGATTACCGCGCACTACACCGGCGCACTTTGCAAAAATGGCATTATTTTCCAAAGCAGCCATGACTTTGGTAAGGCGATTACGTTTGGCCTAGACCAAGTGATCGCGGGCTGGACAAATGGTGTGCCTGGCATGAAAGTGGGCGGCACGCGTCGGCTCGTCATCCCCGCTGCTATGGCATATGGTGATCGTAGCCCCGCATCGAACATTCCCGCCAACAGTGATTTGGTATTTGATATCGAGCTTGCTGATATTCGCGGGTAAGCTCGCCACCCATTAGCCCCCGCGAGCAGGTAATAGCCACTACGGCAACGATATGCTATAATGGTAATACTAAAGTTTTCCTGCATGCGGTAGGGGTATGCTCCCTGAACGAGAACTTTCTTGGTCAGTTCAGCACCAACTGACCGACAACTAACCAATGTGTCGGCCAGTTTTTGGTGTGGCGCTTCTAAAAGAAAGGATACTACTATATGGTAGCAATTATTCTTGGGGCTGGGCTCCTACTTTCATCAATTAGCGCATTGCCGTATCTACGCGATGTTACGAGAGGACGTGCACGGCCTCGACTGGCGTCATGGGCGATATGGGCAGTGCTGCTATCAGCAATGACTTACATTGGCGTGCGCGAGGGCCAAGTGGCAAGTGCGGTGCTGTCGATGGTGTCGGTCGTCGGGTGTATCGCCATAGTGGTCACTGGCTGGAGGCATGGTAGTCGAGCGCTTGGTAAGCTGGATGTCGTTGCGCTAGTTGGTGCGGCCGTAGGTATCGCCTCGCTGTTTGTGCAAAAAGATGCGGTACTGGCACTGGCTATTATGTTGATGGTTGATACGATTGCCTACATACCCACGCTGCTTCATGCCTGGAATGAGCCAGAGGAAGAATCGGCCGTGAGCTGGATTGTCTCGGCCGCGGGGAGTGTGCTGACTTTTGGTGCTGCGTTGATGGCGCATGCATCCGTGACTGGGCTGCTCTATCCTGCGTACTCCGCGACATTCGGTATCATAATGGTTATGCTGCTTGCGATCGGGCGGGCGCGAGCGACCGATTCGGCCTACCAAACTGACTATGTCGACTAATTCTTTTCGTAAGCACAGTAAAACGGGCGGTGTCTCATGATACTATAATGATATAAGGGAGACACACCATGAAACCTCGATTAGTTGTAAAACAAAAGATCACGGCATTCGTCAACAAGTACACGCTATTTCAAGCTAATGATGATGGCACTGCGGGTGCGGCCGTGGGGCTGGCGCAGCAGAAGCGACTAGCTATGAAAGAAAAAGTAATGTTCTATACCGACGAAAAGCGCGATCGGCTGGCGTTCACGTTCCGCGCCGAAAAAGTGCTTGACGTTCATGGGCGGTATTTTGTGGAGGATGCGAACGGTAACCTAGTTGGTGCGTTCAAAAAAGAATTCGCACAGTCGCTTGTGAGTAGCACGTGGAAGATTCTTGATGTTAGTGGCAACGAACTGGCAGTTGTAAAAGAGAGCAATCAGTGGCTTGCGGTCTTGCGACGCTTCGGCGGTGAGCTGCCGATTATTGGCGTGTTTGTTGAGCTTGCTATGATGTTCCTCAAGTACCATTTTGTATTTGTAGAGCCTGTATCGGGTAGGGTGATGGCGACATACAAAAAAACCACCCTCTTCCGAGACCATTATGTACTGCAAGCTGATGATGAGTTCTGGGGGCGGGTTGACTGGCGCGTGCTTGCTGCGATGAGTGTGGCGCTCGACGCACTACAGTCACGCTAACCGAGTTATTATTAATCAGGAGGAATGAATTATGGCACAAACTAAGGTTCGTCGGATTACTGCCAAACAGGCAAATGCTGAAGCAGAGAGCGCGGGGCGCCAAGAGTATGTAACCGGCCCAGGCTGGGCGGTGTGGATATTGTCACGTTTCCCAGGCGTGCGCTATAGGTACCAGGCATGGGGCCGGACTAAGCGCATAGTAATAGCAATACTACTCTACCTGGTTGCGCTGCCGATTATCCCTATTGTTGTTGCTGCGGTTTGGTATGCCAAAGACCCCGAAGGGTTCAAAAAAAGCCCGGTCATGCCTGTGCTAATCGCAGTGATTACGGTATGGCTCGGTGCGTTTGGTTGGGTTGCCAACCAAACACCCGTCACAGATGGATCTCCCTATGCCAGCGTGAAGACGCAGGCTGATGGCGAGACGGCTGCAGTCAATGCTGACCCTGCCGCTGAGGCAAGCCAAGTATCGAAAGATAGTATTGCAAAGCAAACCACAAGCAAGGCGACGAACGGTCGACATTTCGATAACTGTACTGAGGCATTTGATGCTGGTGTCTTTGATATCAAACGAAATAACCCTAGCTATGAGCGACGGCTTGATCGTGATAACGACGGCATCGCTTGCGAGAAGTAGCAGCTGCGCATGAGAGTTTTCTATACAGACGGTAGTGCGAGCCCTAACCCGGGGCCGGGCGGGTTTTCCGTGATCGAGGCGGGTAAGCCGGTGGTGCTAGGGAGTGAAGATGGTGATACGACTAATATTCGTATGGAGGGGCGCGCACTGATCGCAGCATTGAGCGTCGCTGCGAGTGAGCCGTGCAAAATCCATACTGACAGCGAATTTTGGATCAACGTGGTGACCAAGTGGGCGCCAGGCTGGGCGGCGCGCGGCTGGACAAAAAAAGGTGGTGATATTAAAAATCTAGACCTCGTACAAGAACTATACGGACTATATGGCAAAAGCCAGGCAGAGCTGCTGTGGGTTCGAGGGCATGTGGGTCATGAAGGTAACGAGCTGGCTGACGAGTGGGCAAACAAAGCTCGAGAAGGAATAAGACTGTAGCGATGGGGTACTTTGGCGAACGGCTCGTAGGGTGGGACGCGCCAACAATTGAGCAGGGAGAGGTATGTATCGAGCAGATGCAAGCGGCGGTTCGTAGTGTGCCTCCGGGTGAGGCTAAAGTAACACAGCGTTTTCCTGGTAAAGCGTTTTTGCTGCCTGGTGCGGTGACGGAGTGGTCTGTCCCAGATCGTAAATTTCGTACTCACATAGAGCATGACCGGCACTACTCGGCACTTGTTCGCTACGGCGACGTAGCTCGTAAGCTCGTGGTGCTCGAGACCGAATCATGGTTTCAGTCTGACAGCGATCAGTACTACACGGAGCGCAACATATATCGACTCGAGTGGGATGGTGTCGCAATGAGGGACGCCCAGGTGCTGCGTGCGGAAACCTTGAGCCCTGCCACGGCGCATGCTGTTGCGGTTCCCAGGGGGTTTCGAGATGACCTATTGCTTGAAGTTACAGAAGAGCTTGAGTTCGATGAGGAGACAAATACGTACAAGGATCCGAAATCGTACCGAATGCTTACCCATGAACTACTACGTGAAACTGATGTCGATGTGCTGCTTGATAGGATAGCGCAGTTCCAGCAGGATATGGTGAGTGCGCGCGGAATCGACTACAACCACACGGCGTAGTCTTGCCAGCTGAATAACTATTTGATACACTAGAAGCATTAACAATTAAGTATCAAGAGTACGGTAAGGGATTTGGCCCGTTGACCCGTCAGCAACCAGTGTGTACACCAGGTGCTAATTCCAACCCGTCCGGGAAAGATGCCATAGTAGTCGCTAGTATAGACTCCTTTCGTCTGAACGTACGTGGACAGATGAAAGGAGTTTTTTTATGTCTGTACAACAAGTAAACTATCGAACCGCCGAGAGTGTCAGCCCTAGCCACCCAGATAAGCTGTGTGATCAAATAAGCGATGGGCTGCTTGACGCATATCTTGAGCGCGACCCCCAGGCACGGGTTGCGATCGAGGTGTGTGGTGGTCACGGCAAGGTGTTTTTGACCGGAGAGGTCACGGCAGCGAAGCATATTGATGTAGCGCCGATCGTGCGGCGCCTTGCGGGTGACAACGTGGAGATTATTGAGCATATTGTGAAGCAAAGTCCCGAAATTGCTCGTGGTGTTGATGGCGGCGGGGCAGGTGATCAGGGAATTATGGTTGGCTATGCGTGTAATGAAACACCTGAACTACTGCCGCTCGAAACTGTTTTGGCTCGCCGGCTAAACCAATATTTGTATACAACATGGCCATACGACGGAAAAACCCAAGTAACATTGCGTGATGGGGTGGTAGAGTCGGTTGTCGCAAGCTTTCAGCATGCGCCCTCTGCGGCGTTGCGTCGCGCAGTCGAGGCATGGCTTACGGAGGAGTCGCTCGCAGTACCGGCGCCAAAAGTAGTCATTCACGCAAACCCTGCAGGTGATTGGCAACAGGGTGGTTTTGATGCAGATGCGGGCCTAACGGGGCGCAAACTGGTAGTCGACAACTACGGGCCAGGTGTACCGATAGGTGGTGGCTGCTTCAGTGGGAAAGATGCAACGAAAGTAGACCGCAGTGCTGCCTATATGGCACGCCGCATCGCGGTGGACTATTTGCGCAAACATGACGCCAAGGAAGTGTACTGCTATCTGGCGTACGCAATCGGCTATGCCGAACCATTGGAAGCAACGGTGATCGTGGATGGGGTGCAGCAACGAGTTGAGGGCTATGACTTGACCCCACGTGGGATTATTAAGACTCTTGAGCTCACGAAGCCGCAATTTGAGGCAACCGCACGCTATGGTCACTTTGGTCATGGGTTTACCTGGGATAAATAGTACAACAGACACGCGGGGCGCAAACGTCTATACTAGAAACAGATGAATCAGGGGTTAGCACTCGAGATATTGTTGGCGGGCGAAAGTGCGCTGCTCACGGGGCCAGCAGGGACTGGTAAGACGTTTGTGCTCAATCAATTTATTCGATTGAGTAAATACGAGGGGAAGCATGTCAGTGTGACGGCCACGACCGGGCTTGCGGCTACGCATCTTGGCGGCAGTACTATCCATGCGTGGGCAGGCATCGGTGTGAGCGACGAGCTACCGGGGCAGTTCCTTGACCACATGTCTAAGGGTAGGCGAGAAATCATTGAAAAAACCGACATACTGATCATCGATGAGATCAGTATGTTGCATGATTTTCGGCTCGATATGATTGATGAGGTGTGCCGACTAGTACGTCGCAAGGATATACCCTTTGGAGGAATCCAGGTGGTGATGAGTGGTGACTTTTTCCAGCTACCGCCGATCAATCGAGATGGTTCGCGCCAGGGCAGGTTTGTCGTTAATAGCAATGTATGGAATGAGCTAACGCCCGTCGTACTCTATCTTGATGAGCAATTCCGTCAAACCGAGGGCGATGCGCTGCATGGTATCTTGACTGCACTACGTGAGGGTGAGCTGCGAAGGCATCATGCAGAGTCGTTGCTCGCCAGGGCTGACACAAACCCCCCAGAGGGAATGACTTTGACGGAGCTTCATACGGTGAATGTGGATGTTGATCGTATCAACGAATTGCGGCTGGCCGCGCTACCTGGCGATGAGGTGATGTACCAGCAACACAGCACAGGCAGCGCTAACTACGTTGAGAGCTTGCAGCGCAGTGTGCTTGCGCCTCCTGCACTGACAGTCAAGCTTGGTGCACTGGTTATGGCGGTCAAAAATGATGCCGCCCGACGCTATGTCAACGGTAGTATTGGTACGGTCGTCGATTTTGAGCCCGGTAGTGACTATCCAGTTGTGGAGTTTATGAATGGCAAGGTGATTACGATGCAGCCCGACACCTGGGAGCTACGTGATGGCGATAAAAAACGTGCGAGTATTAGCCAGATACCACTCAGGCTGGCCTGGGCAATCACGGTGCATAAAAGCCAGGGCATGACGCTTGATGCGGCGCGTATCGACCTAAGAAAAGCATTTGTCGAGGGCATGGGCTATGTGGCGCTAAGCCGAGTGAAAGACATCGAGCACCTGTACTTAGTTGGTATAAACCGTATGGCGCTACAGGTGAGCACCGAGGCGGCCGACATTGATGTGCACCTCAGAACGCAGGCAGGCGATGCAAAGAAGCGGTTTGCCCATTTGCAGCAGCAAGCGGACGGGAGGCAGCTTGCCGAGCCAAAGGGCACAAAGAAGAAGGCGGGCAGCGCTGGATGGTCAGAAAAAATTGCAGCAATGAGAGAGACATATCCAAACGCCTACCGCCCATGGACGGCCGCCGATGACGCTACACTCACCCAGGAGTTTACAAACGGCTCTACTGTGAAGCAGCTCAGTAAAAAACTTGGACGTCACGAGGGAAGCATCACGATGCGGCTCCAAAAGTACTTTGGCGAAGATACGGTCGCTACATAACAGATCATAGAATACCGCTACACACTACTTATACACACTGTCAATAGTGTGTATAATAATATTATGCAATAAAACCCAGATCACCGAAACGAAAATGACAACATATAGTCGATCGTATGACAATGAATGAGAAAACATATAATAAAAAATCTCGCAAGAGAGCAAGGTAATGTAAGTGATGATGTAGCAAGTGCAACAATATACTATATTGTCAATAATGCAACATACGTACACCGACAGGGTACTTTGTGTAAGCGAGTTGAAATAGTACACTGGTGTATATGACTGAAACTACCGATACCACAACAACACCAACCGACATTTTTCACTGGGCAAACATGGCCGATAAAGACAAGGATCAGCTAGAAGTCGACCTGTTCCTCTTTACAAAGGGCTACACGGTCTATGCGACGAACTATGCCAAGGAGCTTAAGGCGCAGCTGAAAGTGCTATTCCTCTACGACATGATTAGTACGGTGCAGACTGGCGCCGCGACCGGGATGCTAGTGCGTGATTTTGAGGCCGCTGCGGCCGAGGATAATGTACTAGAGCGCACTGAACTCGACAAGGTCGAGCACGCTCAGGAGGTTATCGAGCAGGTGCTCTATGGCGAAGAGGGGCTAGAGGTGTTTCGCGAGGGTGATCACGAATTTAAGAAGGTCAAGGGGATCATGGCGCGGTTCCAAAAGCCGGGTGGCGAACCATTTTTTATCGCCAAACTACTACCACAGTCACAGGTGCTTAAGGGAGCGACAGCATGGATGTACAACGGTGACTCCTTCCAGCCGTTTAGTGCCGACGCGGGCCTGCGTATCACTCCAGATAACCAAGTGCTGGTAGTGGGGAAGGACATATTTGCGTTTAGTGAGACAAAATTCATTCGCATGTTTGGCTATGATGCCAAAAAGTTTGCCGTAGCCGAAGAGAAGATTAAAGAGATCGAGCAGCATTTCAAGCTCAAATTCCCTGACGGACTGACGTTTGACGCACTTGTCCGCGACACGCCGAGCCTCGTGACAAAGCTCCAAAAAGTAGAGGTCGGGACGGTAACGCAGGAACAGGTAGTTGATCATGCCGATACCATGGGACTTGAGCTGCTGACAGATGATGCCGCTGGCGCGATTATATTGATGGATGCGAAAGACACCGCAAAGTTTGTCAATCTGCTGAATGATGACTATGTGACAAGTGATATGACTGGTATCAAGTATGAGCTGAAGGGCAAGAAGGAGCTTCGCGAGAGTGGTGCGGCCTCAGATCAGGCAATCTAGCGCGCGCCTGGTATAATAGAGCTATATGCCGAATCGACCCGTATCATCGTTTCCGAAAGGTTTTTTGTGGGGGGCGACTACTTCTGCGCATCAGTATGAGGGCGGTGTGCATAATCAATGGACGGTGTGGGAGCTTGAGAACGCCAAAGCATTGGCCAGCCAGAGTTCATATCAGTACGATGATTTAGCAGTGTGGCCGCACATTAAATCAGCCGCAAAGTCGCCGTCAAACTACATATCTGGCCGGGCAGTGAATGGATATGAGCTTTACCAGCGGGACATTGCGCTGGCCAGGATGATGCACCTCAACACACTTCGGATAAGTATCGAGTGGTCGCGCATACAGCCCGAGGAGGGGTCGTGGGATGCCGAGGCGATCAATCACTATCGGCAGCAGTTTATAGCTATGAAAAAGAGTGGCATTGAGCCGATTGTGACGCTGTTTCACTACACACTACCAGTGTGGTTTGCGCAAAAGGGAGGGTTTGAAAAACGAGCTAACGTACGGTATTTTGTGGAGTATGTCCAACACCTGCTGCAGGAAATTGGCGGCGGTATGCGCTATATCGTAACACTGAATGAGCCGCAAACCTATGTCGATATGAGCTATGTTCAGGGCAAGTGGCCACCGCAAGTGGTGAGTAAGCGTCGCGCTCATATTGTGCTGCAAAATCTTATTTACACACACCGCAAAGTCGCCGAGATAATCCACGCTGAGAATCGCCGCTTTAAAGTGGGGATCGCAAAGAACTATACGCATATTTACCCGGGAGATGATGCCTGGCTGAGCGAGCAGAGCGCCGTGGTGATGCGCCTTAAAGAAAATAGCTATCTGCTGCGGCAAGTTGCAAAACACAGCGACTTCATTGGTATCAATTACAAGGGGAGCCAGCGCGTGTATGGCTATAGGGTGCACAACCCTGATACTCATATGAGTGATGTCGATGCGCAAATGGATCCCGACACACTCAAGTATGTCCTACAGGAAGTGCATGACAGTTATCATCTGCCGATCATAGTGACAGCGAGTGGAATTGCGGACTATAAGGATGAGTATCGTAAATGGTGGCTGGCGCAGAGTGTTATTGCCCTGCAGGCCGCAGTGCAGAATGGTGTCACCGTGCTGGGGTTTGTGGTGTATGCGCTCACCGACCAGTTTGAGTGGGATAGGGGCTTCTGGCCGCGCTATGGGCTCGCCGAAGTTGACTATACGACCATGAAGCGCATTCCTCGTCCGAGCGCAGTATGGTACGCCAAAGTAGTTAAGAAACTGAGGGGATGATATGGATTCACCGTTTGGAATTGATGAACTAAAGATCGCCGTGATCGGTGGGGGCACCGGTAGTTTTACGCTACTTTCCGCGCTGAAAGAATATACCACAAAAATTGCCGCGATTGTGAATATGGCCGACGATGGCGGGAGTACGGGGGTGCTTCGTGATGAACTGGGTGTGTTGCCGCCCGGTGACGTGCGCCAGTGTCTTGTGGCACTCAGCGACTCTCCAAAGATCCGAGACCTATTCAACTATCGGTTTGAGGAAGGGATGCTTGAGGGACACTCGTTCGGTAATCTATTTTTGACTGCACTCGAAAAGTCCACAGGTAGTTTCCGTGATGCCATCGACACGGCGAGCGAGGTTTTGCGTGTGAATGGCGCGGTGATACCAGTGACATATGACAACGTACGACTTAAAATGAGCTGGCCCAAAGGGACGCTCACACTGCACGGCGAACGCGTGATCGACGCGGATCATTTTGGCTATGATCCACGCAAAGCAAAGCTCTCGCTTGAGCCGGCCGCGACGGTCAACCCAATGGCTGTCGAGGCGATAGAGCAGGCGGATCTTGTGGTAATTGCGCCTGGCGACCTCTACACCTCGCTCGGTCCTCTACTGGTTATTGACGGTGTTGGCGACGCGCTTCGTCGCACCAAGGCAAAAGTAGTCTATGTGTGTAACCTGGTAACAAAAGACGGCCAGACCAATGGATTCACGGTGGGTGATCATGTAAAAGAGATTGAGCGATTCGGTGGCGGGGGATTTTTGGACGCGGTGTTATTCAATAACCAGATACCTTCGGAGCGAATTCTCCAGCGCTATAAGGCCGAGAATGACTATTTGGTTGAAGTCGACATGGCGGAGCTTGCAAAGCGGCCATATCAGTCGATTGGCGGGAGCTATCTTGGCCAGATCGCATCATATAATCCCGCGGATACTCATTTGCCCGTGACGCGCTCGCTGATTCGACACAACCCAGTGGCGGTTGCTAGCACGCTGATTGACATCGTGCGGCATGACCAGGCATAGATGGTGACAGAGCGACTAGTGCAGTTTGACACGGGTGAACGGCGTATTATTCGCATACCAGAGGCAATATTTTTTGATGTTGATCGCTGTGCGGTAGACACGGCAAAAGCTTTTGATCTTGCCGTGCAGGCGACCGCCTACAACACGCCGCTCACCGCAAAGCAGCTCTACGACGAGTATCACCGCACAAAGGCCGCTGGAGAGTCGTACAATGTGGTTGGATTTATCAATCATTCACTTGAGGGCACCGGGTACTCCTGGCAGCACAACGTTGAGGCCGATTTCGTTGAGCGCGGACATCAACACGATCTACTTATGAAAGATGCGCGCAAGATCATCGAATATGCGGTCGCGGAAGGGGTGCTCCTGGCGATGTTTACCTATGGAGCGTCTTCGCCAGACCGCCATGACCAGCAGTGGGTTGACGCTAAGACCTGGCAACTTGCCAAGATTGCTGCTGCAGGACTTGATGATCTACCCGCGTATGTCTGTAACCGCAGAGAGAAAGGCGCCAAAATCACCAAATGGTACGAAACTGGCGACGGATTCTATCTGCCAGACAGTATGTCGGTCGAAGAGGGCATACAAACGGTCGCTCGAAAGATTATACTGCTCGACGATAAAACCGATAGTTTCAACGGGATCAATGCTCATATACTGGGAATTAGAATAACACCTGAGGATGAGGCAAATCAGCTCGATTTCCAGCGAGGCAGGCTCCCTGGTGGTGTTGTTGCGGTGCATGGTATGACAGAGGCGCTTGGTGCGATCAAGGCAATACGGGCCAGTTTGAGGCAACTCTCATAACATTGACATTATATCAAGCTTATGCTACAATTGAATTATCATGAAAATGGTAAAACAAACATTTACTCCTAATGCAACTGCCGCACCCTCGGTCAAGTCGCTTTCAGCGTCAATCCTCATCTATGGGATACTGTTTCTCATATGGGTAACGCTTCAGCTTGCGAAATAGTAAAAAGTACGGCACAACATTGCGAAAAGTACTACAACGCTCAACAGGTGAGCGGCTATAGCTGTATCTGTTGAAAATTTGACTTATCCACAAAACTGTGGAAAAACGAAAGCATAATGAGAAAATATGTCAAAAAATGGTATTGCTTATTGTTGACGTTGGCGGGTATTATGGGCTCAGTGGCACACGCGGAAACACCGCAACACAAACACCACAACAAAAAACAAATGATACACTCAGTGCAGATACTCGAACTCGTACACCAGCTTGAAACGGTGCTACGATGTTCTATTGCAAAACTGTAGCTGTAGGAGGGTAGGCCCCCTCAATCCTCATCGTTCACTTTCTCCACCATGACAGTACATTAACAATCAATTTGTAAACGATATCCTCGAGATCAACAATCTGGTAGTGAGTAGTGGTTTATCGACCCACACTAAACATAGTCGAACGCACCTTCCTTTAAACACAACACCTCCCAAAAAACTCCACCTCACACATAAGTCTCTCAATAGTCGCAAGAATCGGATTATGCTCTGCTTTGCAGACCCCGTCGGCTGCGACTGACAACTTATCAAAAACAAACACATGCAAACACAAACATATATGCTTGCTACCAGTTTGGTGATCTCGAACATACCTAGCCTCGCACCGCGAATTTGAAACCTTTTCGATCGTGGTATGATGGTGGGGTATGAGTATCAAAGAACATCCACCACTTCATGTTCCGGTTTTGCTCCAGGACGTCCTGACGTTGCTGCAGCCCCAATCAGATGAGAGTTATCTTGATCTGACGGCGGGGTACGGCGGTCACGCACGGGAAATTTTGGGCATTACCTCTAACTACACCGAATCAACACTTGTTGACCGCGACGAGTATGCTACCCGCACACTCGGCGACCTACAGGACAAGGGGGTTCAGGTAATGCATACCGATTTTCTGACAGCTGCAAAACAGCTTGTGCAGGACGGGAAGCACTATAGTTTGATTCTACTTGACTTGGGGGTGTCGTCACCACAGCTCGATATACCAGAGCGGGGATTTTCCTTTACAAAGAGTGGTCCACTAGATATGAGAATGGACCAGCGGCAAGCACAAAGTGCCCATACGCTGATTGATACTGCAAATCGCACAACATTAATCCATCTCATCCATGAATACGGTGAAGAGCCAAAGCGTATCGCAGAACGATATGCCGACGCCATTATCGCAGCCAGACCACTAGAAACTACAGGAGAACTCGCCGAGGCTATACGGCTCGCACATGTTGGCAAGTGGCAGAAAACCCACCCAGCAACACGCACCTTTCAGGCCTTTCGCATAGCGATAAACGATGAACTCCACCAGGTTCGTGAACTGATGCCGCTTCTCCCGAAACTTCTCAAAAAAGGAGGTAGGGTAGGGATCATCAGCTTTCACAGCCTGGAGGATCGCATCGTAAAACGCTATTTTACCGAGCAACGCGATGCCGGTTATGAGTCAGAGCTAGACGTTTTGACAAAAAAGCCAATCGCAGGCCACACTCACGATGTTCACAACCCGCGCGCAAGAAGCGCTAAGCTTCGCGCCGCTGTGAAAAAATAAACATACAAGAAAGGGGACGTAACTGCAATGCCAGTACACATCCCAGTACAAAACGCGTCACAGGAATTCAAGGTCGAAGTTCGCTTCAAATAACCATTGATTTACATGCGCGCATGGAGATCGGCCTATTGGCAATAGGGTCATTGGCCGACTCTCCACCAAAACATCAACACATAAAAAACAAACATCCACCACATGTCTTATACACGCACCGCACAATTTACAAATCGGCGAACTACCAACTGGTCACGGAACCAAAATACCGTGCAGTTTGTATCTGCTGTCAAGCTTGGTCCAGTGACCCATACGGTGCTCGTTGCACTTATGATTACCGTACTAGGTTTGATTTATCTCACGCAAGCCACCAGGGCTTCGGGCTACGACTATGCGGCCAGTGACATTACTGATAAGATATCAGCACTCACTGAGCAGAAGAAGGATCTCGAAGTTGAGAATGCTCGACTCACCGCACTACAGGCAGTGAAGAATAGCAGCGTCGCAAAAAGTATGACAACACCGACCGACGTTCAGCACGTCACTGAATAACCCATGGAATTACATTTTGCACCAAAGAGCCGCGCCAGGGGACTGGCGATTATCCTCGCCATCATCATGGCGCTCTTTGTTGTGCGGCTTTTTTATATTCAGGTAATTCAACATCAATATTATGTATCGCAGGCCGATAGCGAGCAGATCAAGCAGTTCACACTACGTGCCAAGCGCGGTGAGATATATGCAATGGAGGCGGATAAGCCGGTGCGACTTGTCATGAACGAGACAGTGTATACTGTGTGGGTTGATCCGGTGCAGGTAGCTGACAAGCAGGCGATTGTTGATGCACTGAACCGAGTAGCTGGCGGAAATACCCGCAAAGACTTTGCGCAGTATATTGAGCGTGCTGGTACCCGCTACCAGGTGCTCGCAACAAAAGTCACGCGCACACAGGCGGAACTGCTCAAAAAGGAAAATCTTGCAGGTGTTGGTTTCGACGCGGTAAGCCAGCGCGTCTACCCAGAGGGGCAGTTGGCGAGCCAGGTATTGGGCTTCGTCGATAGTGAGGGCGTCGGCAAGTATGGGGTTGAGCAGGCAAGCAATGATCGATTACGTGGCCAGGATGGGTTACTAAAGACAGTGACCGATGTGCGGCTCGTGCCACTCACTGTGGGTGACAAAAACATAAAAAAGCCAGCTCGCGACGGTGATAATTTAGTCCTGACCATTGATCGAAATATTCAAGCTGAGGCTGAGAAGGCATTAGTTGAGGGGATGCAGCGCACCGGCGCCACTCAGCTGAGCGTCATCGTCATGAATCCGAATAATGGCAAGGTACTGGCGATGGCGAATCTGCCAACGTATGATCCGAGCAAGCTAAACGAAGTAGCCGATGCTGCCGCGTTTAACAACGATACGATCAGTAATCCGTATGAACCTGGTTCAGACATTAAGACATTTACTGTTGCTACGGGGATTGATAAAGGTGTCATTACACCCCAGTCTACCTATCTGAATACGGACTATATCAAGATTGACGACATTACCGTCAGCAATGCAAGCAAGGGGCAAACGGGCAACATTACTATGCAGCACGCTCTGAACTGGTCGCTCAACACTGGTATGGTGACAATTGCGCAGCGGCTTGGCAATGGTAGCTCCATCACACGATCGGCAAGGGACACAATGTATGAATATTTTCATGATCGCCTACGTCTTGGGCAGCTGAGTGGTATTGAACTTGCCAATGAAGCCAAGGGGGTGGTTGTATCACCCGATGAGGAGCAGGGAAACGCGGTACGATACAGTAACATGGCGTTTGGTCAGGGCATGGACGCAACGATGCTGCAGGTCGCAAGTGGTTTTGGTGCTCTCGTGAACGGCGGGACGTACTACGTGCCGTCGATTATTAACGGTACGATTGATGCTGACGGGAATTACCATGCCGCAGCAGATAAGCCGAGGTATCCTGGCGTCATTAGTCCTGCGTCGTCCACAACCTTGGCGGAGATGGTATATCAGGCTCGTCAGGCATTTTATAGCAAAACAGACAAGCCGGGATTCTATGTTGGGGGCAAAACAGGTACATCGCAGACCATCAAAAATGGTAAATATGTCAGCACCGAGACGATCGGTACCTACCTAGGGTTTGGTGGTGAAAAGGGCGCAAGCCCAAGCTATGTGATTATGGTTGAAGTGGCTGGAAAAGACATGAACCTGTCGGGCAATGCGCATGCGATGCCGATTTTTAACGAGATATCAAACTGGATGATTGATTATTTACGGCTGACACCGAGAGAGTAGGGGTATAATAGATCGTATGAACATTGATAACTTCACCTCCGAACTGGGCGCAACGTTTATGCTCAGTGTGGGCGCATTTTTNNTACACGCCAACAAGTTTGCCGGTACCGTGCCGACAATGGCCGGTGTGATCGGCATTACGGCGATTACCGTGGTGACATATGTCTTCAACCTGGATCGTGCTCAAACCTGGTTGCCGCTTGCAGCACTGCTGGGTGGTGGAGCGGTTGGGCTACTGGATGATCTCATTAACATTCGGGGCACCGGTACTGGTGTGGCGGGGTTGCGATCGAGTATTAAATTTGCAATGATTACGGGGCTTAGTCTCGTACTCGGTTGGTTTTTCTACACTAAGCTGGGCTACGATGCGGTGCACGTGCCGTTTGCCGGTGATATTATGCTGGGAATATGGATTGTGCCACTATTCGCGTTTGCCGTAGTTGCTACGAGTAATGCGGTGAATATTAGCGACGGTCTCGATGGCCTTGCGGGTGGGCTACTCTCAATCGCGTACTCGGTATTCGGCGTCATCGCGCTCCTGCAAGGTCATCAAATGATTGCCGGGTTCTGCTTTACGGCCGTCGGTGCGCTACTGAGCTATCTGTGGTTCAACATATACCCCATGCGCTTTATGATGGGTGACGTGGGAAGCTTCGCGTTTGGTACGAGTCTTGGGGTGGTTGCGATGTTGACGAACACACTGTTTTTGCTGCCGATTGTCGGGGTGGTGTTTGTAGTAGAGGCCGGCTCTAGCTTGCTGCAGATGACAAGCAAAAAGCTTTTCCATCGCAAGATATTTCTTTCCGCTCCAATTCATCATCATCTTGAGGCGATGGGGTGGCCTGAGGTGAAGGTGACAATGCGATTCTGGGTGATTGGCTGTGTCGCTGGTTTCGTTGGGCTACTACTTGCTCTTGCAGGGGGTCACATACAGTGAATCGAGCGCGTCGAGCCGTAGGCCGCATGGCCTCTGGTGTGGGCGACCTGGCGCAGCGACGACATCGTCCGGACTACCAGATTGTGCTGTTTATGGGGCTTTTGATGCTGCTTGGCCTGGTTTTGATGTATGCAATTGGGCCACAGCGTGCCAATGTGCTCAACGAAGTTCACAACACTGATTTCTATACAGACACGTACTTCGTGATTAAACAGGCACTCAGTCTCGCTGTTGCAATAGCAGCCTTTGTATTCTTTAGTAAGTTACCATTTTCGGTACTGACGCGCTCGGCTATGCGACTAGTGCAGGTTGGGCTTGGCCTGGCGGCGCTACTATTCGTGGCGGGGAATCTGCTACATATCGACTCGATTGCAGCTAACACACTAGGTGCGTATCGCTGGTTCAACCTCGGGCCGCTTGGTGGTTTTCAGCCAGCTGAGGTGCTAAAAATTGCACTACTCGTGTATCTGGCGGTATTTCTGGGTAAACGGGTGAGCGAAGGAGCGGTGAATGACGTCGAGCGGACGGTACTACCAGTAGTTGGTATCACGGGGCTGATGCTATTTATCGTGGTGGTACTTCAAAAGGATATGGGGACAGGACTAGCGATGGCGTCCATTGTGGGTGCAATGCTGCTTATGAGTGGGATGAGCTGGAAACTATTAACCCGTCTTGTAGTTGTGGCTATGGTGATTGGAGCGCTGCTCGTTGTGTTTGTGCCGCATCGCCGCGAACGCCTGATGACGTTTTTCCTGGGCGACGCAGCGGCCGATAGCTCGCATGTCGCGGCAGACGATAGTAATTATCACATTAAAAACGCCATGATAGCGCTCGGTACTGGTGGGTTCGCGGGGCTTGGTATCGGTAACAGCATCCAGGCGACTGGGTATCTACCAGAAGCAATCAACGACTCCGTATTCGCGATTATGGGAGAGATATTCGGGTTTATGGGGGTTACGGTAATCCTTGGCTTGTTCGGCGCTCTGCTGCTCCGCGTACTGCGTATTGCTGATAGGTTGCCAGATATGAGGATGAAACTTGCGGTTGCAGGAGTCTTTGGCTGGCTTGCGGCACATGTTGTCCTCAACGTGGCATCGATGATCGGGCTTGTACCTCTGACGGGTATTACATTACCACTGCTGAGCTTTGGAGGAACGAGTATGGTGTTTGTCGCTGGCGCACTGGGACTTGTCTATCAACTATCGCAGTTCACCTCACACAGTACTATAATGGAGTCTAGATATGAAAATTCTAGCAGCCGGCGGGGGATCGGGGGGTCACGTTACCCCAGTCGTCGCCGTACTCCGCGAAATTAAAGCCCGCGCCCCGCACGCGGAAGTGCGCTTTTGGTGTGATCGCAAATTTGCGAGCTCAGCGCGCAGTGTGATGGGNNGTGCAGTGGCGACCTGACGTTGTGTTTACTAAGGGTGGATTTGTCTGTTTACCGATTGGACTTGCGGCGAAACTACTCGGCATCCCGCTCGTCATCCACGACTCAGACGCGCATCCCGGGCTGACAAATCGTCTGCTCGCTCGGTGGGCTACCTCAATTGGAACGGGCGCACCGCTGAAGTTTTATCCCTATCCGACAAGCATTTCACACTATGTGGGCGTGCCGGTGGTGGCTGAGTTCGCGCCGTACCCAGCCGAACGCCGCCGTCAGGTTAAGCGGCAGCTTGGTTTCAGCCCCGATCGTCCACTAGTTGTGGTGACGGGAGGTGGACTGGGCGCACAACGACTCAATGAAGCGGTGGCCGAGGAGCTACAATCACTACTTATACATACGAACCTCATCTTAATTAGCGGCGATGGGTCATATGATGAAATGCGTAGCTTGACACCACAGGACGACGAGCGATACCAGCTCCATGCCTTTGTTAGCAAGGGGATGGCTGATATGCTCGGTGCGTCTGACCTTGTGATCGCTCGAGCCGGTGCGACGACAATCCTTGAGCTCGCTGCACTTGCCAAGCCGACAATTCTTGTTCCAAATGGCTACTTGACCGGGGGGCATCAGCTCAAGAATGCTGCCGTATACGCCGAGAAAAACGCTGTCAGTGTTGTTGATGAGCATGAGCTAGAGCGACACCCTGGCGTTCTCACCGACGAGGTAGTCAATATCTTGTCTGATCACAAAAGGAGCAGGGAGATGGGGATTGCCTTTCATGAATTTGCAAAGCCACAGGCCGCAAGTGAGATGGCCGAACTAGTACTTGGTGCCATCAAACACTAGGGGACAGATGCTATAATAGCACTAGTACAATGAATTTATTGCGAAAAAAACAACAGGCACCCGCAAGACGTGGTGAGCGCAGCTCATCACGCCAAGATCGGGCAACCGATACTGATCTGGCCCAGCGCTATGCATTTCGACGAAATCGCACACTGACGGGCAGTCTTGTTTCGCATGTGTCCAGTGCCAATGAGCAGCATGCACTACTCAAGTCACATCGTGCACACGCGCACGACTTGAAGCGGCACCGGAAGCACCTCGGCATGACATTGTTTGCGGTGCTATGCGGCCTAGCAGTGTGTGGATTTTTGGTATATCAGTCCATTGCTGTCGTGCGTGTCGTCGCGGCAACGACAATGCCGATCGATGAGTCGCTCTATGCGCAAAAAATCCAGAGTTACCTCGCGGAGCGACCATTGGAGCGATTCCGGTTCGCACTTGATACCGGGCGTCTGACCAGCTATCTGCAGCTTCATGGCTGCCCGGAGGTATCCGCTATTGCTCCTGATGTCCTGTTTGCCGGGTTTGGTACGGGTGAACTGCGAATGACGATACGTGAGCCCGCAGTGGCGTGGAAGACTGGTACGACAAGCCTCTATGTTGATGATTCTGGTACCGCGTTTGAGCGCAATTACTACAGCGAGCCGGCAGTAAAGGTGGTAGATCAGACTGGCATTGTTACACGAGATAATAAAGTGCTGGCGAGCAACCGTTTCCTTGCATTTATCGGTCGCGTTATCGGCCAGATGAAAGCACAGGGCTATCACGTGAACCAGGTTGACCTACCTGCTGGCACATCGCGTCAGGTGGCGGTTTTGGTGGATGGCATTAGCTATCCAATTAAATTTAGCGTCGATCGTCCAGTGGGGGAGCAGGCCGAGGATGCTGGACGCTCAATCCGCTATCTTGCGGCTAGGGGCATTGTGCCTGCAGAGTATCTCGACATACGCATTAGCCAAAAGGCTTTTTACAAATAGGGACTCTCCTCGCCACTCGGGAAATGTTCTATTTTTGTTCTATTTATATAACACGAAAAAATATATATTAACATATAATAATATCCAAAAGTCAAATAGGGCAGATAGGGAAAAAG
>DBNP01000021.1 GCA_002299795.1 Candidatus Saccharibacteria bacterium UBA669 | reverse complement strand
ATCATCAGCAGCACTTCGCCCGCAAATGCATTACCAAACAGTCGAAAGCTAAGAGCCAGCAAGCGTGACCCTTCGCCGACAATCTCAAGCAACCCCTCGAACGACCCAATCGGGTCTTTGAATGGGTTGATAAGATAGCGACCGATGTTTTTGAAGAAACCATGATGCTTGACGGCATATATCTGTACTGTCACCATCGTGATGACCGCGATAGCAGTCGTAAAATTAAGATCTGTCGGCAGGCCGCGCAGCAATTCGTGTCCATTGAGCTTTATCGAGCCGACACCGGGAATGATACTGATCCAGTAGGTACAAAGGACTGTGAAAAAGATAGTGAGTGCTAGTGGCGCAATGCTTGCAGCAATTTTTTTGTCGGGAATAATAGTATAAATATTGCTATACATGCCCTCAAACACCCACTGCACAAAGCCGGTAAAACGATTTTGTTTTCCCGCCCGAAGCTGCATCGCCGCGCTGATAAGAATCGTCAGCATCACCGCCACGCCAATTCCACCAAGCAGCATCGTATTAGTCACCGGCAGAGGGCCGATATGAAACAGTGTCGCTGCGGGCAGGTGAATAGGGGGGATCTCCATACGATCTATACGTCCTTTGCCAATTGGCGTTTTATAAGTAATCCAGCGATGAGCCCGCCGAGTGCAGCCCCGACAAGGACGCCGTACGGCTTGGTGTGCCAAGTATCATCTGCCAAGTTACCGAGTAATATCATACTGATAGTGGGCACGAACATACGCCATGTGGTATCAGCAATGGTCAATATCAAAACGCTCGCAGGTGGGACGGGCTTGTCCCCCTCGTTTGTATTGTTACTCATGTACCTATATAGTGTAGCAGAAGAAAGGTCGCGCCGCTAGATGCCACGTCGTAACAAATCACCTCGGATAATTAAGTCAATTCCTCAGCAGCCCGCCAAGCAAAAAACACGCTACACCAACGAGCATGATGCTCGCAGGGCTGCTGACTATCAGATGAGGCACCATCTTGATCTAGTGCTGCGCGTCTATCAATCACCGACCGACGGTGGCTGGTATCTCACAAGCTCACCCGACACTAGTAGGTAGTCGCTGCCTGCCCGTTGAGGAATTTACCAAGAATAGGCACTGAGCTGTTAGTGGTCGTGCCGTCGCCCAGCTGTCCAACGCTATTATTCCCAACGGTATATGTCGCTCCGGATGACGTTCGCACGATCGTGGTGCCGAGGCCGGCCTGTACCGACACTGCTCGACCATTCACCGTGCCGATCGTATTCATAACAACAGGGGTAGAAACGGTTGCAGCAGTAGCGCCGTTGCCCAGCTGCCCAAATACGTTCGAGCCTGCGCCGTACACTTTGCCATCGTCTCCAATCACGAATAGATTATGCCACTGAGTCGTCGATGGGTCACCGGTGTATGTGTTATATAGATCAACCGCATGCACTCCGGCAGGAAGTGCAAATTTCCTAAGGTATGGATTGTAACCGGCCTGAGTGCCATCGCCAAACATACCACTTGTGTTTGCCCCCGCGCTCCACACTTCGCCCCTTTCTGTCAGCACACTAACATTCCACTGGTCAGTCGACATTTTAATCACCTTGTCATTAAACGTATCCGCATAGCCAGAAAACCTCACCAAAGCTGCATTACTTCCGTGAATAATCTGATTTCCCGTGCCCGATGGCGCGTACAACTTTGCCGTCACCCCGTTGCCAGCTTCGTTATCGATGTATTTGCCATTCAGACGATTCCGGAAAAAGTGTGGGTAGGTTGGATCAAAACGCTGTGCATCAATAGCGTTACATGCATTAAGGGCGAGCGAATAGCCATCGCCGCTCGTGTTTTCGAGACATCTCGTCGTGTCTGCCATCATATATAGTAGGGCGTTGTTATTGTTGGCAGACCACAACTGTCGCGTACTGCCATTGCAGGCCGCAAAGGTAATGGTGACGTTGTCGCTGTTGTTATTGCCGAGACACTTGTCGAGCGAGGGGAGGTACAGCGACATCTTATCAATACCACTCTGGCCGAAATTGTTCCTGCCGGCTGAATACACCGCTCCGTTTGAGTCGAGAATATACGCCGTATTGCCATCATACGCGACATCTGTTGCCGTTGGTTGCCCGGCATTGCCATAGAGTCCAATCTGGACTGGCGTAGAAGATGCAGTTCGCGTACCATTACCAAACTGTCCGTACTCGTTGATTCCCCAGCCATATACTCGGCCGCCCTGCATACGTAGAAATACGCCTAGATAGTCAGAAGCTAGGTCGTCCGTAGGAAGCGTATTCGGATCAGCGACATTTGGTGTCGGAAGGTTGACCCTCACGGGGGTTGACTGATTACTACAGCCAGCAATTGTATAGTTGCTCCCCAGCATGCCCGATGCACACTGGCCGGCCGCATACACGTTGCCATCAGTAGTGATCACATAGGTTGCCATATTGGCCGCCACCACCGATCTCGCATTCTTGCCCGCAGGCAAGTTGTACTTGACGGGGGTTGTTTGCGTAGCCGAGACCGTACCGTTTCCTAGCTGCCCGCTGCTATTCATGCCCGTACCGTACACTTCGCCAGCTGCCGTCAGCGCGAAAAGCGTATGGCCGCTCGAACTTGCGTTACTGTACACATTGACAATCGGTGAGGTGCTGGGGATGGTGTACACGACCGGGACCACCTGGTTTGTCGTATTGCCCGTGCCCAGCTGGCCCTGCCCATTGTAGCCCGCAACACGCAGCCTACCATCACCCCCCAGAGTGCCATAGAATGCACCCAGGCTATTGTAGCCAAAAGTGGTTACTTGCGACTTTATCTGGCCTCCAACTACCGCCTTGGACTGATAGTTGATGGTTTTCCATATCGCTCCAGTGCTGGTGCGAATCAGCGTCACTACGCCCGTCGACGACAGCGTCATCGTACCATCGCCATTATTAGTAACATCTCCCACATAGTATCTCGCGCGGTAGGTTGGGGTGTAGATAGTGAAGCAAGAAGCTTGGTCGATACATAGCGGTGCACCAGCGCATTTACTATGCGGTCGTAGATACGTACCGTTCCATGTCGATACGTAGCCGTTTATCTGCAGGCACTCAGTTGCCTGGGTGATTCCTGACTCCGCCGCATCTTTCGCCAGCTGCTGGTAATACTGCTCATCGAGCGCCAGGTTCGTGCTCGTGACACTCGACATCGCCGCAACAAGTACCATGAAGAGTATAACCGTAGAAATTACGATAGTAGGCAGAGCAAAGCCACTCCTGGCCGCACCTCGGGATATCATGATGCTAGTGTAACAAAAAGCAGAAGCAGATTGCAAATCTAGTGGCACATGACATATACTAGACACTAGATATAAGGGGATTTCGTATGTCAGACACAACCAGCGCAAAAGTGATTGTATATAGCACGCCGTGGTGTGCATTTTGTAAAACCGAGAAACAATACCTTGAACACCTCGGAGTAGGCTTTGTCAGCAAAGATATCGAAGAAGATGCCAGCGCCTACGAGGAGCTGATGGCCAAGGTTGATCATCAGAACACCGGGGTTCCGGTGACTGATATTGACGGTGTCATCGTCCGCGGCTTTGACCGCAAGCGTATTGATGAGGTACTGAAAGAAAAAGGCCTTCTCGCACACCAGGACTAGCGGCACCAGGGCTGGACACACTAGCAGTAGCGTCCCGTAGCGGGGATCTACTATAGTTGTCTGCTGAGACATTGACTTTATGCTGTAATTATGTTACAATGGAACTAGTGGGAACCCCTACAGCCCGTCAACGACAGGAGCACCTCATGTCCACGCTTCGCCGCATCGGCGCCACCCTGCTGATCGCCTTCGTCACCTTTATCGGCGTCGTCGCCGGCAGCACGAGCGCGTCCGCTGCGCCCGCCAACGACAGTACGCCGGTGACGACCACCACGGTGGTGCGGGTCGACAAGCGCACCTACCTGTGCAGCGGTGACGCTGCGGTCACAGGGAACCAGACAAAGCGAATGGTCGTCAATGGCCAGCAGCTCAACTGCGTGTCGATTAACGACAGCGGCAAAGACAGTGGCGACTATGCGCTCAAGGCTCTCCTCGCCTTCCTCGTCGGGTGCGTGGTTGCGGGCGTGATCATCACCATCATCGAGATGTGAACCCACACACTCCGCCGGTATTCTTGCGCTTCGCAGGGGTACCGGCGGCTTCATTTTATAGCGCCATCCAAGTCACAGCGCTAGCCGACTGCAACAACCGTACCGCCGATCTTGTCGCGGAAATAGTTGTCATGGCTCACGTACAGCACGGCGCCACTATAGCGCTCAAGCGCCGTTTCAAGCTCTTCGATACTTGGGAGGTCGAGGTGGTTGGTCGGCTCATCGAGGATGAGCAGCTGCGGGTCATTGGCAAGCATACTAATCAGCTGAAATCTGGCTTTTTGCCCACCACTCAGGCGAGAAAGGGGCGTCTGACCATCACTCTCATTGAACAAATAGTCCGCCAGAAGCCCGCGAATTTTAGTTGTGCTAATTGGCAAATCTTTGTCGAGATACATACGCTCAACCGCCATAGCTAGCGGCATGTCGAAATAATGGTCATTCACTTCCTGTTCATATATACCAACGCGAATATGCGTATCCAGCTGCAAGGTGCCGTCGAAGGTCACAACCGATGGGTCGTTTAGCAGCGCCTTTATGAGTGTCGTTTTGCCTGCACCGTTACGGCCGCGAAGCTCCATCGCCTCACCCTCGCGCAAGTCAATATTGACTCCCTTAAAGAGGGGAGTGTCGTCATACCCTAGCGCCAAATCGCTCGCTTTTACGAGCACGTGCTTACTGCGCGACGCGTCGTTCTTGAGATGCATGCGGATGTTGCGCGCTTTGAACTTTTCGTACTGTCCGGCCACTTTGTAATTAAGGTTTTCAACACTGTCTTTGTCGATCCAAAACGTCGGCTTTTCTTTTTGCTCAAGCTCCGCTAGCTCAGCGCGCGATTGCTGCTCGAGGCGCTTAAACTTCTGAATCGTGGCGGGATTGCGAGCCTTTTCTTTCAGTCGCTGATAATCTATTACCTTAACCTTCAGATTGGCAATTCGTTTTTCAATCATTTCAAACTCGTTCATGGCCGTACCGGTATGCACAGCGTTTTGGCGCAGATACGCGTCATAGTTGCCCTTGAACGTCTGGCAGCCACCGTCTTTAAGCTCGACAATTCTGTCCATCTGCTTCAGTACGTCGCGGTCGTGGGTAATAATCAGCATCGCTTCGCGGGCACCGGACAGCCAGTCAATAAACTGCTTTTTAGCAACATAGTCCATATGGTTGGTAGGCTCGTCGAGTAGCGCCAGATGCGCATCGCTATGCATCACTTTCACTACCTCTACTAGGCGCTTCTGACCACCAGACAGGGTAGTGAGTGGCCGATGCGCCACACCACTCAGCTGAAAATTGATAAGTTCTTGCTCGATGTCACTCTCAATCTGGTAGTAGCCCTTTTGCTCAAAGCGCTCCAGCGCCTCGCTATACTCATGAATCAGGCGCATATTGTCGCCCATAGTTTCGGGGTAAGTTTCGATAATATGGCTCAGCTGGCTATACTCAGGTAGCCCCGCTAGCACGTATTGCAGCACCGTCTGGCCAGATGCATCATGGTGCTCCTGCGCCGTAGCCACCACGGTGGTACCGCGCCGATAGATAACCTCTCCTATATAGTCCTGGTCGATCCCGGCCAATATGCCAAACAGCGTGCTTTTACCCACGCCGTTGCGACCAATGATACCGACTTTCTCACCATCATCCACACTAAACTTCACCCCAGTCATCAGTAGCTTGGGGCCGAAAGATTTTTCGGTCACAGTAATATCGGCAATCATAGGGGATAGTATAGCATGACTTCGGTGAAATATTGACTTTTAGGCGATTATTTGATATAATATAACTACTCGTGCGAAAGGTTCGCCCAGGTTGTCCATATTCCTAGGAGGAATTATGCGTAGTCGTAACGAAAAAGGTAGCGCCGGTGTGGTCATCGCCACCCTCGTCGCCTTGGTACTCGTGTATCTCGCCGGCTTCGTGTGGGAGTACAACACGATCGCACCCTGGCTGGGGGACCACCACAGCTGGTCGGATGGGCTCTTCCACGGCATGTTCATCTGGTTGAACTTCGTCGTGAACCTGTTCTCGGGACATTCGTCTCTGCCGCTCTATGCGACCGGAGGCAGTGGTTGGTACAACTTCTGGTACCTTTTTGGTGTCAGCACCGTCTTCAGCGGTAGCTCGAGCTTGCGCAGGCGTCGCGACTAAGTACCACACCGGATTCGTCCGGTCCAGCCGTCCCTACGGGGGCGGCTCTTTCTTTTGCAAAAGAAAAACTCCGCCAACGTGCCCTAGGTGGGCATGCGTTGACGGAGCGGTAGATTGGACCACCTCCTAGATCGTCAGTTCCTTGTGGATGTAACGGACGGCATCGCCGACCGTTTTCATCTCCTTGATCGCATCATCAGGGATGCTTACCTCGTACGCATCTTCGCATGCGTAGACGATCTCGATTATCGACAGCGAGTCGACGTCTAGGTCATCGGTGAAGGACTTGTCCATCTGCACGTCTTCGGTAGAAACGCCAACGATATCGTGCACCAACTCGGCGAGTCTCGCGAGAATCTCATCCTCGGTAGCCATGGTGACCTTTCTCTCGATTGCGCCCCAGGATGTCCTAGGAGCAATTAATCTAATAGCACCCTCGTAGTACGAATAGTGCAAGCATGGGCGTAATCATTTGACGATACCTCAGTCTGCCATCTGTTATAATGACCTCATGGCAAAGAAAAAGCCTCAGGTCAAACGAACCGCCACTCCCATCCTGAACCGACGGGCGAAGTTTGACTATGAGCTTAGCGAAGAGATTATAGCCGGGCTGGTACTCACTGGCCCCGAAACCCGCGCCGCGCGCGACGGCCATATTCAACTCAAGGGGTCATTCGTGACGGTCCGCAGCGATGAACTATGGCTCAACAATGCCAGCTTTAGCCTGAAGCTCAACGAACGCGGCAAGCCAGGTGCACGAACAGTCGATACCGAGCCGCGTAAGCTTCTCGCCAGCCGCAAACAGATCACCCAACTACAGGCCCGCAAAAAAGACGGTATGTCGATCGTACCTACCAAGCTGCTCAACAAAGGCCGCTTTATCAAGCTCGTCATTGCTCTCGGCAAGGGCAAGAAAAACTACGACAAGCGCGAAACCCTGAAGCGCCGCGACCAGGAGCGCGATGCCAGGAGCGCTATAAAGCATCGGTAGCTGTTTCATGCAACTTGTTTCGGGTGGATATTTTTTTGCCACCTCCGACCTTTGCTCACCAGCCAAGTCTCGGGGCTTTTTATTTGCTATACTAGTACACGATGAAATCAGAAAAACACACGATCAAACTAGGCGATTACACACTGCCATACTGGGTGTATTATGCCGACCAACCGCAAACTATTGTCATGTTCCACGGGTTTCGCGGTACCCACCACGGGCTTGAGCGTATTGTTGAGCAACTCCCAGAATACCAATTTATCGTGCCAGACATGCCTGGCTTTGGCGAAGCAAAGCGTATGCAAGAGCCACACACAGTAGCAAACTATGCCGAGCTCATGGCAAAGTTTTTACAGGCGCTACCACAGCAAAACGTCATATTGCTCGGTCACTCCATGGGCGCGAGCGTACTTGCCGCCATGCTGGCATCCAACCCAGCGCTGACAACCCGTGCGATTATGATTAACCCCGTGTCCGAGCCGCCTACAAAGGGCCTCGGGGCCATCAAAATTGCACCAGGCATCCTCTATCACCACGTTGCAGGCAAAATACTGCCCGAAAAGCTTGGCAATCGTATCCTGATGAACAAATTTCTCTTCCTTGTCGGGAGTGCTACGATGACAAAAACAAAAGACCGTGAGCTCCGCAAATGGATTCACTGGAACCATATGACCTATATGCAACAATTTAGCGATCGCACCTCGCTCCTTGAAGCATATGACTCATCATCAAATGTGGTGGTAGGGAACTTTGCGAAAGATATCAGCACTCCCATTCTAATGGTAAGTGGCAACCGCGACACAATCACTTCCATCAAAGCTGCGCGTCGGCTCGCTAAAACCATGCCTACTGCGCGCCTGGTTGAAATAGATAACGTGGGACACATTGTCCACTACGAAAAGCCAGCCGAAGCCGCTCAGGCTATCCGCGAGTTCATTGCAGAAGACTAGGCATCTTCGTCGTATTCGTCAGGGTCGGCCTCGCGCCAGTTGCGCAGATATTCGGCCAGATAGCTCTCGCGCAAGCGATCACGCCAGCCGCTTGGTCGCTCGGCCACTTCTTTGTGCTTGGCTTTGATAGTACGGGTATAGAGTGCCTCGAACTGCTTGAGCGTGTGCCGCAAATCATGCGTGCGCGCAATACGAAGCGATTCTTTGCTAAATTTCGCGCGCAGTTTATGGTCGCGCAAAATAGTAATGATACCGTCCGCCATCTGATCGTCATCGTCAAGATCAAACAAAAAGCCGTTTTTGCCGTCATGACACAGCTCGCCGAGTGCGCCGGCGTCCACGGCAACGACAGGCTGCCCACAAGCCATTGCCTCTAGCGTGGCGATGCTCTGCAGCTCGGCAGGCGAGGAGATCGCATAGAGTGTACCGACATGCTCAAGGGCAATCTTATCCTCATCTGACACGCGGCCCGTAAATGTCACGTTTTCTGAAATACCATACTCATCAGCCAGCTCGGTCAACGTCTCGAGATCAACCCCAGAGCCCACTATCAGCAGATGCGCATCCATCGTCTCGAGGACAGTCTTAAACGCCGTCACCAGCACCGACAAGTGCTTTTCGGCGTCGACACGCCCAATATATGTCACTATCGGTCGATCAGTTGGCAGCTCGTACTTGTCGTAGATAGCTGCACTTGGCTTAGCCGGCACGTACTCTTTGAGATTGATACCGTTGCTGATGATTTCGATCGGGCGCGCAACTTTTTCGGCACGTCCGCCAAATGACTCGAGGCCACTAGCGGTCGGACTCGTGATCACATCGGCACGCGAGTGAAAGCGTAGGCCATACTCGACCAGCATGTAGTTGATTGGTCGCGACAGTACCGCAGCCTTTTTGAGGTTGTCCATCAGATTCTCAGCCATCGCATGGCTGGTTGTCACCACAGGAATATCGGCACGACGACCAAAAAACATCGCCGCCTGGCCAATCCAGAGCAACATTTGGATATGAATGACGTCGGGCTCAAATTCCTGGATAATCTTGCGCACCTCTAGCTGCGGGGTCGGGCTAATGCGGAAATTTTGGTAAAAGGGGAAGATCGTCGAACGCACACGGTAAATAGTGTAATTACCGTCAACCTCGATCGATTTTTTGCCATCCTGGCTAGGAGCAATCACTACAACTTCATGGCCCCGTTCAGCCATGCCTTGTGCCAAATTGCGACTAAAGGTCGCGACGCCATTGATAACCGGCCAATGCAAATCACTCGCAATAAGAATTTTCATGTGACCCATTATACCACCCACAGTTTCGAGCTATGCCTTTTATGTGCGCTCCTGTATACTACAGAGTATGACTAAAGCAGCAGTCACCAATGATGAAATCATGTCCGCATTGTCGCAATTTGCCAACAATGTTGATACGCGTTTTGATAAGCTCGAGTCCGACGTTGCCGGACTGAAATCTGATGTTGCCGGGCTCAA
>DBNP01000020.1 GCA_002299795.1 Candidatus Saccharibacteria bacterium UBA669 | reverse complement strand
TTGACATGATGATTGATGATCATACACAGCCATTTGACGGTACAAACGCATACTTCAATGAGTTTAACGCGGCGCCAGTGCTGAAGCTATGCTACAGTTGTCGTGACGGCAAGCATGTTGACATCGTGCCACGGCTTGTTGATACAATTGAAAAGAGGTTACGCGTATGAAACATCGGCAGACGATCGGTTGCTTCGAGCTAGTTGATTTCCCAGAATTTGGGGTCACGGGTGCATGGGCAAAGGTTGATACGGGGGCATATTCAGGCGCCATGCACTGTACAGACCTCCGTGTTGTTCGACGCGGTGAGGGGCGAGAGCGTGTACTAAAGTTTGCACCGCTCGGTGGCAAGCTACAAGAAACAACAAGCTTCATCAGCACATACGTTCGCTCGGCAACTGGCCACAGGGTACGCCGACACGTCATCGACACGACAATCGTCATTGCCGGTACGACGTATCCGGTGCGCATTGGCCTGTCTGATCGTTCGGATATGAAGCGACCCGTCCTACTGGGCAGGAGGTTCCTGAGAGAGAATCACATGATAGTGGATGTAAGCATAAACCAAAAATTTGATGATGAAGGAGAAAGCACGAAATGAAAATAGCTATCCTCAGCAACGGCACAGCTAATTATTCCACCAAACGACTGAAAGAAGTCGCCATCGCACGTGGACATGAAGTGAAAGTCATTAAATATCGCGAATGCTACGCTAGTATCGAAAAAAACAACCCAACCGTGAGCTACCGGGGTGAAGACTTGGCGCGCTATGATGCGGTTATTCCGCGGATTGCTAGCTATATGACGAAATATGGCACGGCTATTGTTCGGCAAATGGAGATGCAAGGTGTGTATACAGTGAGCAGCTCAATCGCCATCAACCGATCGCGTGACAAATTGCGTAGCCTTCAGCTACTTGCAAAAGCCGGCGTGGGCATCCCGAAAACTGTCTTTAGCCGAAACTCAACAGACATAGATGATCTCATTGAAAAGCTTGGCGGTACACCAGTTATTATCAAGCTTGCGCGCGGCACGCATGGTAATGGTGTAGTGCTCGCTGAAAGCAAAAAGGCAGCAAAATCAGTACTGCAGGCATTTTATTTGTCTAACGAGGACGGTACCAACGTACTACTGCAAGAGTTTATTAAAGAATCAGCCGGTACTGATATTCGCGCGTTCGTCGTAGGCGGACGAGTTGTGGCGAGTATGAAACGTCAAAGTCTTGATGATGATTTTCGTAGCAATCTTCATAAGGGTGGCGAGGGTGCAACCATAAAGTTGACAGACGAAGAGCGCAAAATGGCCATTAAAGCCGCAAAGGCTATGGGGCTCAATATCGCTGGTGTCGACTTGATGCGCAGCGACCGTGGCCCACTGATACTAGAAGTGAATGCCAGCCCAGGCTTTGGTATCGAAAANNTTGATCATACTTGGTATCTACGCCGCCCTGTTGTTTGTGATTGGGTTTGCGAGTCGCAAAAGTATGGGCGTTCCGACGCTCGCGCTTGCAGCCGGAGCGGTTCTCGCAAAACTATGGACTGATAGTCTCACTCCCCTCATTGCAAGTACCGGCGTCATTATTGTGCGCCCACCTTTGAGTAGTATGGTGGCGATTGCGCTGACTCTCATTCCTGCATTTATACTCATGATTCGTGCGCCGCGCGTCACCCATCACCATCACAGTTGGTTTACGAGTGTTGTGTTTGCAATGCTTGCTGCCATGCTGACGTATGGCGCCTTCGCCAACGCTGTCATACTGGATAGTGCGAGTACGCAGTATGTCACGCAGTTGCTGGCATACGACAAATACATTATTACTACCGGTATTGTACTGGCGCTGCTCGACGTCGTTTTCTACAAGAAGCCAGTGATTCGCGATCGTCATAAAAAATAATCCATCCTAAATAAAACACCCGTCCCGAAGGACGGATATTTTACTTGGAGGGCCCACCGAGGCTTGAACTCGGGACACCCTGCTTAAAAGGCAGGTGCTCTAACCAGCTGAGCTATGGGCCCATAGCTTGCTAACTTCAAAAATATATCATTTCTAAGGTGTTTTTGTCAATGCTGAGTGATACCATGAGTGAAGTATGTACTGGTTTTTACAGCGGGTTCATTTAACCTGGCAGTTCACCGTAGGCTGCATGGGCGTACTAATGGGCGTGGTGTTGGCTCAGTACGCACCGTTCGGTGTGGGGCTAGAGTGGTTGTTTGTTGGGCTACTCTGTTGGGTTGTTGCGGCAGCTGCTCGGCGACGCTGGCTACTTGCCTTCGCCTGCATAGGCGGTGGGTTGGTGGGGCTCTGGCGCGGTGCAATTGACCAGCAGGCAATGACGACCTATGTCCCACTCTATGGTAAGCACGTGGAGATTAAGGGTAAAATTACTGAAGATATTGATACAAATGCTCGGGGGGAAGCGGTGGTTCGGCTATCGGCCAATAGCATGGCTGGCCAGCCGCTGAGCGGCGATATATGGCTCACGCTACCAGCAACGGCTGCGAGTAGTCTGCGTCGCAGCGATGCTCTCTATGTTGATGGACGGCTCGATGAGGGATTTGG
>DBNP01000042.1 GCA_002299795.1 Candidatus Saccharibacteria bacterium UBA669 | reverse complement strand
ATGTCATAGCCCCGCTCACCATCGCGAGTTTTGACAATTACATTTGGTACGAGATAGTTTTTAGTCATAGTCACTATTGTACGCCGCATATTAGCACTCGTCAATGCAGAGTGCCAATAAAAGTGCCCCGGCTGGCTGCCGGGGCACCTCAATTACTACAAATCCCGAGAGATTATTTACTATTGAGTGCTACTAGCTGCTCGACAGTTTTTTCGGTAATGAGTCGATTTGCCACTTCTCGCTGCACCTCAGGATCGTCAAAGCGCTTCGCCATATCAGGGTTGTTGGCGTACTGCTGCTTATAGGTGTTGACGTGTGCTGCGAGCTCGTCGGCCGTTGCCTCTATCTTTAGCTTTTTCGACAGCTCAGCAAGTACTAGGCCGGCTTTGATGCGGTTATCGGCCAGCTCATCTGCCTCGGCCTTCACCCATGCATCGCGGTCAGCATAGCCCTGCTGTGTAAAGTATTGCTCGATTGTCATGCCGCGATACATTAGGTTCTGTGTCAGGTCCTGCTCAATCGATCGAATTTGATCATCTTTGAGCACCGCAGGCACTGCAACCTTACTTTTAGCAATCAACTGCTTCACTAGATCATCCTTCAGCGCATCACCCGCCTCGCGCTCTTTTTGAGCGGTGATTTCCGACGTGATATCCGCCCGTAAATCGTCGATACTAGTAAATGGCCCGGCCTTGGCCGCAAACTCATCATTTAGCTCCGGCAAAACGACTTTGTTGACTGTTTTGATAGTCACGTCGAATACAACATCTTTCCCGGCTAGGTCTTTGGCGTGGTAGTCTTTGGGGAATGACAGTGGCACACTGCGATGCTCGCCCGCAGCGGCACCAACCAGCGCCTCTTCAAAACCGGGGATGAATGAATTACTTCCAAGCGTCAGCGGATAATCGTCGCCCTTTCCACCCTCAAACGGCACGCCGTCCTTACTACCCACAAAATCAATCACAACTTCATCGCCAAGTGCGGCTGCTGATTTAGATGCTTCTTTGGTTGCTAGGCCCTTGCGGATCCGCTCAATCACATCATCAATATCACTGGCCTCAACCTTTACTGCGGTCTTGGTAGCCTTTAGCTTAGTGTGGTCACCCAGCACTACTTTTGGTAGCACATCTGCCTCGGCAGTAAACTCTAGTTCGCTACCTGGCACAAATTTTTTCACCTCGACAACGGGACGCTCAAGCGCCTGCAGCTCGTTTGAAATAAATGCTTCTGCCACTGCGCGGCTCAGCGCGTTTTCAAGCGTTTCTTGGCCAAGCGCACTTGGGTCAGCATGCTTTGCTACCACCTCTAGTGGTGCATGTCCCTTGCGGAACCCGGCTACTTTGGTAGTTTTGGCTAGTTTTTTGAGTGCGACTTGTTCGGCCGCAGCGAGATCAGAGCTATCACAGCTGATAGTAGCGAGTACTCGCGTATCGGATACGTGTGTTACAGATGTCTTCATAGAGACTAATTGTACCATTTCACCTGTTGCTATGCGAACTTAATCAGTATCGCGCCGCGCATGCCTGCGTTCTGATACGTCGTCAGGTCCGCTACAGAAGTCGCGCATCCAGTGTGAATTTGGTTGTAGTTGGTTGTGTCGGCAGAAATCGGATCTTCGAGACTATACATCAGCACCCAGTAGTTTGCGTTATTAGTACAAGGATAGATCATAAACACTTGTCGGTTCGATGTGCCGGCTGTGTTGATAGGTAGGTTGTTAAACACTGGCGCGGTCAGATATCCCGACGACACCACGACATCACCAACCGTACATTCATACGACGTCGATATGTCGACGACTTTATACGCTTGATAGCCAGCACCGCTCACCAAGCAATCATCCTTAGCCGCGTTCAGCGCATTTGACCCTGCCGCGGCCATTCCACCCTTGGGTTTTGCGCCACTATGGTTGGCGCTCCACAGGCTAATCGCATCAGCAAACTTATCGGCTGCGTCTTTGATTTGCGTGTCCCTTGCCTGTACCTGCGCATTCTGGTACATAGTTGCGGTGATTGCAACCAAAATTGCGATAATCACCACCACAATGAGTAGCTCGACCATCGTAAAACCTTGTCGAACAAGTCGATTCATACGTTTACTATGTCAGACCACTCACTGGCGGTCAAGAGCATAAGCGCTTAGTCCTCGTTGACATCAAACTCGTCGTCAGATGCATGGTGCTGGCGACGGTCACGAATCGTGCTGACAATCCGCGCAACACTCAGCTTCTTCTCATCACCACTAACTGTGTTTTTGAGCGGGTATACCTCACTCTTTAGTTCTTCTTCACCAACAAATAAAATATAAGGAATGGCTTTTTTCACGGCAGTTTTGAGCTGTTTGTCCAGCTTGCGTCCGGTACTGTCCAGTTCGACGTTCACGCCCTCGCCCCTCAGCTCACTGGCCAGCTTCACAGCACCGCGGGCCACATCGCCAATCACAATCATGTAGATATCGGTAGTTGAGTGTAGCACAGGAAGCAAATTATGCGTTTCAAGAAAGAGGAGCGTCGTGGTGAGCCCAGGAGCAAATCCAACTGCGCTGATTGGCTCGGCGCCAAACAGCCCCACCAGCCCGTCGTAGCGCCCACCGCCAAACAGCGATCGGTTATTTTCAGGATGAGTGTCAAAAAATTCAAACACCGTACCGGTGTAGTAGTCGAGCCCACGCATCAGCGTAATGTCAAACATGGCATTTTTGATACCCGCTCGCTCAAGATAGGTAAAAAGCACCTGAATATCGCGCACTGGTTCGCTATCACGGATACTCTCGGGCAAATCAGCCATACTGCGCGCCGCTAGGAGCTGCGCGATACGCCTCAGTCCAGCTGGTGCCTGCTCAGCCCCAAAGATATCAATTGCTTGATCGCGAAACGTCTCAGGAGGAATCTTGTTCTTGCGGTCAAATAGCTTCATCATGAGCTGCGCCTGCACCGCATCGAGCTGCAAATAGTGCGCCATCATGAAGTCGATAATCTTGCGGTTATTGATGCGGATGGTATACATGTCATCTTTGGCGCCAAACGCGGTCATTATGTCCCTACCCATGCCAATCACTTCGGCTTCTGCGGCTATACCGTCGGCTCCAAATATATCGCAGTTTAGCTGCCAGAATTCACGCTCGCGTCCACGCTGAGGGCGCTCGTAGCGCATAAACTGAGCAATACTATACCAGCGCGCCGGCAGTGCAGTCTCTTGGCTCCGTGCCGCGATCATACGGCTGACGCTCGGCGTCATTTCAGGACGAATCGCAACCCTACGCTCACCCCTGTCAACAAACTGGTAGGTCTGTTCGCTCACAAGTTCCTGGCCGCTCTTGGCGGTATAGACGTCGATCGGCTCAAGCAGTGGAGTGTCGTATGCTTCGTAGCCGTAGCTACGAGCAACTTTTGCCCACACAGCAAACACATAGCTGCGTACGCGCATGTCGGCCGGGTACCAGTCCCGTGCGCCTTTGTAGGGTTCACTGCTGAGTGAGCTCATAGTGCGTATATTGTTTCATTATTTTGCCCATATTGCAAGCATGGGCGTCATAGTGTAGAAAATTACCGACCAAACGAAAGCGCCCAGGCCCACACTTGTACTTGTGACAGTACGAGCATGAGCGCTGGGCGCATCCGATCAAGCCATCCTCTGGGCGGTCAGCCCGCCGGTGCCTACTCGGGCGCTGACGGACTGCATGACGTAGTGGAAATAGACCATGGCGAACCCAAAGGCGGCGCCGAAGGATCCCTCCTGGGCTCCTTCGGTGTTGCAGTTCTTGCCCGTCGCTTCAAGGTACGCTCTTGCCATGTTGATGGCGAACTGCACCGGCGACGTCGTGGCATTTGTGCCAGCGGTCGGGTAAGCCGCAAACATCTCCCTCAATGCCACGGCGGCGTCGCCAGTGATGGCGACAACGCCCGGCTGGTTGACGGCGGTGCTGTCGTAGACCAACCCCCCATCTCCTCCGTCCTTGGGGCGGAGCACGACACTCTTGGCCCTGGTTACCTGCGCCAGGCGAATAGCGGTTTCAACGAAGGTGGGAGCAGTGTAGGCTGCCATGAAAATCACTCTCCTAAAGAGTTTTTGATCGGATTTTGATGGTACGCGCCGCAACAACGAGCTACAACGTGTTTGATATCACTATACTATACTTTTATCTGTTTGTCAATTAAAAACACCCCATGCTTATGGGGTTGGGGGTGCTGGGGCACCACTCGGTATGAGTGATGCCCCAGCGGGTGTTCGTTCGTTTACTCGGTTGCAGCCTCCTCGGTCCGGTCATCGTCGATGACCTCGTTGTTGGGCTGGGTGACCGCCGGCTTCGCCTTTCCAACGCGGCGCTTGTCGTACTGCTTGTAGATCACCTGCGATCCGTACTTGATCGCGGCGTAGAACGCCTTCTCAGCCTCGCCGATG
>DBNP01000045.1 GCA_002299795.1 Candidatus Saccharibacteria bacterium UBA669 | reverse complement strand
CGGTCATTGGAGGTGCAGCGTGAAGAGGCGCTGTCGCTTGGCGACACGTTGAAGGCCGAGGAACTGGACCGCGAACCGGAACTGAAGCTTGGTCCCGCCGCCAATGCCATTGAGCGCCGCGAACAGTTTGCCGCCGAGGCCGAAGGCCGCGAATACGAACCTCTGACCCAGAGGGGGGCACGGGTGCATGCGGTTCGCCAAGCTAAGAAGATGTTTGCGGAAATGCGCGAGCGGTTGGAGCTGGCGCGGGATGCCTGGGCCGAGGCACGGGAGGAAGGCCACGGCCATGTCAGCGCAGGGTTGGCCGCGTTGCGCGCCGTTGCAGGGCGGCAAGCGAAAGAGTTGGACCAGGACGAGATTAAGGAGCGGCTGGCGCGCATTGCGGGGCGTGATCTTGGAGCGGATGAACCCGTCCATGATGCAGGGGCAGACGCTATCCGCGACCGGCTCAAGCAAGTGCTTGGGCGGGACAAGCCCGATCCGCGTAAGGAGCAGCAGCGAAAGCTGGATGACGAGCGCGAGCGGCAGCGGCAGCTTGAACTGGAACGGCAGCGTGCACGCGACCGAGATCTGGGCTGGGAACTGTAACCGATAGCTTAGCACAGCAATGATGTTGGCGGAATGCGAGAGGTTGAAAGTACTTCTCGATCCAACGACCACGGTGTATTGACATGTATCCATGTCTGCGGCAACCGTTCCAGTCATCGCTTTGTGAGGTGGAAGGCACGATAAGTGTCGCGACGGAAAAAGGGAGAGATAATTGATGAAGATTTCTACGAGCATAAGTGCTGTGTTAATTTTAATTTTTACCTCACCTTTATTTGCACAGGAACGGGTGGTGGTTGGTGGGACAGTTATTAACGACGGCTTTTTGGATGTATCCACTATTAGTTTCGAAACACGTCTTGCCTTGGCGACAATGTTGGGAATGGATAGAGGGCGACTTGAGGCTGATATCCCAGATTTCGAAACTGGTGATGTATTTCAAGACAAAAGAAATAAGGCTGATTATATAAGCAAGATACTTGAGTACGCAGATCAATTTAGAGCAATACAGGACAAGCATAATGGAATTTGGATTAGTATAGATGATAGGCCTCTCGTAGCAGGTACGCCAGACGTTGACAGTAACGGCACGGTATATGTTGGTAGTGATTTATATGATGCCTATCATCAGGAAGTGTGTGGTCTGCCTGGGAGTATTGTAATGTCTCGTAGTGGCAGCGACTTAAGTTCCGACGGGTATATACCTGCGTCGTACATTTACATTAGATATCCAAGCCCAGTGGACTATGAGAATTTTAAAATGGCCCATGTCGAAACAAATGAGTGGTGCGGTCAGAGTCGAGACGCGGCTTACACTAAAATTGCTCCAAATGGTTCGTTAGGATTGCAGTGGTCCGATGCTTTTTATTACGTATTTATCAACCTTGATTTGGGCGAAAGTATGTATAATATTATTAACCAAAAGGGTGCAGTCGCAGACACAAAATGTGTTGTAAATGCAATTACCCGTGAGCCTGAGGTGGATCTGGTATGTAACCTTTATTCTTTATCAATAGAGACTAGTGAAGGTGGTTTAATTTATTCAGCTTTTTGGAATGGATCGACGTATGAAAATAAGTGGGGTGCCGTTGATCCTACCCAACGGAACTGAAGGCGTGTGATCAACTTCTTGTTGCGGCCCAGTGGCGCTCTCATTGCTCGATTTTATCCCGCCACTCGCAGAACAAGGCGTTGCGCATCCCACGCTCGGCCACCGGCACACCACCTGCGGCTTGCCGCAGGATTGGATACGGACACTATGGGGCGATTGATGGCGTGGTGAACGAAGTGATTGTGGACGGACGAGGAGAATCGTTTGATCTGTTTTCAGACCTCCGCACCGAGTGGAGCAGGTCGCACGAAGCTATTCACTTCTTTTACCCTTGTAGAAGATCTTCCTGTCATGCCGAGACTCGAGAGAACCATGGAAGAACTGAATCACAGTTGAAATCTGTTGGCCAGTTTGCACCAATCTGTTTAGGGTCGCAACACTGACAGCGGGTCGACGAACCCCAGCGCCACGCCCTGCGCAGCTGCCGCCTCCAATGCTCCATCACTGCCTTGCTCATAGAGCAGGCGCGCCCAATTGCCCGCTCGATAGGAGGCGAGCAGCTTACCATTGTTGTCGACGACTGGTAATGTTGAGAGCCCCAAATGCAGGTGCGGCGGGAACCCATCGACCGACAAGTCCGCAATACGACCGATCTCCTGCCCTGCAGAGACTGCAATCTCCGCTGCTTTGGGCCACGCGCCATTGTCGCCTATCTGGGGGCTTTCAGGGCAGACGGTACAATCGACATGGCCGAAAATCCAGTCCCGACCAAAGCTGTCGCGAAGCACGAAAAAGCTCTGCAACCAACTCGCTTTTCCTGCTCCTGACAATCGGTGATCGTAGACTATCGTTCCCGCGAAAGGCGCAAACACAGGTTCGCCCTTCGCAGCTCTCAGATCTACAGCGGCGTGATACTGGCCAGCGAAATATGTAGACGGATCGGTTACCGATCCGGGCCCAGCGGCGCCAAAAGCAGTATTGACCCTCGCCTCGTTGTCGCCGAGCGGGAAGACCGGACCAACGGACTCTTGCTCAACGGATGGCGCGCCGCAGCGGCTGAAGAGTTCGCTTCGCCAGTAAAAGGAGTCGGCCGTAACTATTGTTACTCTCTCCTGTTGATCATAGAACATACCTTCGGCCATGCAAACCATAGCCAAGTCCAGTGCAACACCATAGGGCTTGACACTGCCTATCGCGCAGCTCGACTCGCCCCAAGAGAATTGGTCGCCTTTCAGACTGAGCGCAGTGGAAGAGATACGATCACCCAAGCTGCTTACGAAAGCAGCATCTTCAGGCGGACATAGGCGAGCATCGGTGACATACCTTCCATCTGCTAGGCCAAGTGGATCCGTCAAGCGCGGTGCCAGCGCGGCGGCACAGGGCGGTATGACAAAATCCGTAACCTGTGCTGCAAGTATCTTCGCAGCCTCTGCCGACAGAGCTGCCTCTCGGGGCAAGCAATGGTCTGCCAAGAACGCAGCCAGAGCCTCGCGGGTGCGCGAACCTGCTACACCATCCATAGCACCCGCGTCGTAGCCGAGCAAATTCAGCCGCATCTGCAACAACTGGGCGTCCCCAGCGCGCAAGTCGGCTTCAATCTCGCTACCTGTGTTGTCACTGCCCGACAGCACCCATCCAAGATTCGCAAACCCGACAAGTGCACCATCCCGGAAATCCAGCTGAAAAAGCGAAGCGCCAACAATGTCACAGCCACGGCAGCCGTCTGTAAGAATATCGGTCATGACGAAACGTTGGATACCGCCGGGGAGCAATCGATGGCCCTGAACTTCGATCCGGCCTGAAGGGGATGCTTGTGGGTAACGGCGAAGGACAGCACGGCTGCCCGCATCGCCAGGAGGCTGGTAGTCTGCCCAATTGGTCAGCAACATGAGACTCGGATCGCCGTTCACCAACATCTGTTGCGAGTTCATGTTAGCCATTCCAGGAATCTCGACCATCAGGAGGTCAACTTCCCCCAACTCGATGATGCTAATAGGCACGACCAGCATTGCAATCTCAGGGTCTGCCATTGCGGCCTGCATGAAGCGTAGTGCACCGGGGGGCGCACCCGCAGCAGAAAGACAGGAGGAGTCAAATTTGTAGGAATCACAAACGCCATAGGTAAAATTTGGCCAAACGTCTTCTGTCCCCAAAAAGTCATCAGCCAAAGCCGAACTTGCCATTAGAACAGCAAAAACAATTATGGCGATTCGCTTCATTATTTCTCCATTAATTTTTAAAAGTGCGAGTACTGTCCGCCATCAGCGCCCTCGGAACGCCGCTCACGCAGCGCGTAGGATAGGTCTGTCCAGGGAAAGGGGCATTCCGGCCTTCAGAGGAATTGCGCAAAAAAGCCATCCAGCAACATACTTTCAGGCTCTTTCTGCAAAAAATATAAAGCCAAATGAAAGTGTATGACCGCCTAAAACAATAGATCTTGATGCTAAAACTGCAAGACTGTCAGCGTTTAGAGGGTAAACTATTAACTCGGCACCATCGACAAAGGAACTAAATCTTAATGGAGCAATCTCTGACAAATCACAACTTACAGATATTCCAGATGCAGTGGCCTCTGCAATACTGACTACCATTTGCTTATCTAGCGGGGTAATTTGTCCAGTTGGCCAAATTGTCAATGCCCCATCATAGCTACCACCAAACAAAGACATACCAAAATTTCGCCCATCTGTTGTCACGTCGATGTTAGATTCTGTCAGCAACCTAAGCATCCCAGGAATTGACTCACTAAATATTTCGCCAATAAATGGGTCAATGCTTTCAAAGATTTCTAAAGATGACGGGTCTTGTTCACTAAACTCAAAAAACTTCGTTTCGTGGTCAACAGAAACATATCCGGAGGTCACTCCAGCGAAACGAAAACTTCCAACTATTTGTCCTGCAGCCGGATAATTGTTATTATCAGCTACTAAACCAATCCTTGGCCGATCATCATTTTGGGGAAAACAAAAACTTGACTGCGCTGATGCAGCACTACTACACAGAAAAGCAATTAATACGGCAACTAAATTAGATTTCATGGGATTTCCTTTTGGTCTATCTGTCGTGATCCGACATTCTCCAAATGGCGTGCCATTTTACGGCAGAATGGCTTGAACCTGCCAACTAGGCAAGTGTTTTCCGCCCGAGCGTTGCCTGCGGCTACGCAGGCTGCTGGAACTGGGCGTCTCAGCTATGAAACCAACTATCTGGTCGACACCGATCACAGCATTATCATGAATGTCGAGCTACCCCCGCCCGTCTGAGCCACCAAAGTGGCTGACACAACATATGGTAGGCTGAGCTTTTCATCTATATCGGTCGTTTCTGTCCCGCCGCCCTGCCCTGTCCCACATCAAGGACTTAGACTGGACAAAAACCCATGACAAAACCTTTGCGGTTTTGGGAGGTTTTTGGCAAAGTGCAGCATGATCATCGGATATGCCCGCGTCAGCACAGAGGACCAGAAACTGGACGGCCAGCTCGACGCCTTGAAGGCAGCGGGTGCAGAGAAGGTCTTTGCTGACAAGATCACCGG
>DBNP01000016.1 GCA_002299795.1 Candidatus Saccharibacteria bacterium UBA669 | reverse complement strand
TCTTTGGCCGGATCGCGGTCATGACGACCGCGTGCCGCTACATAGGCCTCGATGCCAAGTATTGGTTTGATCTCACCGTCTACCGCGGCTTTATAAAACTCCAAAATGCCGCTCATCGTTCCATGGTCGGTCACGGCCGTTGCCTGCATGCCGTACTCTTTCACCTTGGCCACAAGGTCCGGAATCTTCGTCAGACCATCAAGCAGCGAGTGATGAGTGTGATTGTGCAAATGAACAAAATCGCTCGGTGCGAGCGCATCGGTATGCGTAGTTGTTCCCTCCGTCGATACTGCCATTTCTTATCCGTTATTATAGCAGCGTTACCGTGCGCGGTCTGTAGTAAATACGACGCGAGGTAGTTGCTCATGTAGCATATGTATTATATTGCTATGGTAGCTACTGTGCATTTGCACGCTGCATCATATCGACAACAGAGTCGACAAAGCCAGCAACACCAGGAATAAGCTGACCAGTCCAGGTGAGTAACCCGACAACCAGTGCTACAACTACCGTACCCCCAAGCACGGAGCCGAAGCCGAAGAACACGCCGCGTACGAAATTGAATTTATAAATAGTGAACCTATTGCGGTTAAAGTCGTTGAACAAATCTTCAAGCACCGCCTCCCGTGCACCCTTTTCGTTGTCATCTCGTACTTGTTTTTTTAGTTTTTGCCAAAATTTCATCATACTGACAGTATACGTGTTTTGTGCTAAAATCAAAAACCCCGCTCGGCGAGCGGGGCTGATGCACCTAGATAGATTACGATTTTTTCTTATTGTCGTCTACAAACTCGCCTTTTGCAGCCTCGACAGCACGCTCGGCGCGACCTCGGTAGTCGTCAACAGTTTTCTTGCCTTCGTCGTAGAGTTTCTCGCCCTGCTTTTTTACTTCAGCGGCTTTTTTCTCGCCCTCAGACTTTAGCTCTTCAGCCTTGGCCTTTAGGTCAGCTCGTGTTTCTTTGCCAGACTTTGGAGCTGTCAGGAAGCCTGCAACTACACCAGCAGCGGCACCAAGTAGTGCACCAAATGCGAATTTACCTTTTGACATATACTATCTCCTTCTTATTTTTTACGATTACTCATGAACGATTTGAATAGCTTTGCAACTGCGAGTGGCGAAGCGAACGCCGCCGCACTATCTGCAGCACTTTCAAATTTGAGCGCCGTACGCTCTGCTACTGATGTGACTGATTTAATCTGCCGTGTAATCTTGATGAGTAGCACCACAAGCGCGATTGCTAGGGCCAAAAACAACGCCAGAAATACCGACAAAATGATGACCAGGACGTATGCCCATTCCATAACTATTAGACTCCTTATCTATTGCTAGCCATTACCGTTGGCTCATTACTAGTATACATCGTTAGCGGAAAAGACGCGTGAAATTACTCGCTGGTCGCAGTGTCATCGACTCGACGGAGCATGTGCTCACGCAGCGCCGGACCGAGCTGTCTGTGCTTGAGACCAAAATCGATGACGGTTTTGAGGTACTCAAGCTTATCGCCCGTGTCATAGAATGTGCCATTTTTTATTTCATAGCCATAAAAATCATGCCCGTCATCGATCATCATTTGCATAATCGGCTGAAATGTAAACTCGCCCTGGCCATCAAAGTTTTCTTTGGCGGTTTCCAGATAGGCAAAAAAGCTGCCTGGTAGTAAATAGCTACTGACACTTGCAAGGTCAGAGGGCGCCCCTGCCCTGCCCGGCTTTTCAATAACTGCACTCATGTGAATCAGCCCATCGTCCATGGTCTCACCAGCAACGTAGCCATACTTTGCATACTCACCATCACTCGTCGACTTTTTGCATGATAATACCGCCCCATTGTGGCGCTCGGCGATATCAGCCATCTGCACAAAACGGCTGGGGGTTGCCACGAAGAAGTCGTCCGCCCATGTGTAGTAAAATGACTCGTCTGGGCCGACCAAGTGGGCGGCGCATGCAAGTGGTGTGGCATTGCCGTAGGGGCCCTTTTGGCGAATGTAGATGAAATTAGCAAGGTTTGAAATAGCCTCGATCTGGTCAATAAAAGGCTGCTTTTTCTCACCGCCAGCTCGCAAATTAGCCATCAGCTCTTCGCTCGGCATATCGAAGTGATCTTCGATCGAACGCTTATTGCTCGACCCGACGATAATGATATCCTTCACGCCTGCGGCCACCAGCTCTTCCACGACATATTGGATGATCGGCTTGTCAATCAGTGGCATCATTTCCTTGGGCATGGCTTTTGTTTGCGGCAAAAAGCGCGTACCAAATCCTGCGGCAGCAATAATGGCTTTTGTTGGTCGTTGCATTGCGATTCCCCCTGGTTTATGTTGATAGCTTTTCGCGAATTAACCGTTGAGCGAGCGCGGGGTTGGCCTTGCCCTGAGACTGCTTCATCACTTGGCCAACTAAATAGCCGATAGCTTTGTCTTTGCCGGCCTTGATATCAGCTATGCTTGCGGTTGATGCAGGATCTGACAGCACGCCGTCGACGATTGCTGCAATTGCCGACTCATCACTGACTTGTAGTAGATTTTTTGCCGCAGCAATCTCACGGGGATTCTCGGCACCCGCCAGTAGTTCGTTAAAGATTTCCTTGGCAGCGCTACTGCTCAATTCCGCACCTTCCGTCATAGTGGCAAGAGCAATCAAGTCGTCAATCGACACGTATGGCGCGGTGACGTCAACGGGCGTTGCGTCGTCGGCATCGGTCTGCCCAAGTGCACTCGCAAACCAATGCGCCACACGCTTAGCGACACCATCGCCAGACTTTTCTTGAATTTCAGTCACGATACGAGCATAGTTTTGATTCGCAAGCAGCGAATTGACGACTGATTTGTCAACTGCAAGACTCGCCCAAGCCGCCCGATATGCAGGTGGCAGCATCGGCATGTCAGCCTGAATCGTCGCGATCTCCTCGTCGGTAAGAATAATTGGTGGGATATCAGCATCAGGCATATAGCGATAGTCCTGAGCGTCTTCTTTGCTGCGCTGACTCGTCGTTACTTGCTTGGCATCATTCCAGCCACGCGTCTCCTGAACCACTCGCTCGCCACGCTCCAATAGCTCAACCTGTCGGCGAAATTCATACTCAGCCGCACGTTCGACACTACGGAAACTATTGAGATTTTTAACCTCGGCGCGCTTGCCTAGCTCAGTAGCACCCTTGGGCGCAACGCTAATATTGACATCAAACCGCATATTGCCGTGGTACAGGTCGCCATGCGTCACACCGGCATAGGTCATCAGACGGTACAGCTCGGTAGCGTATGCCTTTGCCTCAGCGGCACTATGCATGTCTGGCTCACTCACTACTTCGATCAACGGCGTGCCCGCCCTGTTGAGATCAACCAAGCTATAGCCGCTATAGTGGCTCAGCTTTCCAGCGTCAGACTCTATGTGTGCATGATGAATCCGCACATGGACTACACCGCCGTCTTCAAGCGGCGCATCAATATATCCTGCCAAAATTGTTGGCTGATACATCTGGGTAATTTGGTAGCCGTTCGGTAGATCTGGGTAAAAATAGTGCTTGCGGTCAAACCGACTCACCTGTGCAATCTCGGCGTTCATAGCCTTGCCTGCTTTAATCGCAAGGTCGATAGCGGAACGGTTCAGAATCGGCAGCATGCCCGGAAGCCCATAGTCGATGGGATGGACGCAGCTATTTGGCTCTTTGTCACGCGCATCGTTGTCCGCCGGGCTAAATAGCTTAGACTGGGTAGCCAGCTGAACATGGCACTCGATGCCTATCGTCATGTCATACTTTTGCAATAGATCGTCAGTCATTATATGGCTCCAACATCTTTTAGTGCCTGCTTGAATGCACTGAGTGCACGCAGCGTTGTTTCATATGTCACATGAGCATCAGTCTCATGGGCAAGCTGGTTGCGAATTTTATGCGCATTCCACACATGATTTGCATTTTTCCACACATGATTTGCCGATTTCATACGCTCTCCCATGGTCTGTCCCTTGAACCGCCGCTCACGCAGTGCTTGGTCGAGCAGTTTATCGGCCTGCAAAATGCCGAGCTGTAGGCTTGCAGCATTATCTCGACTAATACTATTCTCAATGGCGAGCCACTTGGTCTGATACTTGGCAACGTTAAGCTTGGGGCTATTTTTTGTTGAAAACAACAGCACAATGACACCCACAATAGCAATCAGCAAAATCGCCGCCAATAGTAGCAATGGCGCTGGACTATCCATGGCTCGGCGCCTCCATACTACCAGCAAGCGCCAGTAGCTCGGCATCGGCCCGCATAGGTGCGATAAT
>DBNP01000053.1:272-11726 GCA_002299795.1 Candidatus Saccharibacteria bacterium UBA669 | reverse complement strand
GCCTTTACTGCCTGGCCCGCTCCTGGAATGAACGAAACGAGCATTCCAGTCGCCTGAGTGCCAACATTACCAGCGATATCACAGGTTTTTTTGCCACCCACCAGGCCATAGACCTTTGATGATATTCCACTAAGCTCACCACCAAGCCCGCCACCCACGAGAAACGGTGTCGCATCTTTGCCAATGAATTTATCGCCATAGGCAACATGTTTCCAGGCGGTTGAGCTGTCCCAAGGCAATGAGGTTGTCCCATTGGAATAGTTGACAGTTTTAGTCAGGAGTGAAGCGACAAAACTAATGTTACCCGGTGATGCATCATTGGTCTTAATCATACCGGCTAGTGGGAGAAATATCATAGCAAATCGAATCTCTTGTTGCGAACGGATGACTTTGGCACCAGTTCCGATTGCCGCGGTTAGATTAGGGATCATGCAGACATCATCAAGCACACTGAAGGCATTCACTAAACTCAGTGCGGCTTTCACGCCATTAGGTTGAACGGACTTTATATTACTCTTTGCTACTTCTTCTGCGTCACTAAGGATACCGTTTTCGGCGTTGATAGCGGCATTCTTCTGCTTCGTTTCTTCAACACACTGTGCATTGCAGTCTTTGGGCTGTTCAACGGTTGATTTACGCGAAAAACTTAGTCCATTCTTGGTCGTCTCAATGAGGCGTTTCATCCGGGATTTGTTTGACTCTTCGTCCTCGCCCTCAATACCATCGAATGGATTTGCTTTCGAGGTCTTACTCTTGCTGAGTGATTTTTTCATAATTTTATCTTGCAGACCAAAGAAATTGCCGTTATACGCGGTGATGAGCATGCGGCTAAATATTGGGTTTGTGCGCGACATCTTGCCAAAATCTTTAGCATCCACTCGGACTTTCTCCCCGCCATCGGTGTAAAACATATGCGAAACCTTATTACGCCCTAGTACCGACTTGCCATCAGTTACTACCTCAATCCCAGCATTTTTAAAGGCTCGAATATTCGCGTCGGACATGGTGCCGAATTTACAGCGCACACTTACTGCGCCCTTGCAAAAACCGGCAGTAGTATTATTTAGTTTTGCATCGAGCAAGTGCAGCTTGCGTTTTTCGAGTGATGCGAGCTGTAGGTTGGTTTTTTCAGTGATAATTTCTGCAATATGAACCAGTAGAAGTCCTGGCCCACCAAAGAAGCTAACAAGTGATCCAAGTGCGATAATGACACCGATGATACCGCCGGCTGGGCCGGCCTTTTTTAGGACTCCCTTAAAGTTGCCAGAGGACTGTCCTGACTGTTCAGTAAAGTTGTTAGCCCAAGAGTCTGATGTATTTGACTCTGCGTCACCGGCTGCTTGAGACGCGTCGAACTCACCCTCTCGGTCGTCGAGCCCATCGGCACTTCGGTCATAGCCGGGTATTTGGTCATGTGACCCGTCGGCCCCGGCTGTTTCAGCCTTATGTAAGGATGTTCCGCCGAGGTCATCGTAGGCGCTTTGGATATCGGTAGGGTCATCAACTTTTATAGGCATAGGGTATTATCCCTGAGGAGGCTGGTTAGTTGATTGAGCTTGCTGCTGCAGGGCAGCCTGAGGGTTTGTGGTGATCAGCTTCGTCTCGGTTTCGCTCGCGATAATCTGTACGTGCACGTGGTTTTGACCAGCAAAGAATAGTCCTTGACCAACCGGGAAGTTGGAAAGACGCTTACGCTCCTCTTCGGTCAGTTTGAATACATCGCCGAGCACATCAACAGCACTACTCGATTGCTTGAGTAGGAGCTGCATACTTGAGTTGGCGACGATTGCCCGTCCCATTTTACTTCCCATAAAGTCTTCGACGTCCTGTGAGATTGTAGTAAGACCAAGATAATACTTACGGGCACGCTTGGCAAGACTGAACAAGAAATTTGCGCTATCATCGTACTTCATAAGCTGCCAGGCCTCGTCGACAATCAGCATACGCTTTTTCTGGACGGTCCGCGTAATATTCCAGATATGTGACAGCACAATGTACATTGCAACCGGCCGCAGCTCGTCTTCGAGGTCTCGAATATTAAACACTACCATACTGTTATTGATATCAATATTACTCTGCTGACTAAAGATACCCGCGAATGTTCCGCTAGTGTATTTACGAAGGCGCTGTGCGAGTGCCGGGCCGGTACCGCCCATATGGAGCAGCGTATCATAGAGATCGCCAATGGTCGGTGGCTTTGAGTTATGTGTTAGTGGGTCGCTGGTGATGCCGGCCCGTGCGTAGGTATCAATTAGTCCTTGGTCGAGATCGGCCTCTTCAGCTGGTGAGAGTGCGCCAATGGCCTGACCACCCGCCATAGTGCCGCCGAGCATTAGGCGCAGGAGGCCGTGGAGTGTGACGAGGTTGGCGCGCAGAGCATCGTCGGCTTCTTCGTTGTCGATGACGCGCGGTAGATCGAACGGATTAATACGTGTGTCACTACTAAGGCTCAGGCGAATATAACTACCGCCCACAGCATCGCTTAGCTTCTGATACTCATTTTCTGGGTCGATGATTAAGATGTCGGCACCGGTCATCATGCTGCGAAGTGCTTCGAGCTTCACGGTAAATGACTTACCAGCACCCGACTTCGCAAAGACCACCATGTTGGCATTTTCCAGGCTGTATCGATCAAATATGACGAGGCCGTTGTTGTGCATATTAATACCATAAAGCACGCCCTTTTCCTGAGTGAGGTCGGCGCTTGTAAACGGGAAACTTGTACTGATGGCACCAGTGTTCATGTTGCGACGGATTTGTAACTGGTCGCTCATTTGTGGAACGGTGCTGTTGAGCCCCTGCTCTTGCTGGCTACTCGCTACCTTGCTATACACAAGCTGCTGTCCAAATAGGGTTTCGAGACTGTGCTGCACAAAGCCGAGCTCCTCAAGACTCTCGCCATAAATCGTCACATAGAGCCCGTAGCGGAAAAACCGCTCGGCGCCGACCTGTAGCTGGTCGCGAAGCTCCTCGGCATCAGCTAGAGCAGCCTCACGGGCTGGGTCGCGTGTCTTGCCCTTTTCACCACTAATTGCCATGTCAGCCTCGAGCTGAGTAACCTTTTTGCGCAGGTTGTTGAGCACCACCTGAGTCTCGACTGGATAGATAAACATACTAATATCAATCACCTGGTCGATGTTGATGAGGCCGGACAGCCAGCCGGTATATAGCTCCCGCGGGTATCCATAGATATATAGCGTACGACCATACTTAGTGCCCAGCCGAAAATGGCTAGAATGGATTTCGAGACTACTTGGCGCAATAAGGTCACGAAGCGTAGTCATTCCCTTCAGGAAGGCCTGCTCCACCTCGGCTTGTTCGCGTGCGCGCTGCTGAGCGGCGATGTCGACAGGGTCAAGCTGTTTCTTAGCCATGCTACTGACCTCCCGTCGGCAGTGGTTGTGCTACAGCTTCTTGCTGGGCTGGAGCAACCGCTGGGGTATTTGGCATATCAGGTGCACCACCCTTGCGTACATAGGTGCTCGTAATACTGTCGAAATCACCTAGCGGTTCACGGACGGCAGTATCGGGGTTGTATACATTGTAGTAAAGCTCACCCAGCTCTTTCGTGGAGAGCTGTACTGCCTGCACACCAACCTGGTTTAGCCCACTAATGACGCTATCGACACGGTTATGTATCTCCTCTTTTGCTTTCTCGTAGGTCACTTTATCAATCCGAGTCACCTGAGTTTGCTTGCTGCCGCTTGTTCCAAACAACTTATTGAAAAATCCCTTACCCTGATCCATGACATTGTTGATATCACCAGATGGGTAGTATGGTACGACGATGAAAAAACTCTTGTCCATGATGTTTGCTTCCTGCGAAAGTACATCGATAAACTGGATATAGTCATCCATCAGCACGTTGAGGAGCATGTTGTCTTGGTTGCGTCGGATTTCCTCAAGTCGATCAAGGTAGGGGCCAATGTCGACACGCTGGCTGCGAATAAATATTTGGATTGGAAAATAGAGCGCATTGAGGAAGTTTTGGTAGCTAAACTCGACTCCCTCGCGTTCGCGGCTGCTCATGAGATCAAAGTTGATCGACTTACAAGCAACAACCGCACGAAAGGTGCCGTCTGCCATGATGATCATACCGTCGCGCAGCTCGGAGAGGAGTAGACTATTCTGTGTGCTGGTGGCCTTTCTTTCGGTGGACTTTGGTGGAACAGACGAAGCGCCTGATGACCCAATAGTTGGCAGGGCGGGTACACTAAAGCTACCAGCAGGAGCTGCTGGGCTTACTGGAAGCTGATTAACGGGTCCTTGATTACTTGGTGGCACTCCCCACTCCCTTATGCCAACCTACCTATCTGTACTAGTGAAGAGAGATAAAGACTTCTTCGTCCGCGTCTTCATCGGCTTTTTTCTGAATCCTTGCCGCCTCACGCGAAATTGTCTCGATAGATAAATCGGAGTTATTTGCAAGATTAATTATATCAGGTGAGACAGTAGTTTCGCTAGTGTTTATCGTTTCGCTTTCTGTCGCCTGCGTGGCTGGAGCCGGGCTTGGAGTTGGTGCTGGCGCTTGGGCTGGTGCCGGAGCGACTAGTGCGCCTGCCGGTACGATTGGATTAATGACCATTTGATGTATCTCGGTAGGATAAGGGTTGTACTGGAGCGCCGCAATGTCCTCTGCGGTTGGCAGCTGCGCGACCGGTGAGCTAAAGCTTGTCGTGTACTGTGCTGCCATAGGGTCACTCATCGCGTTTGTCTGTGGAACGGGCTGCGCCGCCATAGGGTCAACAACTGCCGCAACGACTGGCTGTGCGACTGGTGCTGGATTTCTCATACGGTTGAGCATATCCTGCTTGCGGCGCGCATCAGCTTGGCTCATCAGGCTATCGATAGATGAAGCAAGGCCGCCGCTTTCGTCTAGTACATCTTCGGTCTGCTGGGCAGCAAAAAACGCATCAGTGACCATAGAGTTCCCACTTGTGGGCATTGCGGCATGACGAACGGCCCAGCCCTGCGTGTCGGCAATGTCGGCAAGGTAGCCAAGCCGGCGCTCAGCTTCGGTCTGGCTAATGTCTTTGGTGCGATGCACCTCTACTACCTTTGGCGCAGTAATCTCAACAAGTGACTCAATACCATCCGGTATCCATAGCCTGCGGCGCGGTTTGAGGTAGAACGACACGATGGCGGCCATATATATTTCCATTGGCTGGTCTTTGCGTAGTGGGAGTGCGAGTGCACCGAAAAATATGATGATCGGCATCGGTATAATAGCGAGCCCCACAAAGATTCGACCCAGTCCCCACGCGATCGCTATCGAAAGCGCAACAATGATGAGGTACACAAACTGGCGAAAGCTAAACGGTCCGATGAGTTTGTCGTCGGCTTCGACGTCTTGAGCTACTTTATAGACTGCCATGATAATTACCTATAATACTAGCGTAGTATTGCCTTTTTATCTTCTGATAACTGAGCTTCAATGGTTTGGTTGTTGAGCATAGCATCTCGGCGCGCCTTGTCAACATGACCGGCAGCCACTGCGGCTCTCAATACATCCGCACTCTGACCAGCCAGCTCGCTATCAGTAAGCCCACTGTAAGTACCTGCACTTGAGTCGTGGTCAGACAAGGAGCGGTTCTGGCTGTCATAGCTCCAGGCATTTAGACCAGCATCCTTGCCCTTTATACCAGCCGACGCGAGATCGCTTCGCGCGTAGGATACGGCGTTATTACTAACACCACTAGTGCCGCCGTATATGACATTACCGCTATTATCTTTCTTGCCGCCAACAACATCGCGGATAGCCTGTACCCCAGCAGAACCCTTGCTAAGCAATATCTTTTGAGCTGCTCGTGCTCGTACGACGTCGCCCGAATGGAGCGCTTTGTCGTATGCTTCTGTGGCTTCTTTAAGCTCTGAGCCTGGGCCAGAAAACCCTTTTCCCATCCGTGTCACCTCGTTGTCGACCTCTTCTTGCTCGATTTTGCTTGCAGCTGCAGCACCCGCTGCCGCGGTTTTGTCGCCAAAGCCACCACTTAGCCCTGATTTGTTAAATCGACTATTAGCACCAGATCTTATATTTCGTGACCAGTTGAGGGGATTTGCCGCCCTTCCTTTGTATGCACCAGCCTGGATAAGCGCACTACGCTTCGATGCTTCGCCAGCACGGTATTTGTTCAATCTTCCAAGTGTCGAGTTTGTGTAGCGATCGTTCATACCCTTCTTTCCTGCGCTGCTTGCCCTACCGGTAGCCTTGTTGCTCATTCCCTGGAGCTTGCCACCAATTACCGGGACGGCTGCAACGGCCGCCTTGAGTAATGGGATGACAACAAATAGCGGTATGACCGTGATGCTAAGCCCCATCAACTGAGTAACCATATTGGTCGGGTCTGATGATGAAATAATAGCGGCGGCAAGTTTGCTCGCGCCAAACACAAGTGCAATGATTGGAAATACCATCAACAAAGATGTGAACATCTTACGCCATCGGGTGAATAGACTCTCGGTATTGGGCAGTAGGTATGCGACAAAGGCCAGAGGGGCAAGCACAACAAGTAGTATAAGGAACGCTTTTCGAGCGAGTAGTATTAGTACGATCATCGCAGCAGCAAGTAATGCCGCGATAAGGAAGCTACCTCCAAGGGCAATTAGTAGTCCGGCGCCGGCCCCTACCATCAGTATCTTGGCTATATTACTGCTCCAGTCAATAGTCCCCGCAGTAGCAGCCTTTGGCACCGAATCAGTCACCGTGCTGAATAGATTGAGAATGCTATACCCAAGCACATTACTCAGGTCGATTGCTGCCTGGCATATGTAGTATGAGATATTGACCAGTATGGCGCTAACGATCAGCCGAGGTAACATCTTCTTGATACCGTAATTACCAATGCCTGCACTCGTAATCTGCGAGTAAATGATGATCATAAATACAATAACAAACGCGACGTTGGCGTAGCTCAGGAATATCGACCAGGCCTTTTGGGTGGGACTACCGATCTTGAACACCTCGGGGTCGGTAGACAAAAAGCTATCGGCAAGAAACTTGAACGTGTTGTCCATGACATCAGCAAGAAAGGTCATGACGGGACAGACAATCCAGCCGACACCGGTGATACCGCAGGTTGATTTTGAGTCCGGGGTTTTTGCCCCAGAAGTATCAATGACCGTGACACCACTTTCAGCTGTTGCGACCTTTGCGCCGTACTCACAGGCATCACTTTTGGGCTTCATTGCAGTTATTTGGGAATCAGTCTGGCCGGGCGGGTAATGGACCGAACAGTAGGTCGGATCGGATTTATTCCGATAGCCTTCTACGCAGATAGCTGTCGTGTCTACCCCGTCTACTGTGTGGTATTTTGCATATTCATCGCAGGTACCTGGTACGCCATCATGACCCGGCGAATACTTTGCAAGCCACTCACGTGCTACTGCAGGATCTTTTGATAGTGCTCGTAGCTTGTCCCCCATTTTATAGCACTGTATTTCGGTGCCCGAGCCATCCCCGAGTCCAAGGGTATTTATAGCTCCATAGGGGATCTTAATTTTTGCATTTCCATCATACTTGTAAGTAGCATCTTTGAATGTCCCGTCTGCCTGGATTTCCGGGATAGTTGTGACATTAGTTGCCCCCACGCTGCCTGTATCGGGTGATATATCGCACTGACGCTTGAACACGATGTCGTAGTAGAAGAAGTATTTAATGAGCGCGCTAGGTGAGAAGATATCACCACCAGCAGTGGTGTTGACATAGCGCACAAATCCATCAGGCACTGATGGTCCGATATTCCAGTCGGCAACAACTTCGATTGAATCTTTACCGGTTTCTGCATCAGGCCCATAACAAGGGAGTTGAGTAGTTCGCCCGCCCGGTTGGACGCGTGTAACCCCCATTTTACAAAGGGCCTCTATTCGCTCCTTGCCGTTACCCCATGGGACACCAACGCCCTTCATTCCCTCGGTCATAGCAGACACATCCTTGCAGGCGTATGACTGCACGCCGATCATACCGGTTGAATCAGAACTATCAGATGTCCACCCACCCTCATTAATGCCCACACCATCAAAGTTATGACCAAGATTTTTACTGATACAAGCCTTGACCCAGGTGCCATACAAGTATGCTCTTGCTAAATCCGATGGCGAGGTTGCACCGCTGAAAGACAAGGCGGATACATTCGCTTGGGGGACGATGGTCGAGAAAGTCGACGCCACGACAACCGCCGCCATTAACCCAAGACTAAACCTTCTGATACGACTCATGCTTATACTATACATTGGCGTGCGATGCCGTACAAGAAATAGTGCCCCCATGGGGGCACTATTTGATAATTTTTATGTGTTGCAGGTTGCCTACTCGCTGACAACGATCCAGTGCGGACGTAACTTGCCAGATGCGTCTGGAGAGCTGTAGTAATCAAATGTGTAGCTATTTTTCCCATTATATACCCGATCAAGAGTAACTCGTGGAGCGCCTGTGGGGCTGGTTGTCTGTTTGAAATTTGTTGCAGCTGATGCTACAAATCCATCAGCCTGCTCTAGATCAGTGATGTTCCTACTGTCTTTGAGGGCGGCGTTGAATGAACTGCCATTAATCTTATAGAGTGACGCAAGCGCTTTCTCGGCTGCCGGGCGGCGCGATGCTATAGGTACAGAGCTGCCCGCGGCGGTGAGAGACCAGTTAATAATCCCTTGGTTTATCTCTAGTTGGTAGAGAATACGATTTGGCTTGTTGGTCTCCGACAGGGGGGTCGCTTCGAATATTGGGATAACCTGGATCTCCGTCGTATTGGCGAGACTTTCCTGAATGCGCTTCATGCCGTAGTCATGATACGTGTCAATCACAAGCTGACCATATTTGTCTTGGTCAAACGGGTCTTGCTTCATAAATTCGTCAAGCGTCATCGCATCAAGTCGATCGATCAGCGATTTTTGCTCGGGACTTAGTTCACTATACTGACGGCCCTTAGATAGGTTGTCTGGCGATGCTGGAAACGCATCTTTCGTCGTTTCGGTTGCGCTCGCTGTTGGCGTTGTGCCGGGTGTGATGTCGGCTGAACTAGTGGTTGGAGCTGGGGTCGGGCCCTGCTCGCCAGCATTACAGGCAGCGAGACCACCGCCAAGGGCGGCCACAAGTCCTAGTTTTGCCCCTAGTTCTAGAAAGCCTCGTCGGCTGAAGTTTCCGGTTCGTGGTTTAGGATCACGTGTTACCATAATGACTATGTATTCTCCTTTGTAATTTACTACACAAGTATGGTTATAGCTTCATTATACACCATATGCTTATATTTGTCAATACTACCACGGATTGTCGAAGTCAAAGCCAGCGGGGTTGCCAGCACGCGCCTTGACGTTCGCATCATCCCAGTAGCTTGATGTCGCGGATTCCTCCATCGCTTCTTTAACGCCCGGCTTGAGATTAGCGTAGCTTGCGGAGTCGAGCTTGATATCAGCGATCATTTGGTCATACATCTTGACATTACCACTCCTCGCTACGGTGCGTAGTGCCTTGAGCTGTGACATCATGTTCATACCCGCAAATGCTTCAACCTGTAGAGCATTCCATGTTTTGAGGTCATTTGAGAGGTCTTTAAGACTCCGAATCTGGTTGGTGCTGCTATCACGAGAGTTGGTGAGCCAGAACTCCATGTCCTTGCCTGCCTTCATTGCGCCAGGTGCCATACTGGCGACCAACTCCTTGAAGTACTGTAAATGGTCCGCCTCTGGGTTGCCAGCAAACTCACTATCAAGGAAATCCATCGCCTGACGAATAGCAACGTTTCCTGGGCCGCCGCGCTCAACCATGACCGTAGCATATGCCACGCGCTGCTCGAGAGTAGCATCTTTCTGCTTGAACATTTTGAGCAACTCGAACGGACTAGTAGACTCTAGGTAGTCCATAGTACTTTTGATATTTTTAATGTCGTCAACAAGTGCACTCGAGCTGTCGGTCTTTGCCTTGGCAAGCACGGCCAGCTCTCCTGATTGGCCCATAATGCCGGCCGCATACTTATGAATTGCCACGCCTTCGACCTCAATCGTTTTAGTGCCTTTCGATACTTCACTAAGATCTTTAGCAATAAGCTCTTTGGCCTTGCGTTCAGCCATGCCTTTTGCCATGGCGGCGTAGGTATGTTCATTAGTATCGGTTTTAGTTTCACGCGCGATACGGAGGATTGCCTGATGCTCCGGAGTACTAACACCCTTGAGGTTAACCAAATACTCCGTACCATCGCCTTGTGCGGCCACTTCGGCGTGGAGTTTCTCAAGTTTGGTCTTGGCGGCCTCTGCTTTTACGGCCGCTGCTTTCATTTCTAATTCGCCGCGTAGTAGAGTTGGCGTAGTGCGCACCGCGTTGTTCCAGGAGGTCTCATGCTCACTTTCGATACGATGTTTATCGCGTTCGGCCACCCGGCGAGCACGGTCGGCGCTGTGACCGTGGTGTGATGCATTAAATTCATTTTCGACGTGCTGCTTGTCTGTATCGGCAATACGCTTATCAAACTCAAGTCGCTGCGCGACTGCTGTGCGTCCAAAGTTGTTTTCTATCTGCTGCTTGCGTACGGCGTTGCGGCGGTTCATCGCCTCGATACTTTGCTCGCTGTTGCGGTAGCGGCGGTTATCGCGCTCGGTAAAGTCGTTTGCAGTCTGTGCTTCGTAGGCAGACTTCAGTGCTTCGCGGCGGCGGCGAGACATATCGCGGCTACGGACGGCGCGGTTAACAGGGTTGCGATTGAACACCCGGCTACGCTCTTGCCCGGCGCGTACACGAGCGGCGTGCAGAGCAGCACGGTCCTTCGACCAATTACGAGTACGATCGACCAATCCACGGTTGGGGTTGTTGATCATGCCGGCAACTTTGCCAAGCAGTGATCCACTAAACTTGATAAGCATCGGTGTAATTACCACTGGCGCAACCTGGACTGCCATGCCGATGATGATTTGTATGATTGAGGTCGCGTTTTGGATGATAGCGAGACCAGCCAGCTGCGCACCAGCGAAAACGAGTGAAAAGAGTGGGAACATCAATAGCATCGTCATCATGAGATCTTTCCACTTCTCGAAGTATTTTTCGGTACTAGGCAGCACATAGGCGACAAACGCCAGCGGTGCGACGATGATACAAACGGTGATAATAGCCTGACGTGCCGCGAGTATGGCGACGGCCGCAAGAGCACCAAGGAATACCATGAGGATGGTAGGGATAAGCAGCGTGAGGGCGGCGCCAAATCCGCCAGCGGCGATCACGGCCGCTGAAAGCCCCACCGCTGCCCCGCCAGCCGAGAGCACATAGGCGCTGATAACCTGCCAGGTTGGGACAGTGGTGTTGTACTGACTCGCTCCCGAAAGACTACGCTGAATGCCCATCATGAGGTCATATACCGAATATCCCAGCACGTTTGACAGGTCGACACCGAGTGCAGCAATCCAGAACGATGTATTGACGAGGATGGCGCCGATAATCAGCCTGGGTAGCATGCGCTTGAGGTTGTAGTTGCTAAA
>DBNP01000053.1:0-230 GCA_002299795.1 Candidatus Saccharibacteria bacterium UBA669 | reverse complement strand
ACTGGGCGTACCTCGAGGAAGCTAGTGAGGATACGATGAATATCGTCCATACGATTAGCGAGAAAGTTGGTGACCGGACAGATGATCCACCCCGCCCCACCGGTGAGAGAGCCGTCACAGCTCGACGTACCTTTGGTGGAGTTTGTTAGTGAATTTGGCGCTGCATCAACAATTGAGACACTTGCGGGTGGCGCTCGTGGTGCGCTCGCAAGACTACCATCTGGGTTGAG
>DBNP01000013.1:2952-15070 GCA_002299795.1 Candidatus Saccharibacteria bacterium UBA669 | reverse complement strand
TGGCTGATATTCACGGACATGGGAGCGAATTGTGCGCAGTGCCTCGAGTGCGACAAGATAGCGCTCCGGCTCTGCAACGAGCCGTTCTTGGCCGAAGTAGTGCTGGTAGAGTGGTGACACATACAGAGCGGCATCGTCGCCAAGCACCTCCTGTGGTGTACCAATGATGGTGTCGAGAATTTGCTCCAGTGGCATATGGGGCACATCAGCTGCAAGTTGCACTAGCCATTCCTGAAGCGGGATAAACTCAGGAGTTGTTGCCATAATTTCGAGCCAGGTGAGGTGGTTGCGATAACTTGCGAGACTAATGCGCCAGACGGCCTCGGGGCTTGTCGCAAAAGCAGGATGAGCGAGAAGTTCTGGCAGGAGGCTGTCGGCAATATCGAGCTCGCCCGCGTGGAGATGAAGGGCGATGTGCGCAAGCAGCTCAATTGCCTGCACAACTTCAATATCAAGTATATTGTCGCGACGTTCATAGTTTGTCGCAATTTCTTTCGTGTACATGTACGGCAAAAGACTCATTAGCTCACTGTGCCGGCGGGCTAGGACGGCGATCGTGGACGGCTGTTGCCCCTCGGCAATACGTGCCGCAATATCGCTTGCGATCCAAGCCCGTTCGTCGATCGCCGTACTAAACTCATGGAGTGTGACGCCATTTGGTCGGTGTGTTGCATGAACAGTAAGTTGCTTATTAAGACCAAGAGCGCTCATTGTTACTTCGAGACGTTGCTGACCCTGCAGGATGACTTCCCGGCTATGGGCGAGGATAGGCTCGGCTGAACGGTAATTGTCGGTCAAGACCACAAGCTGCATCTCGGGGTATTCTTCACGAAAACGATGGATATTGTTGACTTCCGCACCCTGAAAACTATAGATTGCCTGGTCGTCATCACCGACGGCCATAATGTTTGGCCGGCCCTCATATACGGGGCTATTCGTCAAGTTGAATAGTACGCGTAGCTGCGCAAGGTTGGTATCCTGGAACTCATCAACCATGATGTACTGATATTTTTCTTGGAGGTTGAACCGAAGATCGGGCTGTGTCTCAAGGCCATGGATAACGCCAAGTATCATATCGTCAAAATCATACAGACCAGCCTGTTCCATGCGAGTGAGGTACGTATAGTAAATATGGCTTACTACTCGAAGCTTCGCCTGACGTTTGCGGTTTTTAAAGACATAGCTCCCCTGCTCGTTTTTCTCAAGCCACGTGTCGCGCCAAGCAGTAATCGGCTTGGTGCTGTTATTTGCCACCGCCTCATCGAACGCATGTGCCATACTAAGCGAAAGCGTATGCTGCAGTGGCGTATAGGCGGGAGAGGGGCTCTGTGTGGGCAGTTGTGCGACTTTACTTGCGAGCGGCACAAGCTGTGCAAGCATGGTGGTGCTTGGCCGAGCAGCAAATAGTTGCGCTAGCTCATGCTCAATCGCATCGAGTACACTGTCATTGGCACTTAGTACCGCGAGTAGTTCATCGCTGGCAAGCCCACTGCGCTTTAGCTCGCTAATGACGGTCATGACGTCACGCAAATGAGTATATTCACCATTCATTTTGCTCGCTAGCGGGCTGGTGTAGTCGAGTTCGTCAAATATCCCCCGTAGAATCTCGTAGCTCGTGAGCTCATCGGCCGGCTTAAAAGCTGCGCCATGGTAAAAATATTCACCATATTGGTTGATGATCTCGGTACCAAAGCTATGGAAGGTATGGATGGCAACCTTGTATGCGTCCGGGCCGATGATAGTCGATAGTCGTTCGCGCATAGCACTCGCACCGCTGTCGGTAAAGGTCAGACATAGGATATTTTGTGGAAGCGTATCGGTCTGCCGCAGGATATTGGCCGCTCGCATGCTGAGCAACTCAGTTTTTCCGGTGCCTGGGCCCGCGATCACGAGTAGCGGGCCGTCAATCGTATCGACTGCCTGGCGCTGTGCGTGGTTAAGCTGAGCGTATCGTTGCTTAAAAGTATTCACTACTATGTATTATACAGAGAAACCGGTAATCTATGCATAGTACCTCTGTCATTTTTGCTAAACAGCACTACTCCATGCTATACTTCGCGCATGAATAATAGTGATATTTTTGATGATTTTGCAATCGAAAAGCTTGCGAAAGAACAATTTGGCGTATCACTTGATATCGATAAGGTTATCGTACGAGACATCAGTGTCGGTCAATCAGCTAGAGCGACCGTGTTTCTGTCTGGCAAAAAGCAACTGTATTGCTATATCTATGGCCCCACAAAACTCACACTGAGCGATGTGAAGAAAATTACCGTTCGCATGGGCCTGAAACCCGAACTGTTTTTCCCGCCAAAGGGCCACGCTAATTATTTCGATGAAATTGGTCGTGAGAAATTTCGCACAGTATTCCCGGGGCGCAAGGATATACATGAATCGGACATTGTTTTTTATCGAACACTTGCTCCCTACTCGCCAGCGCTACTGCTTGTGCGTGAAATTATCGACGGCACCATTTACCAGGCAGATAGCGACGCGCGTGGTGGTTGGCGACCCTCAGCCAAGCTGACATACCGACGTATAAAAACAAGCTAAACTATAGCTCATCGAGTACATACTCTACACCATCAGTACAGCCTTGAATTTGCCATTTCTCACCGTGTTGTCCGTGGAGAAGTACCCATTTTTTCTTGGTTTCACTATAGTATCCTATCAGGTAGTTTGTTGGTGAGTCGGCCGAGGCGGCAGTCACAAAGGTACACGGCAGGCTGGTGTATGACAGGCGTGCCAAGCTGATGTTTCCAGCCGCTGTCGCGCCGATGTAGAGGTATCGCCGGGGTAGTTGCGTAAGATCACGTGACAAGAGGGGTTTGAGGTCGTCTGGGCTGGTGACGGGCGAGCTATCTGCATTACCAGGGGTATTCGGGTCGCCCCATCCATCGGGTATGCCTGGTAGGACTGCTCGGATATTTCCTAGACTCGTGCTCGCATCAATACTGGGAAGTACAATGTCTGTGGTCGTTGTAAGCCAGCATGATGGCGAAACAGCGGGCGCTTGAGTGTCGGGACACCCACCGGGATACTCACCGTGGGTATTGTAGTAGTCCTCGAGCTCATGGTGCAATATGCTGATATCCCCATATCGTTTTTTGTCTCTTCCGTGCAGCTGAACTTGCGTAAATGTGGTGACGACCATGGTGATAAGTACGACAAGTGCCGCCATCATGATTGCTAGCTCAAGGAGGGTGAAGCCTGTTCGTTGAAAATGGCGCTTTGCCCATTGGGCGCCGGCGCCTAGATGGTGGGATCGTTGAGTGGTTTGCATGGGGGTATGCTCTCGCCTAGAGCTTGAACTGTCGCTTTAGAAAGTCGCCGTATGTCGCAGTGTCGGCAGCTGCTTTTGTGATGCCCGATGGTAGCTCAATGGGGGTTTCGCTATCGGAAGAGCCGTGATATACCGACCCGAGATACTCGGTCTTACCCGCTGCGGTAGCAAAGTAGGCAGTTGAAGGCAGCTTTCCGTTGTAGACGAATGTTAGCTTTGTAAGACTTTTATCACCCTCGCTGACCAAGAGCCGCTGTACGGTCGTGTCGGATAGCACTAGCTTGTCCTTGTCGCCGCACTTAGCAAGCAAGTTCGCCACTTCCTTTGCCTCGGTCGCTAGGAGGCCCTTTTCGTCTTTGTTTGAGCAGAATACGGCAGAATACGAGGCTGCATCTTTCAGGTAGTCAACGACAACAAGCTTACAGAGGACATTCGAACTATCGAATAGTTGAGAGTTCTTGCCAGACGGCTCGGTAAGACTGGTTTGCTTGAATCCTTTATCGGTAAATAGTTTAGTTGTCTTGCTGACGATATCTTGCAGGTTTTTGTCTGTTTTGTCCTTTTTGACATATCCACCTATTTGCCCAAGACCAACTCTGACGCGGTATGTTTCATTAGTGGGTTTGAATGCGTAACTAGACTCAATCGGATATGAGCTACTTGCTGCGTCATACCCGCTAAGCTCTTTCCCTAGCTTTAAATATGCATCGACCAGCTTATCGAAGTCTTTGATGGTGTTAAGTTGCTCGGACGTCTGCTTGTTTGGGGTTGCCTGTTGCTTTAGTTGGCCCATTACGTAATAAGTCAGCGAAGAGAGGCCGATAATGAGTGCAATTGACGCGATGATGAGATATTTATGTTTCATGTGCCCTATACTCCTTTAATATGGTGATCGTGAAGAACATATGGAAAGGGTGGTTGGCGGCATGCAGCCAGTCCCATAGTTTGCGCTTCGCTCAATGACCAGGTTGCCCCACGGTCCATAACACTGAGTCTGTAGCCAGCTGTTGCCATTGCCCCATGCGATGCTCTCCTTGTCGTACCAGCCGTCGTTTGTTTTTGTCCAGAAATCGATGGCAACAGCGGGTGACGTCCATAGATGGAAATCCCATCCGGTGGTAAGTGTCGGGCAGTAGGCAACCCAGTGCATGCTGCGCCAGAGTGGCTGGGACGGGCCACCTGTCTCAAGAGTCGCATAGGTCGAGGGCATTGAGAATGATTGGTTGGGCGAGCCCTGCGTAAACGCACTAGTGGTGTCGGCTGTAATACATCGGGCAAAGCCATTGGTGGTGACCGATTCGTCCCACATTGTATTGAAATTGACGACGCCATAGCTTGTGCCACTTGCCCAGAATACCGACCCGCGGATATTTGAGTAGTAGTACCAGTCCCATGAACGAGTAGTGCCGGCCGGACATATCGCCTGCGTGGCATCATTGGCCCACCAGTTCCAGGTCGTGCGCGCGAGAGTGATAGTGAATGCGGCTGGCTTATCAATCGTGGTCAAGCTACTCGCCATACCCCAGTTGCCAGGTACGCCCGAGACAATAGCCTGCACTCGGTAGTAGTGCCAGTCACCCTGTGGACGACCAGTATGCGTAAAAGAAGTGGCTGGCGTTGCGGCCGCGATAGTAGTCCAGGATGCGTTGTTGTCTGAGTACTGAACATTATAGCTTGATGCCCCCGCTACTGTGGTCCAAGAAAGGCCAATTTGCGTTGATGACTGGACGGTCGCAGTAAGAGACGGTGCAGCAATAGCTGTCGTTGTCATGCTTGCCGAGTTTGACCAGCTGCCGGTAGAGTTGGCCGCATTTGCACGAACACGTACCCAGTAGGTGGTGCCCTGAGTCAAGCCGGTGAGTGTCGCGGACGTGGTTGTATAGGTCGCTGTGGTAAAGGTGGTGAAGCTGCTATTGGTGCTGTATTGAAGCGTATATGAGATGGCATTTGGCGTATTTGTCCATAGTGCCGATCCAGTGGTCGTTCCGGTTGGACTTGCAGAGACGGTGATTGAACCAGACGTAGCGATCTGTGTTTTGTGTTCGCTTGCTATGGTGCGAATTTGATTATCTGCTTCTTGTCGCCATTTTAGGGTGAACTGTAAACAAGAGTCGCCGGTCGCACAGGTAGAGCTCGTTTCGCCGACATACGCGTAGATATCACTCGTGGCAAGAGCTGCATCGCCGCATGTAATCGAGTTGTCGTCCATGCCCGTGTCTAGTGGAGCACGGAGAAGCGCCTTGTCTACGCCAATAAGATATTGTGAGGTGACAGTACTAGCGCTGAGCGCCATTTTACTGCAGCCTGGGTACTCGCCATTTGTGACATAGTATTTTTCGAGGGCGCTGGCAAATATATTTGCGCTCGCCTCCCTGCTTTTGTCGCGCGCTTGCCGCTGCGCCTGAGTAAATGAAACCACCGTAATTGAAGCAAGTGCCGCGATGATTGCCACAACCACAGACACCTCTACAAGAGTAAAACCCCTGCCTAATTTACGTACCATAACGCCATTATAGCAAAGAGCTTTGCAGTAATGCAAGTGTTTTCTATCGAGAATAACCAGATGCTCAATATGCGGCGTCCGCGGGAAGAAGTTGTAGCCCCTGTGGTAGCGTACGGCGTAGTGTGCGGCCAGCATGGACGTATCGCGGGCTTGTGTCACAGGGTTGCAGCTCAGATAAATAATTCTTTCTGGCTGGGCCTCAAGAATGCGCGCAATGACATCTTGGTGAAGCCCGGCGCGTGGTGGATCGACAATAATAAGGTGGTCGCTCGTGATGTAGTCGAGCGCCTTTTCGGTTGGTGCTAGGACAGCAGTGGCGGTGTCGCCGCGCCCCAGCGCGGTGATGTTACGCTGCATTTCCCTTACGGCATCCTCATTTATCTCAACGAGTGTCACCTGGTCGCCACCGATCGTCAGCCCGATTGTCCCAACGCCACTATACAGGTCGACGACATGGCCAGCGGTCACCCAGGGCTGCATATCGCGGAGTGCCTGCTCGTACACCGGTAGATTAATTTGGAAAAATCCCTCTGTCGCATAGTGGAATGGAATGTCTAAGATAGTGTCGGAGAGGATGATGGTGCCGAATGCTGCAAGGCGCGCGGTGATGCGACTAGCAGGGCTCCGAGGATCGCTGTAAATAAGCTCACCACCATTCGCTGGTAAGCGGGCCGCTTCGTCAGCTGTGATAAGTTCTGGTAGGTTGTCCTTTAGATACAGTTGCCATACACACTCCCCTGCCCGGTTGCAGCGAATAAGCAGTGTTTTTAGTGAGCGTGCTTCAACCTGTTTTGTGCGCAGGAGGTCGCGCACAGCTCGGGCAAGCTCCATCATACTGTCGGGCAGTAAGCTGCAGCTTTCGATCGGTATTTTGCCTTTGCTACCGCGTCTGAAAAATGCGAGATCGAGCGTTGCTTCACCGCTGTCAGGATCGTTGTCGCCATACCAACTAAACTCAACTTTATTGCGATAGTGCGTGGTGGTACCGTCTGAGTATATTTCGATGGGATTCGGCAGATGGATACTGTGCAGCTCGAATGCCTCCTCGATGAGCGCTGCCTTGTAGTGCTGCTCCGCTTCAAACGACATCATTTGCCACGGGCTCGTGCTCAGGTAGCTGTCAGGGTCTAGCGGCTCTCGGCGCTCAGTGCTGGCACTCTCAACCGTTTCAACGACACCTTCGACGTATGATGATTTTTGTTTAGTGACACGAAAGGTCACTGTTTCTCCAGGAAGTCCATTCCAGACCATCGCCTTTTTGCCACTCGACAGCGTGCCAATACTCTGCCCGCCACTAATGACGGTTTGTATTTCAACGCTGGTGGTTTGGTCTTTCTTCATCATACGGTATTGTAGCACAAATAAAACAGCACCTTTGCGGGGGTGCTGTTTCGTGACGATGGTACTAGCTGACAGCTAGAAGCTTCTTGCAGCAAATACCGATGCCTGATAGGTTACACCAAGCTCGGATATTGTAAAGGTCACGTAGCCAGTGCCCCAGCACATGCCATTCCCAGCCTTGTAAGAGGTTGAAACTACCTGGCCATAAGGTATATTTTCTGACCAGGATCGCGAGAGAACTTTGTTGGTGCTCCCATCACACTTCCAGGTCACATATAGATTTCCGGGCACGAACGCACCAGTTCTGGTAGAGGTGGTGTAATAATATGGCGCTACGGCTGCACTTGCAGACGGCGTGAAGCCGACGACCATGCCGACCATTACTACTAGTGATGTGATGGCTGACAGCATTATTTTTTTAATCATTGTACCCTCCCGAGGATTGCTTAATGTAATACACTTATCATAAGCCCGATAGATTCCATTGCTTGTGAAAAATATCACAAATATATGATAAACGGTGACGATAGCGTGACCGCTATAGGAACGAGTAGAACAGTACGATGGTGGCGATCGTCATTACAGCAAAGGCCGTGAGCACGCCGACATTACTAAGCCGGCCATTGCGGTATTCGCCCATCACTTCGCGGTTGTTGCCGACGCGCCATATCATGTAGAGGAGTGGTACGCTTGCGACCGCGTTGAATACGGCCGTAAAGATGAGCGCTTGGATTGGATCGATGCCGATAAAATTGATGATCAGACCAGCGATGGTTGCAAGGGCGATGATGCCATAAAAGCCATGTGCTTTGCTAAATTTGCGGTAGTACCCTTCTCGAATCCCGAGCGCCTCACTGATGGCGTATGACGACGAGCCTGCGAGTACCGGTACGGCAAGGAGCCCAATGCCGATGATTCCTACTGAGAACAATAGTTTTGCGACAAGCCCCGCATTTGGGAAGCCGCTGACGAGTGGTTCAAGTGCCGCCGCAGCATCAGCGGCAGTATCGATTTTGGTGATACCATTGGCGTGCAGAACTGAGGCACAGGCAATCACAATGAACCACGCCGAAATAGAGGCCAGCGACATGCCAACCGCATTGTCAATCCGGATACTTCTGATAAATGCCTTGCTAATTCGCGGAGTACCCTTGCCTGACGATGCGGCAATGCGATGCGTTTCTACCTCGTCCTCGACTACCTCGCTGGTGTTCCAGAAAAATAGATATGGGCTGATTGTCGTACCGAGTATTCCTACTATGATATAGATAGTCTCTTTGTTGATCGCCATCTGTGGCCACAGGGTATTTGAGAGCACCTCACCCCAAGGCTGCCCGACGAGGAATGCTGTGATGGGATAGGCAAAAAGCGCAACTGCTAGCCATTTCAAAATCTTGGCATATTGCTTGTAGGGCACGGTCACCTGCATGACGATGCAGATAACGGCAAAAAAGATGGCAAAAAAGCTTAGCGGTACGTTCGGTATGAGCAGCTGCGTGGTTGCTGCCATTGCGGCAAGATCGGCACCAATGTTGACCGTATTAGCTACTACAACGAGCAAGACTGCCGATAGCAGCACCTTCTTGCTGTAATGACGCTTCAGGATTGCGGCTAGCCCGTCGCCCGTCACGGCACCTATGCGCGCACAGCTCTCCTGCACTGCAAGCAGCAGCGGATACATAATTGGAAATAACCACAGTAGTCCATAGCCATAGATGGCGCCCGCCTGGCTATAGGTGGCGATGCCGCTTGGGTCATCATCGGCCGCACCAGTCACAACACCAGGGCCGAGCACGCGGACAAACCGCCCAAACTTTCCATAGTGCTTTTGGGCATGCTGGAGGTTTTTTTCGTGTAGTGTGGCTTGCTTGTGCTGCTGATGGTTGCCAACAAGGTCATGGAGCCAGGTGTAGGGGTTTGCCATTGTGTGTTCCGTTTACGCTAATCTAGCACGTATTGTAGCACACTTGTGGGGGATACTGGGTGTCACGTGCACGTGTTATTAAAAGCCGCCCTCCCCCACTGGTGGGGTTGGGCGGTGTGTGCTGCTTATGCATCAAGGTGAGTACAGCACAGCTCATTGGCGCAGCCACAGGACAAGCCGCGTGATGCTGCGGTCGCCGTCTCTGACACGGGCCACTCGGGCGTATCCTGCGGCGACGGGGCGTCCTGGATGCCGCCGAGGCTGGCGATCTCGCGGTCGATGCGAGCGATGCTTGCCTCGAGCGCGCTCAGGACTACTGCCACTGTTCCAATGTGCTCGCTAAAGTATCCAGGCGAGGGGATTCTCTTCACCAGTGCTTCGCAACGTTCGACAAGCGCAGCTCTATCGACAAGCAGCGTGGTGGGTGTCTTCGTGGTCAGGGCGGTCATTGCCGCCTCCTTTCAGGTGCGGATACTGCAGATCAGTATCATCACAACCTTTATAACATAATTAACATAAAAAAGCAACCACTAGATCAGCTAACTACCGCTCGCTAGCTACTTCGTCATGTCGGCAACGTGTCGAGCAATTTCGAGTGATTCATTTGCGGGAATGACGACGATCGGTCGAGATTTGGCAGCTTGGGCAAGACTCGTCAGCCTCGATGGCTCAGCACATGCCTCGTTGAGCTCGCCGTCGAGGATAAAATCCATACACTCGAGGTGTGCAACGATGCGCTTGCGCAGGACGGCTGAGCGCTCACCGATCGTGCCAGTAAACACCAGAAGATCGCAGCCGTTCATGGCGATGATCATACTACCGATTGCTTTATGAATGGTATGGACGAGTGTTGTAAGCGCCAGGTGAGCCATATGGTCACCGTCAGCTTCCCTGTCGATCAGTGCGCGCACATCGTTGCTACCGGCCACGCCAAGAAGGCCGCTCTTCGTGTGTAGGTAGTCTTCGAGTTGATCATCATTCATCTCGAGACCCTTTTTCAGGGCGCGTACTGCTCCCGCGTCAATACTGCCGCTGCGTGTTGCCATCATAACTCCGTCAAGAGGGGTATAGCCCATAGTGGTATCAATGCTTCTGCCATGGAATACACCAGTAATGCTCGAGCCGCTACCGAGATGACACACAATCACCTTGGGCGGTAATTTGCCGCTGCTCCAAAGGGTGTTGATCGCGGCAGCAACGGACAGTCCGTGGTATCCAAATCGCTTGATATCAAGTCGATCGCTGTCGTGAATCGCTATCCCATAGTTCCAGGCATACGGTGGCTTGGTAGCGTGAAATGCGCTGTCTGAAACGCCCACGATCGTCGCATTTGGCAGTGATTGGCGTAGAAATTTCAGCTCATCGAGTGTGGCTGCAATGTGGAGTGGAGCAAGATCATAAAGGGCTTCCAGCTTGCCTACGGCCTCGTCGGTCATGATGTGGTCGCTCATGAAGTAGCTGCTCGGTGCGACGATGCGTAGCCCTACGTGGTCGATGTGCTCGCTGTCTTGCAGTAAATGCTCGCGCATAAAAAGTTGCTCTACATGCGCGGTGGCATCGTGTAGCTTATCGAAGTCGAGGTCAATACGACGTTGTCCTTCGCTGGCTTCTGCCAGGGTGCAAACAAGCTGATCGTTCTCGATCTCAAAATGAAGCGTGGCGCGCAAATCCGGCCCATCATCGTACAGCGCATATTTACGCGACGAGCTTCCGGGGTTTGCGACAAGGGTGAGCGACATGGCTAATTAGTTTGGCCGCGCCACTCCTCTTCCTTGACTCGCTCAAGCTCGCGTGCAGCTGGCCAGACCCAGGCATCAAGCTCGGGAATGTCGATACCATTTGCTTTGATGTAGTCAGTGTTCTCGCTGATCTTATGACGATATTTGGCGGCAAGATGCTCGGCCTCTTCAAACGGAATGACTCCATCGTGACCCAGCTGTTGGAACGCGGCAATCGCGAGGTCATAGCGACTCGTTTCGTTGCGGACGTGCATATCAAATGGCGTTGTCGTGCTACCGATTTCTTTGTAGCCTCGTACGTCGAAGCGCGTGCTGTCGACTGCATAGTTAAACAGTACGCTTTTGACTGTTTGTGGGTAGCCGTGGAAGTTGAATATCACTGGCTTGTCCTCAGTAAATATGTGGTCAAACATTTTTTGATCAGCCGTGTTGTTGAGCGTGCCAAATCCCATGGTGGTGAGGCTACTGACATTGACACAGCGGATACGAACTTCGGGTCGTTCACGCTTGATAATGTCGATTGCGGCCATTGTTTCTTTGGTTGGATAGTCACCACAGGCGGCCATGATAATATTAGGATTCTCATCACTCGCAAAATCCCATACCATCAGCCCTGAATCCATTTGCTGGCGAGCTTTATCTGGCGTTAGCCAGCGTGGTTCAACAGTTTTGCCGGCTACGATGGCGTTGATCTGCCGGACACTAGTCAACATTCTTTCAAGTGCCACGAGCGTACAGTTGCCGTCGGCTGGGAAATAAACATCCGAAAAATTGCTCTGGCGTCGCAACAGGTCATCGATGAACCCAGGGTTCTGGTGGCTAAAGCCGTTGTGGTCTTGCCGCCAACCGCTACTCGTCAAAATATAGTTGATGCTCGGAATCGTACCACGCCACTCAACGCCGCGGCTTTGAGTGAGAAACTTGGCGTACTGGTCAACCATACTACTGACAACTTGCAGAAACGCTTCATAGCTAGCGAACATCGCGTGACGACCGGTCAGCACGTAGCCCTGCATGAGACCCTGCATGTTGTGCTCCGAGAGCATTTCCATCACGCGGCCATCCTGCGAAAGGTCTTTGTCCCATTCCATAATTGGCCACTGCCAGCTGCGGCTCGTTGCTTTGAAGATGTCGTCGAGCTTGTTGGAGTAGGTCTCGTCTGGGCTCATCATGCGGAAATTTTTGGTATCCGCGTTGAGCCTAAATACCTCTTCGAGGTACAGGCCGGTGCGTCGCATACTGCTGCTTCCCATTGTGCCAGGTACTGTTGCATCCTCTGCAAACTGCTCCACTGACGGTAGCTTTAACTGTGAGTAGACAGACGGACC
>DBNP01000013.1:0-2895 GCA_002299795.1 Candidatus Saccharibacteria bacterium UBA669 | reverse complement strand
GTCGGTTTTTGCTTCGTTGAGCACTACTTGGTGCGCTAGGCAGTTGCCCTCAATTTTATCGCCATTTGGTAGGCTTTTGACGCCCGTCCAGCCTTTGAGTGTGCGCATAATGATCATTGGCATGCGAGGACAGACGGTATCGGATGTTGCGCGCAGTTCTTGGATGGTCTCATGTGCCCAGTCGAGTGCTGTGGCCATGCGATCGTGCGCTTCGCCATCGGTACAATCGGTGGTATCAACAATGCGTGGCTCATAGCCGTAGCCGCTAAAGAGTGTCATGAGCTCGTAGTTGCTCATCCGGCCGAATATCGTCGGTTGTGAGATCTTGTAGCCGTTCAGGTGAAGGATTGGCAATACTGCTCCGTCTTTTCGGGGGTTAACAAGCTTATTAAGATGCCATGCGCCGGCGGTTGGGCCAGTCTCGGCCTCACCGTCGCCCACGAGACACGCTACGATGAGCCCAGGGTTGTCGAGGATGGCGCCGTAGCTAGTGCTCAGGGCGTAGCCGAGCTCACCACCTTCTAGAATGACCCCTGGTGTTTCTGGATTGGAATGGCTTGGGTAGCCATACGGCCAGCTAAACTCTCGGCAGAGGCGCCTGATGCCGTCGAGGTTGACCTGAAGTGAAGGATCGACGTGTGTCAGTGTGCCTTCCAGGAATAAGTTTGCCTGTAGGGCGGGAAAACCGTGTCCTGGCCCAAGCACGAACATCATATCGTGATCGTATTTTTTGGCAAATCGGCTGAGGTGCGCGTAGGCAAAATTGATGCCCGGCCCACTGCCCCAGTGGCCGAGGAGGCGGCTTTTGACGTCGTCAAAACCGATCGGACGTTTCATGAGGTGATTATCTGCTAAAAAAATCTGCGCAGCAGTTAAATAATTGACAGCGCGCAAATACTGGCCCATAGAGTGTTTTTCATTATTATTCATACTACTTTGCAGTATACACCATAACCATAAGCGGTGAAAAGTATTGAGTATTCGCTCGTGGTTAGGAGTATAATAATTATTGTAAACAAGGAGACGGTAGTATATGGTCAACGTTGCAGAACTTGAAGGTATTACGTCGCACCACATTGAGCAGTTACATACACAGGGGATCCACACCACCGGACAACTCCTTGAGCGCAGTGCGACGGCCACCGAGCGCATGCATCTTGCAGATACTGCGCACCTTGATCTCAGCCAGCTCGAAGAGCTCGTGCATATGGCCGATCTGTGCCGCGTGGCAGACATCACCCAGGCTCATGTACGCCAACTATATGACATAGGCGTCTATAGTATTCCCAAGCTCGCCTACCGACGCCCGGCCACCCTGTATGAGCAGCTAGCAGCTCAGTCACCGCGACACCATCCCTCCATGGTACAACTCGAGGCGTATATCGCTCACGCAAAGCGTCTCAAAAAAATGCTACATCACTAGAACTAGTAGCCGGTGGTCGGGCCGATGACGTAGGAGCACATGTAGTTACGATTTGTTCCTTGGTACCCACCATTAGAAAGCGCAACATCACCGCCGATTTTTGCTGGGCAGCCACCAGCTGCTGCGGTTAGCGTGAAATCGATGCGGGAATTGCCGCCGGTGACGTAGTAGTAGGCCCCGCGATACCAAAAGTTGGGGCTCGTGACAATTGTCGTGGTCATGGCTGGTGTTGGGTTGCCAGATAGATATTTCACAAGCAGCGCGTCAAAGGCTGCGCTGTCAACAACTCCAGTAGTGGCATTGTCTTGGCGACACTGGCCAACGCCACTGGCGCCTGCGCCACTGACAGTGTACAGATAGTTTGCGCCGAGGCAGCTGTTCATTGCGGGGAATGATCCATTGCGCGCTCGGTATATCTCCAGTGCCTTCAGCCACTGGTCAACGGCGCTTAATGTCTGAGCGTTTTTTGCTCGGTCCTGGGCACCATTGTAGGTCACAAGAGTAATCGCCATCAATATGCCAATGACGATAATGACGATCACGAGCTCCATAATCGTGAATCCGCTCATGGTTTTCTTCATAGCGTCAGTATATAACACTTTTTCACGCGTGTCATACTGCCAGTAGGAGCTCCTATGTCTCTAGATGTGTGCGCGCGGGTCAACTAAGACGCCGTTGCGCCGTAGGGCTGGTAGTGTAAGATGCTCGAACGGTAATTCAATGATCTTCACGCCGGCCGCACGCATGATGTCGTCACCAAGCGCGATATCCTCACTCCAATGGTCGGTGCCAAAGTTGATAGGAATGCGAACAATCTCCTGAACACCAGCAGCTACGACGCCACGATCGCAGTCAGTACAGCCAATCCATGGCGATACCATAACCGCACCGAGCGTCTGCCTGCCCAGGCGGGCCGCTTGGTAAAGCGCGCTGCGCTCGGCGTGCTCAACCAGCTTATATTTGCGTGGCCGTTGCCAGTTTTCGGGTATGTCATCGATGCCGGTAGAGAGATCGTTGTAGCCGGTTCCAATCACCTCACCCGCGAGGCTTACTATTACCGCACCCGTTTGTGACGATGGGTCACGACTGTAGGTTGCTAGATTGCACGCCATTACCATTGCCTGGTCTATGACGTGGGTTGGTAGAACTTCGCTGTGTTGTTTCATTGTTGCTATTGTGGACGGGCTACTTTGTTTCCGCAAGCTCAAGCACAATAACTCCCGCATAAATAATAGCTCCGCAAACACTGAAGTCTACGGAGCTATTACCTTGGCTGGGGTGGAGGGATTTGGTCACGTTCCGCGACCCCGCGAGTCAGGCAAATGAGCATAGCTCATTTGTGACGTCGCCTTGCGGAGCAAAGACTTTTGCTTCTCACCCCCTCATGCTATGCATTCGTGGTTTCGAATCTCTACACCGAACAAAGTAAATTCCCGTAGATACAGATACCTACGGGAATTTACTTGGCTGGG
>DBNP01000054.1 GCA_002299795.1 Candidatus Saccharibacteria bacterium UBA669 | reverse complement strand
GGATTGCTCACGCATATCCGAAAGCCCGGTGCAGCTGCTATGCTACCAACAATATCGGTAGGATCTTTGTCGGCCTCACCCAGTACATACGTATGGATCTGTCCGTTGGTAGGTGTTCGTACAATCAATATACTAAATGCCAGCGGTGACGAGCCGCCCTGTGGCACAAGTTCCGTTGACCAGCCGATGACGAAATTTTCTACTTCGGGGCTTGCAGCCAGCTTGGCGTCACGAAGCACCTGGGCATCATCGTCACCACTGAGCGTCGCTGCATCCACTGTCGCATAAACTTGTGCTGAATTGACGCTACGCCCGTCTGTAGTACTATAAAGCACCCTGCCGACAATCGTACAGTCACTCGTGCCCCTCCCGGCGTCTGCGGTTCCATCAACAATAATTTTGCCGTCTTTACAGATGGTAGTACTTTCTCGAGAATTATTCACATTCGCAACTAGATTATACTGTCCTTGTAGGTAGTCCTGGAAAGAGTTGACAGCGTCATGATAGCGCTCTCTGTTCAGTGCAGTACCGACACCCGCCAGAAGTACGGCCATCACCAACCCGGTAATACCGAGAAATAGTATCACCTCAATAATCGAAAACCCCCTGGCGACTCTGATGCCCATATCTGTAGCTGATTATACCATAAGCAGATTGAGAAGCGTGTCACTCCACGCAAAAACAATGGTAATTATCTCTCCACCCCAAAGTAAAGAGATCACGGTACCAAGAATGAGAAACGGGCCAAACGGGATATGGGCGTTGCGATGCAGCTTACCCCGTAGTGCAAGTGGCACCAGCATCATGCATCCAAGTAAGTTCGCTATGAAAAGTCCGAGAAATGCCAACTCCCATTTGCCAAGCAGCAGCGCGAGACCGACGCCAAGGATGCTATCCCCCAAGCCAACCCAGCCAAAGAGTGAGAAAACATAATAGAGACCAGCCATGAACCCAACAGCAGCTACTATCGATAGTATCGATGACATATCCACTCCTTGTGCAGCAAAACGCAGTACAGCAAAGATAAATGCTACCAAGATAAGTGAAACGTTGACTGATAGTGGCAATAAGAACCACTTTGCATCGTAGATAAATAGGACCGCCATCAGCACACAGGCTATGAGCCAGAGTGCCAGGCTCGCCACTCCAAATAGAGTTCCCGTACCAAACGGCCAGGAGAGATAAGAAACGATGAACACGGCCGCAAGGCCAATCTCGACTAGTAGTTCCGTAGCACCTATCTGCTTGTGACAATACCGGCACCTTCCACCGAGCGTGAGCCAGCTCACAATCGGCAGCAGATCATACCACATAAGCTCATGGTGACAATGTAGGCATTCTGAGCGATCCACTAGAACGGGCCGAATCAAACCATGCAGTCTGGCGACCTCGGCTTTATTGACTCGTTCACCCTGTGCCGCATCTTCCTGCAGCTGTCTAGCGCGCAGCCGCCACACCTGGGCACCCACAAAACTACCGAGTGCCGCACCCAGATACCCCAGTCCGCCAACAATAAGCATATTACTCATACTCACTATCATAGCAAAACCTCCGCCATAACAGCAGAGGTTTTGCTATGATTCGTACGGTCGCGCCTATGCGTCGAGACAGTAGCCGGTACCGTTACCAGACTCAAGCATGGTAACCGTTGCATACTGCCGGGTAGAGCCTTTATCAAGCGTTACCTTACCAGATGCCGACACAACATCACACTTTGCTTTTGGATACACAGTCACTGTTGCATCAGCGGCAGTCACCTCTGTATTGTCTGCTGTGATCGCAGCGGCAACAGCAATGTCAGTTGTATTACCTGATACGCTTGTTGCATACTCTTGCAACTGTGTGCCAGTTGGCCATGCAGATGTTGCACGGTTATTACCCTGCCATGATGAAACGGCTCCTGACACAATGCTAACATCATTCTTTCGCGCAGTATCTCGTTGACTGCGCTGCAGTGCTGGCAGTGCAATAAATACCATCAAGAAAATTAGCGCGGCAATCGCCAGCACCAACACGACCTCGATGATCGTAAATCCCTTTTGCTTCAACTCTTGTTTGCTCATCGTAGTAATATTCCACCTTCCCTCTTAGAGCTTATTACCTTGAGTACTATGATACCGTATATGGTTCGTACGTGTCTAGGCTTTTAGTTAATTCCTCCCACTAGGCTATAGATTGGGAACAGAATGGCACCAACCATACCTCCCGCAAAAACAGCCAACACAACCATCAGTACAGGCTCAATAGCCGTCGAAATTGCCTTGATCTCCTCGTCAAGCTCATCTTCAAACACCTGAGCGGTTTTACCCATCATTTCATCAATTTTGCCAGATTGCTCACCGATTTTTATCATCTGAGGCACCATGGGCAAGATGTAGTCTTCTGGCTGTAGTGCGATACTCAGCGCCTTACCGCCCTTTACTTTTTCGGCAGCACGCATGATACCAGCAGAAATGATGGTGTTATTGGTACTCTCACTGCTAATCCTGAGCATGTCGAGCATTGCCACCCCAGTCGCAAGTAGAGTCTGGCCCGTACGCGTAAAGCGGGCCATATATAGTTTTCGAAACATCCCGCTAAAAATTGGCAAGTTTAGCTTGAGTGTATCTTTAAATTTAATACCGCTATCAGTTTTGAGATATTGCACAGTAAAGTAGGCAGCGATGCCGATCACAATCAGTGTTAGCCACCAGAAGTTAATGATAAAGTTAGCAACCGCAATCATGACCGCTGTAAGAAACGGAAGGGATTTATGCATATCATCGTAGAGCTTGGCCACCTGAGGTACAACCGCAACCAGCATAAATGTCATCACACCGACGATCACCAGTAGCACGATACCAGGATAAACCATTGCTCCACGGATCTTCCCCATCATTGCCGCGTCTTTTTCTTTCTGTGTCGCAACACGCTTCAGCGCCTCATCCAGCGTGCCTGAAGCCTCACCGGCAGCCACCAGTGCAAGCACAATTTTATCAAATACATCTGGATGCTTCCCAAATGCGTCACTCAGGGTATGTCCGCCCTCTACGTCAGCAATCACTTCCTCGACAACGCGTTGCATCTGCTTGTTTGATGTCTGTTCAAGTACTGTGCGCATACTCTGCGACAGCGGCAAGCCCGCTCCGATCAAGGTCGAGAGCTGCCGAAGAAATATGATCTTATCTTTTGTGGTAATACGGCCTGAAAGCTTGGCGAGTACTGAGCCATTCTCGTCGATTTCCTTGATATCGAGTGGCATGAGGCCCTGCTCAATCAAAACCTTCGCAGCGGCCGATTCACTATCGGCTTGCACCATAGACTTCACGACACTGCTGCTTGCTTTGTCACGAGCTTCGTAGTTAAACTTCTTCACGCGCTATCCCCTCATCAGCCTTTCGAACTCAGTCAGATCAACCGCAAATTCACGCGCCTGATCATAGGTAACAGTACCGCTCTGCACAAGGCTCACGAGTGTACGATCCATAGTCTGCATTCCCTGGTCGGCACCGGTCTGGATAATCGCATCAAGCTGGTGGCTCTTACCTTCACGAATCACATTGCGAACAGCCGGATTTGCAATCAACACCTCTGCAGCCACGACACGCCCACCTCCAATGGCTGGCACAAGTCGCTGAGAACAAATTGCCATAAGGATATTCGCAAGCTGAGAGCGGATCTGGGGCTGCTGGTGAGGTGGAAATACGTCAATCATACGATCGATACTTTGCGCCGCACTGTTGGTGTGGAGCGTCGCAAATACCAAGTGCCCCGTTTCAGCAATCGTAATCGCTGCACTGATAGTTTCGAGGTCGCGCATCTCACCAATCAGTACTACATCTGGATCCTGACGAAGCGAACTACGAAGTGCCGCAGAAAACGAGTAGGTATCGTAGTGAACCTCGCGCTGTACGACAACGGACTTTTTTGACTTATGAGTGAACTCGATCGGATCTTCAATCGTAATAATATGCTGCGACTTCTCAGTGTTGATCTTGTCGACCAATGCTGCGAGGGTGGTTGATTTACCACTACCCGTCGGGCCAGTTACCAACACTAGACCACGGGGATAGTCAGCAAATGACATCACTACTTGTGGCATGCCAAGCTCAGTGACTGACTTAATCTCATTAGGGATAAGTCGGAGTGCAGCGGCAAGATTACCACGCTCGTGGAAAGCATTGACACGAAAGCGCCCTAGTACACCAAATGCAAAGCTAAAGTCAAATTCCTTGTCTTTTAGCAATATCTGTTGCTGATCTTGGTCAAGAATCGCAAAAATAAGACTCTCGACCTGCTGCTCATCGAGTGGATTGAAGCCAGCTATAGGTATAAGCGAGCCATCAACGCGTAGCATTGGGGGTAAACCAACTTGTATGTGCAGGTCGCTCGCTCGCTTTTTTACAACTTCTTCGAGCAGGATTTCGATTCGTAGTTCTTGATTTTGCATTGCCTCTCCCTTTTATGCGATATCCGATGTCACGCGATTTACTTCTTCGAGCGTTGTAATACCCTGCAAAGCCTTTAGATAGCCGTCTTGTCTCATGGTAATCATACCCTGCTCGATTGCTTTGCGCTGAATCTCGGCACTAGTTGAACGGCCGATAATAAGCTGCTGAATCTCCTCAGTGACATCCATCACCTCATAGAGTCCCGCGCGCCCATTGTAACCATGTGGCGTCGAGGGCGTATCATGACCCTTGACTAAAGTATAAGCTGTTTGACCCGCTAGTGGCAAGTCCATGTAGCCAAGGTCGGCCGATACACGCGCGACGTCCTCTTTGGTTTTCGGCAACAAATGGCCAACATTATCGAGAATACTCTTGGTTTCTAGTGGGCTTGACCAGTATGCATCACGCTTTTGGCCGACTCGGCGCACAAGCCGCTGACCAATAATAGTGTTCACGGTACTCGCTATCAAGAATGGCTCGATGTCCATGTCGAGTAGACGTGGCAACACCCCTGCAGCGCTGTTGGTATGAAGTGTACTAAACACGAGGTGTCCCGTGAGCGCTGCCTGCACGCCGAGATTTGCAGTTTCGGCATCGCGCATCTCACCCACCATGACGACATTCGGGTCTTGTCGCAGAATCGACCGTAGCCCCGATGCAAACGTTAGTCCAACCTCAGCATTCACCTGAATCTGATTCACACCGTCCATTTTGTATTCAACCGGATCCTCAAGCGTGACGATATTGATGCTGTCGTTTTTAATCTCCTTGATGAGCGCATAGAGACTGGTCGACTTACCACTACCAGTTGGCCCCGAGGTAAGAAGCATACCGTTAGGACGCTTCAGTCCTTTACGGATTGTACGAAGCGCGCGTCCCGCATAGCCCATTTCTTCCAGGTTAAATGAGTTGCCAGTTTTATCAAGCAAACGAATAACACATTGCTCGCCCCAAACAACAGGGCTAATCGCAATACGAAGGTCAACCTCCTTATTGCCCACTTTAACAGCGAACTGGCCATCCTGGGGTACGCGGTGTTCATCAATCTTGAGATTGGATAAAATTTTTATTCGGCTAATCAGTGCTGGTTCTATGCTTTTTGGTAGCTGCATCACCTCCCGTAACACACCGTCGATACGACAACGAATTTTGAGCGCCTTTTCAAGTGGCTCAATATGGATGTCACTCGCCCGACTCTTCACAGCGTATTCCAGTATGGTGCTGAGAGCTCGACTAATCGGCGAATCCTGCACGATTGTCTTAATGTCACCACCCGACTCACTGTCAGCCTCATTTTGCGATGCCTGTGCGGCAACGTCTACGCTCGAGAGGTCTGTTTTGTACTGATCCAGTACGTGACGGACACCTGCCTCCGATGCCATAAATACCTTGAGCGGACGTTGAATACGGTTCGCAAGGTAATCAACTGCCTGGACATTGTTCGCATCGATCATTGCCACCGCAAGACGATTTTGCACATCAGCAAGTGGCACTGCCATGAAGCGCTCCGCGATATCTGAAGGCAATAGCGACAAGATAGCCTGGTCGACAATCGTACTAGTCAGATTGACATACGGCACTCCAGACACCTGGGCGATAGCATGAGTGAGTAGTTCGTTATCAATCACTGATGTTTCGGTTAGGATACTCAGTAGCGGTTTATTACTCTTCGCTGATTCATCAGCCGCTGATGCCAGCGCATCAGCACTGACGAGCCCCTCCTCCTGCAGGAGAGTGATGAGCTTCTGCTGGATGTCATCAGTCATCAGCGCCATAGTAGCTCCTAGTTGGTAGCGCCAGACCCACCGATAACTGTCTGAACCGTAGGATTAATAGCGTCTTTATTGAATACTTCTTTGCTTGGCGCAACGACGTCGGACTTAACCTTGATAGTAACAGGAGTTTTTACCCCCTTCTCATCAAGCTTGAGTCCTGGTATCTGGTTCCCAATCAGAAATGCGATCAGTGCCGTCATGCTGGCGATTAGTATAATCATTGCGATATCACTCTTTTTCATGACTTGCTCGCTTTCTTTTTGGTATCCTTCACTGGTACTATCTCGTCTTTAAGCTGCACTTGGATACCGGGCAAATAGTAGGCATGCGCGTTGAGTGTCATAGTGTATTTCTCATCAGTTTTTTCAATCATCATCGTGTCGATATCAATCGTACGAATCGAGCGCTCCATACGCGTTAGCATATCTTTCAAACTATTCGCGTCATGCGCCGACACCGTTACCACAAAAGGTATCGTACCCAGCTCACCGCTAGCCGCCTCTTCGCTCACCGGCTGCACGTTGAGCGACTCAACCACAACACCAGATGCACCAGCAAGCAGGTTCTGTTGCAACGATGAACCCAGCGCGAGCGCATTTGGATCAGCGGGGAGCGCATCGAGCACCACCTGAAGCGCTTTGTCGTCCGGCCGCGCCTTAACTGAGTTAAGTGCATCATCAGACTCATAAACACGAACATTCTTTACTAGCTCATCTGCACTGCTAATGTTCGCCTTGACTACTGAAGATGTTTCGGTAAGCTTGCCAAGCACCTTCATCTTGTAGGTGATATGCTGGATAAGAAATACCGAGAGCACTAAACATACACCCAACACGGCCGACATCGCAGCAACCCATATAAACATCGTGCGATTAGAGTTGGCGATGATCTGACGCTTCTTCATGCCTGCTTGTGGTGTCGCCATCCTAGTTGCCCTCCGTAATATCTTTGGCCTGTTGGCTGAATAGTGAGTCTGGTACTCGCGTGCGCGAGTCGGTGACATCGATCTTATCTGTTGGCGTAATGACCTTGATCGACTTCAACGTGTTGTCAAACAACCCCTTGGGGAACGTAAACGAGAGCGAGAAGCGTAGTACTTTCCCGCCGTTCGCTCCTTCACCATAGCTTGTCTCACCCATAACCACATTGTCAGTAAGTGAAGTTGTCGTCAGTGAATCACCCTCACCACTCTCAAGCTTTGTGTTAAGAATCGTTTTACGAAATGTTTCAGTCGCTGGGTAGCCACTAGCCGCAGAACCCTCAATCGTGAGGCTGTTTTCACTTGGATTAAGTCGAACATTCGATATTTTGATATTGTTCGGCGCCACGGGGTTGATCGCCACCAAAACATCAAAAATACGTGAATCTACCGATTTCTTCTGGTGGATGTCAGAAATCTGCGATAGCTGGTTCTGGATAGTGAGAACATTGTCTATGTTTTCGATTGAGCTAAATGTCGTGAAGTCTTTTTTGATATTATCTCGCATCACCGACTCGGTAATGGCCTGACCCCCTAGGAAAGCCGCCAATAACGCGACTACTCCACCGGCAATAATGCCCACCACGATTGACAGTGTAATGGCGGTTGCTCGCATCTTTTGGGCACGAATAAATTCCTGTTTTACGTCAGGGATGAGGTTGATCTCGATCATTGCCCAATACCCCTTTTGGCAAGTCCAATCACCGTCGCGAACTCAGTTGCGACAGGTCCCAGCTGCTTCTGATCACTCTCAGTCATCTGGATACTCTGCCACGGGTTTGCGACATGCACCTGCTTGCCTACTTTGCCGGCAAGATAGTTATCAAACTGAGGTATGGCCGAAGCAAAACCAGCAAGTAGTACGCCTTCGGTAACTACACTGGGGTAGCGTGTTTCAAAGAACTTGATTGACTTGATAATCTCACCAGCAAAGTTCTCTAATGTCGTTTCGAGCGCACGCAACACCTGGCCCTCAAGCCTATCTGGTGCGAGACCAAACTTTAGAATAAACTGCCTTGCCTGATCGTCCTGCACGTTCAGGTTCGATACGGTTGCTTTTACAAATGAACTGATACCCGTTGGAATCGTGCGAATCAGACGCGGTGCATCACCATAGACAATTGCGATATCTGTTGAGTTCTCACCCATGTCGAGCTGTACTACTGCGCCCTGCGAGCCCGGTGTTGTCAACGCACGCACCATAGCAATGGGGTCGGGTTCAGCGGCAATAACATTGAGTCCAAGTGCCTCAACCATTTCAAGTCGTTCCTCGCTATAAACCTTTGCGACACTCGACAGTAGTACTTCCTGCTGGTTCTGGGCTCGGAGCGATACGCCAAGGAGTGCCCAGTCGACTTTTGCTTCATCTACCGCCATCGGGATGTATTGATCAATCTGGTACTTCATAGTTGACCGTAGCTCTGACTCACTCGACATTGGCACATCGATGATCGTTGTAAACGTCTTGCTCGATGGCAAGCCGATTACGACATTTTTGGTCTTGATGCCACTCTGTCCAACAGCTGTCATAATCACTTCCGAAACTTTCCGACGAGCCTCTTCGGAGTCACTACTGGTCAATTTGCTGTCAACCGGCGCATAGCCGTAATGGTCAAGCACCCAGCCACTTCCGGCCTTCTTGAGTTGCACTACACGAATTGCATTGGTGCCAATGTCCAGTGCAAAGAAATCGCCCATCCCCTTCAACATACTCATACTGCTCTTAAGTATACATAAGCGGTACGCACATTGGCAAGTGTTTTCAGCAGTTTAATAGCGGGGGGGCAGCTCAGTAATGCTCTTGGTCTTCCAGCTACCGTTGGCGACAGAGATACGGTGCGCCCATATATAGCTATCACTTCGTAGATCAAACACTTCGGCCGGTGCACCAGCAGTACCAGAGGTTCGTTTCATGAACAGCTGGCTCGCTACAACAGGTCCCGTAACACGAAGATCGTCCTTGCAGTCATTAACTGTCAGATTTCCGCTATGCTCGTAGCAAGTATCGATAATACCGCCGGGTGCAATCAACCACGCATCAATATTTTTTACACTTTCTGAAATTCGAATGTTATTTGCAATAATCACCATTTGGCCCACACCTGCAGCACCAGTGAGAATGTCGTTATTCGGTGCATTTAGTGAAGAGTTGATCGTCACCGTGCCGGTTGCATACACAACATGGTTCGGGATGTAGTCAGAAGAGGTCAGCGTAACATTGCTCACGTCAGCACGAGTCACGCCGTTCGGGACTCCGTACGCTGTGAAATACGCCTTAATATTTGGAATAGTGCCCATTTGTACAGCAGACCCGAAATGGCCAAGTGCCGCACTATTGTTGGAAAAGGTTAGCTTGCTCCACGTCGTGGGAGCGGCCACCGCACCGGCCGTATTGAGCCCCGACCCTGATGCGATACCAAGAACATCATGCGGCGCAAACACAGAATACTCTCCCCAAGACCCGTATGTTTTCAATGTACCACCCGCGTTGATTGACAGAATGCCCGAGCTGATAGCGGAGAGTACCCCGTCACTGGGCAGCGTGCCAGAACCAGCTCGAAGGTCATTACCCCATACCTGAACCAGTGGCTTTTGGCCAATCAACACACATACCGGGTCTGAGAGACGACGCATTGTATTGGCCAGTGCGCTTGTTGCATAATCGTAGTGACGCACGGCAACCACGCGACATATCTTATCACCGATCGAACGACTTGATGTATCGATCGGCCTGGTTGAGATCGTTTTGTCGAGCAGTATCATATCTGTACCTGTTGCATTGCTGCCGTCTAATAGTTTGGCTACAGCGCAATCGGCTGATTTAACCTGTGCATACGCAGTGGACAGCCAGCTACATGCAGTCTGCGTGTCGCCATAGCTCACCTGCGCATAATTGCCATGCGACCCCACCCGATTGAACTGTGAGGTAAAGTTTGGCAATATATCATTTTTGCGTACAACGAATTCGTAGACACCCCATTCGGTGGCCGTTTCGGGACTATTACCATTTCGGTAGATCGTGCTGGTAGTATCAATCGTATCTCCAATCGATGCCGTCGTGCGCTTACTGCCGTCTGTGAAGCTCGCATAGGGCTCGTAATTATAGTCAGAGCGTATCTGTACACATGCTTCACTGGTGGCATGGAGAGAGCCGTCGTTATATGATGCAGGCTGCCAAAGCAACCGTTTACATAGTCGCTTGCCAATGTCCGACGCTGTTACCGTGTAAATTCCAAACGGATCAGCGACACTCCATGACGTATTGCCGCTGAACGGCTTGGGCTGATCAACACCAGTGGTCCCTCCCCATCCATTGGTACGCTGTACACTATCCCACATGTTTTGGGCGGGCGCGCCAGAAGTAAAGTTGCTGATAGTGATACCGTGACTCCAGTCCAATTTATCACCCGGAAACGCATCAATTGACGTACCACTCGCGCTGGTGCCATCGGTACGAGTTGCTTTAACTACAGAGCTTGCCGATGACGTCCAGGTATTTGCCTTGCCAGCGCGTGTGACATACACATTGATCGTCTCGTCATAGCAGGCTCCCTGTATGCCATTCTGATAAAAACACCGATAGAGTCCGACCTGGAGTGTGGTCGTAACTGGGCTTGGGGTGTTATTCAATGGGATCGAACTGATATCGAGGGTGGCCGAGATCTCTCCGCCCTGTGACGTCCAGTTTGTTGCGGCCGGCTTCGGTAGTGCACCCCTATAAAGGGTGGTGCTACTAAGCCCCGAAAGCAGCGCGGCATTCGGTGCATTCGGTGCGACGTTCGTTGCATAAATATCACCCGGGCTACCGTACTTACAGCCGTACACTGACCCACGAATCGCGACAGAGACAGACTGCGCATCACTCGACACATTGACCGAATCGTTATAGTAGCTGCCGCTGTTAGTGAACCATATTGCCCCACGCGCACCATATTTCGTACCGGTACCCCAGTAACACAAATTATACGCATTTTGCTCGGCTGTATTAGAGGGTGAGCGATTATCGGCATATGCCGGCAAAGACGGCACGGCCGCACACACGACAATGCCGAGCATCACTAGGGCCGCAATAAACAGCCGATGCTTATTCATTCTTCCTATCCCTCACCCTGGGGTGTATTCACACTACCCGCCTGGTATACGGTAATTGATATCTCAAGCTGTTCAACGCTCGCAACACCGCGAAGATTACTATTCACATATGCACCGCGGGCCACATTTGCCTTCAGGAGAGACAAGAACTTGCCCGCGGCAATCGTGTTACCGCTACTCAAACTTTTCTGCGCAAGAATATACACACAGGTTGAATCTTTGTCGTAGTCACCCCGGCTTGTGATGGTCTTTTCAAGATCAGCAAGCTTGGCGGGTTGCGTGGCGATATCATTAAAAGCACTGTTGTAGGTGTCAACAATCCGCTGATCGCAAACATTTGAGACGAGCTGGGCACGTTGTGAGGGTACCTTGACACCGGCATATACATAGCCCAGAAAGTATGCTCCCGCCGCTGCCGCAACCAACAAGCCAACCAGTAACAGTACGACAACATTTGCTTTACTAAATCCTGCTGACTTTTTATATGACATCGCTGACCCTCTCTTAAAACTCTTGTGGTTATCTACTCGGTATTATACCAGTCGACTACTTATTGCGCTACTCTAATAGCGGGGAGGAAGTTCGGTAACTGTCCTCGTGACCCAGCTGCCGCTACGTTCAGATAATTGACGCGCCCACACATAGGCGTCACTCCGGAGATTAATCGTTTCAGCTGGGGTCATACTATCCCCTGCGGTACGTCGTAGTAATAACTGCTTAGCGACGATCGGCCCATTTACTACCAATTGCCTATCGCAGTCACGTGTCGTCAGGCTATCTGATACGTGGCCTGCACAGGTGTTGACAAAGTGCTGTGGCGCAACAAGCCATGCGTCGACTTGGCTCACGTTTTCCGCAATAGAGATATTCCCCGCAGCCATGATTACCATTTGAGAGATCTCCGACGCATTACCAAGCGTGGCATTGGGAATGCGAATATTCTGACCAATCGTCACATTACCATCTACATAGTACACGCCAGCCGCGAAAGTATGAAACGTATGATCACCGCTCAGCCTCGTCATACTGCCAGAGTGTAAATCTGTAAAATATCGTGGCAGATCCGGTAAGCTACCCACCGTTGTGGCCACTCCATACTTTCCCATCTCTGGGCCAGTGTTCGCAAGCGTCAGTTTACTCCACTCGAGCTGGCTACTCGAAGCACCCAGCCGATTGAGCCCCGAGCCCGATGCGAGCGCACCAACACTGCCTGGCGCGATAATCCCGTACTCAACCCATGAGCCAACCGTACCTGTCGAAGAAGTCAGTACTGCCCCGCTCGCACCCGCATTTGCGTTGTGCATCGTCGCGTATGCGCTTCCCGTGCGCAGGTCATTCCCCCATATCGTGACAAGTGGTTTTTTAGCAATCTTCACACATGCCGGATACGATACGCGCCGCCATGTCGTATCCATATTTGGATAGTCAAAAGAGCGCACCGCCACCATCCGACACACTGTATCCCCAAGCGCATAGTTATTGGCACGAATTGCTACGCCATCATTAATCGACGTGTCCCCGGCCGCAAACGCCTGTGAGCCGTTCGATGTGCGCGCCTGGCATACTACGTTGCCCACAGCACCCGGCAGTGTGCGCAACCAGTCAGTACAGGCCTCGCCCGCATCTGCGTAGTTGGCGAGCGCAAACTTGTAGCCACCTGCCGTCTGATTAAAAATCGTGGCAAGATCAACGCTCTTACCGCGTGGTATGACAAATTGATAGGCCGCATAGCGTGATGAATAGTCCGCTCGCTCAGCCGCATTGTGTATTAGCTGCGTAGGCACTGTCGCCTCACCGATGTTGAGGGTTGCCACCTGAGCTCCCTGTACTTTTGTACTCGGCAGTAGATTATTAATGCCACAACGATTTGCTGCATTGATGCTATCAAATGGCAGCTTAAACTGAATAACATTGTTGGTATACACATCCTTAAGCACAAAGTGATAGCGATGGCCTTTGACATGGTCAAGCGTCAGCGTATCGGTCACATTATTGCCAGATGCTGAAATGTCTAGCGTCTGGATACTACCAGTGTCAATATCCTGCACATAGGCAGTCATTTTCCTATCATATTGCGCGTCATTTGTCTCACCGCTCGCATCATTATCAGGGTCATACACAATAATCTGGGCCTGGCCACTTGCCGTAGAACACGGCGCAGCAAATGGCAGTGTGTAGGTGAAGTACTTGCCGCAGCCATCATCATTTGCCTGCCCACAGCGATCTTGATTCAGTATGGCGAATCGCTCACTGTTATCAGCACTTGAGTAGCCAATATAGCCACCCCGGGGTAAGCTGAGCCGAAATCCACGGCGCTCACTGTCGCTCACAAGTGACAGACGAATCATTGCTTTGTGTTTTTTACTGTCAGCATTGTAACTAAATTGCCCCGGTGGCACCCAAAATGTGCCCGATACTGCCCCCGACCGACTGGCGCACATTACCCACGGTGACGAGGCGCCTGCGACAGCTGTCGTCACTTGTACTCCACGCGGTCGATCATCACACCAAAAGTTTACCGGTATATTACCGGTTGGCGCGCTGTCGACATAGATCGGGATGCCTGTGCTAGTAGCGCCGGTCACGTCAGCCGTGTCGGCAAGATAATACGACACATTAGCACCACCAAACTCCGCGGAGTCGGGCCCTGAGTTCGAGATTGCCATAACATGCGGCACAGCGAGCAGCGTAGCGCCACATAGTAGCACCAGTCCGGCCATCACCCGCTTCGCCCAGCCATCCACCTGTATCATGCTACGCATTATATCGCACTGACACTATCAAGCATACTACTACCCATTACCCCCAGCGAGCACCGCTCACCTGCCACTGGCAATCGAAGCGTATCTCATCATCCTAGCTGATTTTAATTATATTACCTCTGTTATATAATAGACAGCTATGGGCTTATCTATCGGCAAACAAAATTTTTAACCCTATTACCTTTCGAGCTAAAACAGGCTATGCCATCGACAGACCGCGGCAAGCGTGGCTACTCATATGGCTTCACCCGAAACTAGCCACGTCTGGACGGCTTGCTATTTCTTACCGAACAAGTATTTTATCGCCAGTGCCTCTGGCAGCAAGAATACAACCAACCACGTGACGATAACTGCGAGTGGATGCATGGCAACTAAGTTATATACAAGCGTTGCGCCAAGGTCAGCGAGCTCCACAACAAATCTCCCAACAAATAGTAGTCCAAGCATTGGTACTGATTTTTTGTACAGTGCCACTGCGAACATGACGCCAATAGCGAGGTTGCGAGCGGCATAAAACGCCGTCTCTGCATCTGGGGTACTAGCCTCACCAAATGCAATGCTTGGTTGTAAGTAGCCCACATACGCCATACCAAAACTCAGCACCGTCAAAAACAGTGCATAGCCATATATCCAGCGTGGGATAAGGTTTGTTGTCATCATTTTCCTCCTAATTCTTTCTGTGACCAAGCATAACTAGCCGCTACTAGTTCTTCAAGCACTGTCGCGTCTACATCTTCGAGCTTGTTTATATACAAACAACCAACACTCGTTTTGTGCTTGCCGAGTTTTTTCAGTAGATCAGGAAAATGGTTTGGGTATACGTAAAGCGTGAGGTTCTGTTTGCGAGGCGAAAACGCCGCCAGTGGCCAGTCACCCTCCTGCGAACTTCGTTCGGACTTGTAGTGATACATACCAAACCCCACGATAGACGGCCCCCACATTTTTGGCTCAAGCTTTGTTACGCGCTTATACATATCGAGCAGCACGAAACCATCACGCTGGCGGCGCTCATTTTCTACACTACCAATAAAGTCTTCAACGCTGGCATCAGTGACTTTTGTTTTTATCTCAGCCATGTCCTATCCCTTTGGGGCCTTGTAATAGCCTACGAGCAGAAGTGATACGACAGCGAATGCTAGTGTGTTGAGATACAGCCACAGTAATTCGTTTGAATACGGCTGCGAAGCCATAATGCTCGCATTGCCCACTACTATCGCTAAAAACACTAGCACCGTCACCCAACCTTGCCAGCTGACCGGTTGCCAAACATGACTGCGTTTTTTGAACCAAATGTTACTTGCTTTCATGTGTCTATTATATGTATAGTGCCGTGGTAAGTACAGCGCTCGCTTCTTTATGTGCTATGCGTTTGACCTCTTCCAGCGAACAGCAGTCACCAGGATAGCGGCCAAAAATACGATTTCAATGAGTGCAATAATGAGGTAGTGCGGAAGCAGGCTCCCGCCACCAACGATAAATAGCGTCGTCAAAATGCTTGTCAGTATGTTCGCAATTCGATTGGGTTTATACGGTAGTGTCCGCGAAAAGTAAATCATCAAAATTGGTAGATTAATAACCACGGCAGATACCGCCATCATCTGTTTCGCGTCACCTGGTATGCTAAGTAAGCTAGGATCTTGGATGGCTAGAAATGCAGAAAGTACGTCAGCCAAAATCATATTAAGCATAACGACGAGCCACATAGTTGAAAGTTTTGTTTTTGTATCCATGTGCTTATTATAGCAGAATTTTCTAGTCATCCACTTATCTAAAACCGCTCAAACGAACATCATCTTGTATCTTGGCGGAAGCTTCTAGTAGCTTCGCTTCAATTTCCCCTGACAGAACTTCTAAATCATCAAAGTCTGGAGATGCGACGATGACAAACTCCAGTATTGAATACTGTGGCATGAGTGTTCTGCCTTCATTCCATCTTGTATCTTTAAAGTATTGCCAATACGTTTTTTGAACAGGTGCTGTTTGCCCAAGCAGCCAGACTTCAAACCGCATATCAACGTGATTCAATACCAATCCCATCTTCAACTTTCTGCTTCTGAGAAAATCGTTTGTGTAGTAGATGTAGGTATAATCCATATACCCCTGTAAGAGTCCGCCAAATGTATAGCTATCTGCAAGACTTTTCGACAGAGAATTTCTAAGCTTCATCATGAACTTAACCAACCCAGCATAAGCGTTTTGGATATCGCCCTTTGCAAGCTCTTGCTTGTATGTCTGAGCAAGGATGTTTAACTTTTTTGCCATGCTAATATCTCCCTGTGTGCCATTATAAACCATGGTTTCTTCTCTGTTAATTTAACGAATTTTTGCTAAAATGTATATATGACACTAGAAATCGGCAAACTAAAGTTCTAACCCTATTGCCTTTCGAGCTAAAACTGACTATGCCAGCGACGGACCATGGTAAACGCGGTTACTCAGACGAGTTGGTCGCGAGACTTACGACGGGGCCTTAATCTTCGAAACAAACCTTGCCTAGTGGATACAATCTTATGCCTAAGTGCTACTACCCTTTCCTTGCGCTTTTGGCTCCGTATGATTCTCCCTGAGCGCCCTTTGTCGGGCAATTTTAGATAATTGAGCAAGAGACTCTGTGGCATACGTCTCACAATTGCTTCAGCCTCATTATCACCAATGGGCTCTGCTGTTATCAACATCTTGTCTGCTCGTCTCAGTATACGATTATTTATTTCTCGCAAAAAGTTATAGTCAACTTCCTTATAGCCAGTGATGCCCCTCGTATTACCGAATATCGCAATATCGGGTGTTAACACAGCTACACACTCTGCCGTTTCATGCCATTGGTTTAGACCCACGAACGAATTATCGCCCGTCATATCTACGAGTGTTACGGGATGGTCTGAGCCAATAAACTTTTCGCTTACATAGCTGGCTGGTGACAAAAAACAAAAGTCCAGCGGGCTCCATTTATTCACCTCTATCGTGATCGCCATCCATTGCGCAAACATCGATTCCTTTGTTTTTTCAATCTTTGTGGCCCATTCCTTCGCCGCTTCGGGTGCCCCGTGCGCCATCGATAACGACTGACCAGTTTGGTTGAGCCTGTCAAGAAAATTATTGACGTGTTTTTGCTGCATTGGCGTTCTATTCTCAAGTGTCGAGACAGACCTAGCAACTATTTCATGCTCTCGTTCTGTAAGCATTTTATGTTGTTTGATTTTGTCCTCAAGAACTCTTCCATATGCAGCTTCTATGCCAGACAAAACATTTTCTATGGTATTAGGCGGAAGCGCTGAGGTCTCATATAGGTTCTTCATGAGACCCACATTTTCAGGCTTTATATGCTTTACCTCAGATGTTTTTAGAAAATCCGCCCTGTCGCCCTCACCAAACATGTAGGCGGTTACTTTCCCGTCTTTATTAATGAAGTTCGATAGATACGAGGCTCTTGGTAGCCAGTGTTGCCTGCGAGTAACCTGTCGCTTAGAGCTTTTCTTTGTCATCTTATATCAGCTTATTCAGCAGTCCCGTGTTGGTAATTTGAATCCACAAGGCATCTTTACTAACCCCGTATCGTTTAGCCAATTCATCAACGTCTTTGATCTTGTTTTTAATGTCATTGCGTAAAAGATTAGGCGGCATCAACAGAAATGCTGCAAAGCAATCCGCCTCCTGCTCATCATAATTTTTATAACCGTGATGAAGGCTTGAGTTGCCTAGCACGTGACCGAAATAGAGATGTCCCAGTTCGTGTGCAACTGAAAACCTTTGCCTAACCCTTGGCCGTGACTTGTTATAAAGTATTACGAGTTGCCCGTCTTTATTCACAAGCATTGCATCACGTTCCACGCCAACGACGGATTCATTGGCCTCGACAATTACAACTCCGAATTCCTTTTGAGCCAACTGATATACTGCGTTCAAGGAAACAGGCGGAATACTTATCTTGGCATCTCTCAAGAGAGCTGCGGCTTTGTGCCTAGCCTCTTTGAACTTTGGCTCACTTGCTATCGCTACGTCGTCGTCCATCGTTACCTTTTGATATCTTTAACGCATCAATGAACGACTCAATACGATTAATATCCTCTTGGTCAAGCTGCTTGTCTGCCCGAAGTGCAATTTGAACACTGGGCTGGGAAGCCGACTCTGTACTGCCATTGATGAAATAACCGACGGTTCTGTGTAGGGTACGTGCCACCACCTCCAGGTCACTAATTTGGATTCGTCTCTCACCTGCTTCAATAAGCGATATTGCCGTAGGCGATTTATATTGCAGCTTCTCTGCCAGTTCAAGCTGGGTTAGGCCCTCAAGTTCCCTCGCCTCTTTTATTCTTGCTCCAATTTCTGCATATCTTTTCTGGTCGTTGTTTTCCATATTGATATATTAGACTTTTCAGAAAGTGTTGACAAGTACTTTACTATTTGATAAATTAGATATTACAAATACATAACTCGACGAGGGGTAGCCTGTCGGGGGAAAGGAAAACCATGGCAGGTCAACGCAAAACAAGTCCGAAGGTTGCAAAAGTTGCCTCTTCACTGCTCCGCAGTCCGCAAACAAGCAAGCCCACGCGAACCGTAGCAGCAAGTACGCTCTCTCAACGTGCACCGCTACGAAAAGCACGATCTAATAAATAATCGCCACCGTTACCGACAAGTAAAGTAGTGGCGAAGATTCTAGATGACGACTTATCGTCGTCTCCATTGTATCAAATCATTAACATAGGGGACTAAAACTATGGCAAGAAAAGTATTTCACGTCGTGCCAAATGGCACCAGCTGGCAGGTTAAACATAACGGCAAGGTCTTGAGTAATCATACACTCAAGTCAAATGCCATCGAATCTGGACAGAGTGTGGCGAAGGCCAATGAGCCGAGCCAGCTAGTGGTGCACCGTGCGGATGGAACCATCGAGTTCGAGTACACGTACGGGAACGACCCCTACCCACCTCTTGGGTAATAGAAAGACTCGTCATTGTGGTGGGCATGGCGAGTTTTACACTTACAATTTATTATCAATGTAGCCCTTTAGGGCGGCTAGATCCTCTTTTGTGTGGTCATAAAAGTATGTCGGTACACCCACAGACTGCGCTGTCTCGGCAGCCTGTTTGTTGTGTTCGAAGTAAACCGTATCCTCTGGCTTCAAGTTATATTTTTCTAGCAAAATATACCAGTATTTGACATCCGTCTTTTCGGGATCATGCTTGAGGGTAAAGACTTCATACGGACTTTTATCTAGATTAAACTTTTTGAATTGTTCGTCATTTGCACCAGTTAGTACAATCTTGCGGTTCGGGTATGAATCAAGTAACGCCCACATCTCTTTAAACACCGTACCGTCTTCGAGAATTAGACCATTGATTGCATCAACTAGGATCGTTTTCATACCAATACTCCTAGAGCCTCAGGCAATGTACCGTTCTTGAAGTGCCCTCGTCCGTCGAAGCGCACAACTTCTACGCTCGGCGCATCTCGCTCAATTATTTCTACGGTCTCTATGACACTCGGATAGTCATCACTCGATACCAGTACCGTAACGCCATCGGTCCTTGATGGGAATTCAGGGTCGAGCTCGAAATCAAAGAAGTCTGCCGTATCAGATTCCGGATCATTATCGGGATTAGTCCAGGGTGCTACCAGCACAACTTTGCCGCATTTAAGATCTTTGTGTTCACTGAGATAACGAATAAGGAAACCACCTCCGCAGCTATGACCTACAAGAACTGTATCGGGATTGACATCAAAACGCTCAAACTCCTTGACCCATTCGTTGTAACGCGGTCGAAATGGCATTGGCGGTTCGATGCTAGCAGCTAGGATGTCGTTCAAAATCAGCTGGCGCTGCAACCACGCGAACCAGTAGTTTTGACTATTGCTGGGTAGATTAGGATCGTAATACTGGTCTTTGTCTGGTCGACCAGGTACTAATATGGCGTTTTTCACTCCTGCACCTTTCTGCTTATTATATCCACAATCTCAGGAAACTCAGTCTTGCCTGTATCTTCGCCGTAATGCCCTTCATCTGACGCCTCATGGTATTCAGTGTTGAGCATTTTATGAATATGACGAGCTTCTTCTATCGGGATATATGGGTCGTCTGTCGATGCAAATTGGATTATCCAGTTTTGGTTTGCCTTAATCTTGTCCCATTGCCACGGACGGCTGTAATAGCCACTGGCTTTTTCATCCTCATCACCAAGGTCAGTGTAGCAAGCGCCGACCAGTACGGAGCCGTAGAGCTTGTTATTTTCTGCAAATCGCATCGCAGCAACCGCACCCGACGAGTGTCCAATGAGTATCGTATCCTCATCTGTTCCAAGTTTGTCTTTCAAAAACGGCAACCATTGGCTTTCCCTGGCTAGAACGTTATCAGGCATGGTCTCAGAGACTACCCCGTAAAACCCTTTTCTTCCAATTGTTTCTTCACATATGGAAACCAGTTATCTTGCCCTGTGCCGCCACCGTTGCCATGTATGAGAATTACTTTCGGCTTGTTCATACCTTTTATTATCCCACAGCCATTGACTCTGTACCATTTTTTTATTACCTCTGTTATAATATGAGGAATGAGTTTATCTATCGGCATATTAAAGTTCTAACACAATTGCCTTTCGAGCTAAAAATGCGTATGCCGAGCACAGACCGAGGAGCTCGTGGCTACTCCGATGAATACATTGCAACTATTGAAAGAACCCTATACG
>DBNP01000031.1:761-10804 GCA_002299795.1 Candidatus Saccharibacteria bacterium UBA669 | reverse complement strand
TGGCCCTGGAATTACATATTTTGTTATATAACTATGCATTCGCTAATTCCTTCTTTATACTATCATGCTCACGCTGAACACCTGCGCAATCGTCAACGAACTCTGCGTATGGAGGTTTTGACGGGAAGAGCTCTAGAATCAGACCTGGTTCGAGCCAGTTCCTTGGATTTTCATTCAGATAATCGCGGTAACTGCTCCAGGGCCATGTTTTGTAATCCGCTTTGTTGAGGTGAATGTACCTCGTAATGTGCATAAGTTGGTCGTCCTGAAGGATAATAACCGCTTTGAACCTATTCTCGCACAGTGGGCCGCGTCGCTTGTACTTTTTGTTGAAGTACATCGTATAGGCTGTCATTACGCTGGAGATAAACTTCGTTGCGGCAGATTCGGTTCGTATACACACGAGCATATGGAAATGGTTGGGCATCAAACAATACGCAACAAGGTCAAGCTCAGGACGTAGATGTGGATAGAGTCGCCCCTTCTCGTCGGCGACAGGCGCAACCGAAACATATCGCTCCATTAGCTTTTCGAAGTAGCGGTAATCTGCATCATCGAGGAATAGTTCGCTACGATTCCAACCACGGTTGTATAAATGATAAAAATGGTTCTCTACAAAAACTTTACGAGTGTTACGGCCTGGCATATGTAATATTATATACTATTTTGGGTAATTCCAGGGCCAGGCCTTTTAGCCCCTTTTAGCCCTTTTAGCCCTGGCCCCTACAGCCTAAAATATCTTCTTGACATCATCGATCAGACGGTCGATGTCTGCATCTAGCTTACGTGCTTTAAAGCGCTTGCTTATTGTCTCTAGCCTATCGAGTATTCTATCGCGGACAAATCGCTCTTTGGCAGCATCATCTGGTAGCGAAAAGTATTCGTCGTCGATAGTAATCCACGCACCGATAGATTTTTCGCTTGGTCGGTAATTATCAACATCTTTCATGACTGGCCAGCCAGGTTGTGGATTAACATTAAACTGGAGAAGTATGATGGAGATGTCCTTGCCATAAGATTTGTTTAGTCCATCTTTTAAGCGCTGAGAGAGGCCACCTTGCCCATCTGGTCCCCAGAGAAAATAGTGCACGTTTTCATTTCGGCGCTGAGCTGTCATGAGACCCGAATCTTTCCTTTGTGGCAGGCCCGACCTCATATACACACCAACTACACACGTGGCCTTACCCAATTTTGTACCAATTCTTCCCATAATTCTCCTTTTGTTAATGCATATTCTTATTCAATGGTCCGGGCATTATCAGGTTTTGCTCATACTCCCATGAGTAAGCTTCGTAGCGATTCTCGAAGAGTATTGGATTTTGCATTTTTTTGTCCTGCATAAACGCACTTGAATACCTTTTTTCCGGTATGGTCTGTGAGGTAATCCCGTTCTTCAAGAATACGCCATCATTAGAGTATAGCTTATACCCCCACGTTTGACGCTGGCTGAGAAGCGAGTTGCCATGAACTGGGGTAGATGAGGCTACCTTTTCAACAGCCTTTGTTGTAGCTGTCACGACTTGTTTCTGGGTCGTTGTCTGCGTCGCCTTTGTTGTACTGGTCGATTTTGTGTTGCCTCTTGATGTTGCGCCCATAGGGGCCAGTATCTGCATAGTCTGCACTGCTGCATTGCCAATTTTGAGTGCCGTGCTCGAGTTCTTCGTTACAGGCTGCAGCATGGCCGCGATAGAAACAATTGCAACGATAGCCGCAACAACTATAAACCCGATGATAAGCACTTGGATAACCTGCCCACTCAAATCCCTCTGATTCACCGGATCCTGGGCGTACACATAATCATTCAGCGTTCCTCCCTCCACCGGATCCATCTGCATAAATCTACCTAGTTCTGGTATATAGACTCTGGCTCCCATTTGGATAGGGCGAGTCAGATAGTCTGTTTCGGTAGCTTTAGCGTGAGTGCCAAGGTAGTCGTGGCTGGTGCCGGGTGCAGCGTTGGTGGGTGTGGTATGGTTCGCTAGTTGCTCACCAAAGGGGCCCGTCGGTGCCACAATAGTTGGGGTACCATCGGCATTGACCGTTGCCATGGTGTCACCATGCAGGTTACTGAGGCTGTAGGTGGTAGCACCAGCACTGGTGCTTTGTGGTTTGATGGTAACACGTATACCACCGGCAAGGCTGAGGTATTTTTGGGTGATGGTACCGGAAGTATTGGTGAGGAAGTCGGGGGTATCGCCACGGCCGGTGAAGCCATAGTAGGAATCGTCTTGCACAGTACCATTGACGGTGTAAGTGCGGTGGTAGATGCGGTCGTTGACATCACGCTGGTAGTCGGTCTGGCGCGTACCCGCAGATGTGATTTCTTTAATCTGCATATTACGATCGACAGCATCATAGCCAAACTCGGTTTTGTGCGTTGCGTCACCAAGGCTTGTGGTGTTGCCGTGGGAATCGTAAACTGGCGCAGTGAAGCGTGCGTCGGAACTAGCGATCAGCTGATCGGCTGTGTTGTAGCAGTAGGTTGTCGCTACACCATTGAGCGTATACGAGGTGCGGTTGCTATCTTTGGCGGCATTGGCATTGTTGCCCGGCAAGCTGCTACATGATGCATCGGGTGTGCCGTAGCCATAGCCGAACGTGTAACCACCAATAGTTGCTGCGGTTAGGCGATCAGCCTTGTCATAGGTGTAGCTTTTCGCAACCCCATTTTCAATACCAGACAATACAAGGCCGGAAACTGATCGTGTGATCTCGTCGGTAATATTTTGACCACCGACACTGTACGTTACCTTGCTTACGCGGCCCAATGCATCGCGGACAGCTGGCTGTAGACTCATCCCCGCTGGGTACTGCACAGACTGAATGCGACTAAATTCGTCATAGGCGACCGTCGCCATGGTCACGGTATCGAGTCTTTGCTTTACTAGCCTATCGTATTGGTCGTATTCGTACGTTTCGGTGCCAATGGGGCTAGTACGGCTTGTGAGTTTACCGAAATCGTCGTACGTGTTCGTGGTGACGTTGTTTTTTGCATCAGTGTATTTGACGGTGCGGCCGAGCAAGTCGTTTTCGACTGTTATAGTACCGCTGTCGTCGGTGGTGCTAGTGACAAGCGGATTGCCACCGACGGCATAGTTGTTAGCTATAGTACGGCCGTTTTTGCCGTTCATGTACGGCACTACCGTTTGGGTCACGCGGCCGCGGGCGTCGTAGCTGGTACACGTCCACGGGTCGCTATTGTAGCGCGTGGCTACCACGTCGCCCGAATGGTTGTACACAGTAGTGGTAGTGCGGCCGGTGGGGTCTACTTTGCCTTTGGGCATACCTGCCTGTGGTGCTGGGTCGGTTTCGGGAGTGCAGGGGTTGTCGGCTGTTTCGGTGCCACCATAGTGCTGATAGGTGGTCGTGGCACCACCGGGCAGTGTTTTGCTCGTCTGGCGCAGATAGCCCGCCCCTGGGGCTTCGTACGTAGCCTGAGACACATAGTTTAGCCCAGTTGGGTCGAGCGTAGTGCTGCCGACTGTTCCATAGGCAGGGTTGGCATATTGGGTGGTACTGGTGACATTGCCGAGCTGGCTGTCGTAGGCAGTGGTGCTAGTGGTAAGGTTGTAGCCGGCGGTAATGCCGAGGGGCGACCAGCGATCGTTCACGCCACTCGCTGTGCTGACAAGGGTGTTATCTGCACGATACAGATTGATCGAAAATGCCAGTCGAGAGCCATATTTGGCCGCTTCGATCATGAGGCTTGGCGCTGTCCCCGCAGTGAGGGTGAATAAGCCTGAGTATCCGCATACCACGGTGGTACTGCGATTGTCCCACTGGCTAAACTGCAGCTGGCTGTCGACATACACGCGTATTGCATCGGTGTAACAAACTGATAGCTTGTACTGACCGGTAGCTGGTGGTGTCATGAGCTTAGCGGTGGCGCGGAAGCCTACACCATCCATATTCGCACTCGGTGTGATCGGCTGAGTGTGATTGTTGGTGTCGTACCAAAGCCGTGAAAGGTCGCTACTGAAGCCCGTCGTATTGTAACGCGGCGCACCGGTCAGGGTTTTGCCTTTTACGTCGTACCACGACACCGCCGGGCCCTTCATACCATCTGACTCGTCATAGCCCGTGCTGGTATGAGGCACATTGTTTACCTGCGCGGCAACAGGCTTTCTGTCGGCTCCAAACCACGCGCTGGGTGCAGGGCCATAGCTATCAGTTGCGCGGTCGAGCACATCGTAAATCGTAGTGCTTTTCATCCCTATTGCATCTGTTTTACTGAGCTGCAGGTCTTTCACACTATCCCACTCGGTTTTGACAGACTTGCCGGTTAGGTCGGTTTCGGTAGTGGTGCGTAGCAGGGTGTCGTACTGAATACGCTTGCTATAGCCGCTCGGTTCGCTGGCACCGGCAATGTGTAGTTCGGCAATACCCTGGTAGTCAAATCCTATACTCAGGTAGCCTAGCAAGAACTCGAATATATAGCCATCACAGTTGCTCTGAGTAGAGGTAAAGTGTTCACCACCGACACGGCACCGATATAGCGGTACAGTCCCTGCTGGTTGCGGCTTGGTACGATCGTAGGCGTAGCCGAGCCTGCCCAAAATGCCCGTTCCCTCACAGTTGCTGTCGAGCGACACCATTTCATTGCTTGTGCCAACAAGGCAACTATACAGTGGAGTCAGGTTGGTACCGCTATCTTTGAATATGTAGCCATGGGTGAATTCGAGTATGTAGCCAGGTAGGTTGGACGCTATACTAGCGCGGTGATCACCGGTAGTGAGGTTGTAGAAACGACTCACAGGTAGCTGGCTTGATAATTTATAGCCAAGTGTATGCTCGAGCCGCTGTGCAGCTGCCGTAGCAGCTGGTGCTTTGACCGAACTAATACGGCCAAGAGTGTCGTAGGTTAGTGTAGCCAATACACTATTATTGGCAGCACGGATACCGGCCGCGATTGCATCGGCCGCGACACTATCGCGTACGTCGGTAATGCGCCCGTACTGGTCGTAGGCATAGTCGGTCACCTGCCCGCCTGGCTGTACAATGCGCGCTAAGTTACCGTTGCTGTCGTAATAGAAGTTTGTCGTGTCACCATCACTGGTAGTGAAGGCGCATAGTTTACCACTAGGTGCATCGGCAAAGCTGCTGATAAGTCCGAAGAGTGCAGAAGGGTTATTTGTGCCGTTTTTGTCGCATATATTGTTGGTTTCGTTGACGCCTTTGTATATGACCGTCCCATAGCGTGCGCTGGCGGTACCGTCTTCGATTTTGAGCAGTCGTGATGGCGATCCGCCGTAAGTGTATTTGAGCGCAGCAGGCTGACGATCGTCAGTTGGTGACGATACCGATTGCAGTGTACCGTCGGCATTGAACACATAGGTACGACCGTCAGTGTCGGCAAAGGTATACGTGTTGTCGGCGTTTTTGCTCAGCGTGCCGTCTTCGTTGACCGGGGGCGTGTAGCCGCCGTTTTTGTAGCCGTACTCATGTGTACTGCCGGTTGAATCTTCGAGAATCACTGAGTTCGTAGTTACTCGTAGCCGCTCGTAGGCAACATTGCCATCGGCATCAATACCAAGCTTCCACTGNNCCGCCACCGTGGTCATACCAGTCGACCTGGATCGGAATAGGCGTGTTGGCGGGCAGTGACACCGCACTGCCCCAGTAGGTACCAGCATGGTCAACCAAACTATCGAGCGGCGTTTGCCATGTGCCAGTGTTTACTTTTATACGTATGCCGTCATCTGAAGTAGCACCGAGCGTATAGCTACCAGCAGCGGGAACGGTTATGTAGCCAGTCCAGCGCGCCATAAAGTTGTCGGCCTGGAGTCCTTGTGCTGGCCCATTCAATCCAAAGTTGAGAGTCATACTGCTATCAACTCGCTGCATCATAAGACGAAATGGATCAGCTACTGCGGCATCGAAGTCGTGAGCATTGGCATTGTCCGTATAGTACCGACCGGTCAGACCATAGCCGAGCGGAGAATTGACCACGTCGCTATAGAGCCAGTCTGACGACACTACCTGCTCCGGCACCGCGCCTTTGACATACAATTTGGCATTGGCCGCACCAACGGCTTCTAGGTATTCAACTCTTATCGGCACCGTCTGCCCCGCAGTTAAACTTATACTTTTCGTCGTGTCATAGCAAATGCCACTATAGCAATTCTGGTTGTATTGCTCGGCACCATTTACCCACACCCGCATCGTGTCATCATTGGACCCGCCAAAATTGTACGTACCCGTGACTGGCGCCACAAATTGTCCTGTCCAGCGCGCGTAGAACCAATCGTTGGTTATCGCCGGCGTAGGCGATCCACTACTCCAGTTGTTGTCGATGTTTTGGTCACGCCTTGTCACGGTGGCAGCCGAGCTGGGCGCACCACTCGCAAAACTATAGTTTGCAGGTAAATTCCAGTACTCGGCACTTAAGCCCCTTTTTGCCCGGTTTGGCGTGTTGTAGCTAAGGTTTAGGCCAATTGTACCACCCAGTGCCTTCATACCGTGGGTGCCCATGCCCATGGTGGCATTTCCAGTCGCAAGGTCGATACCCACCGGACCGACTGTGTCATAGCTCTGAGTGCTGTCTTTGCCCGTACGTAGATCTACTTTAAAGTTGCGCGTCCAGTTTGGATTTGTCTGAGTCGCACCAAGAGTGTACACATGCCAGTAGTATGTGGTACCGTCTTGTAGTACGCCATCGGGTATTGTCCATTGCGGGGACGAAATCCATCCCGAATTGATGACTGCTCCACTTTCGGCATCGGGGTTAGTGCTTACCCTGAAATAATATTGAACCGTATCGCCATCGGCATCTGTAACCGCGTTAACACGAAGTGTTGGCTGTGTGTCAACAACAACTTGTGCATTTGCAGGTGAAACAGCCGGAGCAACTGGGGTCGGTGTGTCATACACCACGGTTGCTGTCATGTAGTGATATGGCTTGAAACTCTTGTACGCGCCCTCTTCACCCCACACACTCCATACCGCGCCCATGTCGCCCGATGCAACCGTGTTATTCAGTTCATTGGTGAAGTTGATGTCAAAATCAGTCCCCGCCCATGCATTACCAATGTAAATACCCGTACAGTTAAATCCAATGCATGTCGCATGGCCCATATAGATGTTTCTACCATTGGTATCACCATTGGCGTTAGGCTGAAACGTACCGTGCATGTTTGCATTAACAATGCGCTTGCCTGCAAGCTCTGGGTATGGAAACTGAAACAGTGTGCGCCAGCTCTTCCAGCCGTTGTCGTAGATAGAGCCGGTGTTGATCCAGCACGTCCAGCCGTTGCACGAGTATCCATCTGACTTAAACATCCAGTCAGTCTGGTCATTGACTGGTCCGAGCGTAGGGTCTATGCGTATTGGAAATGATGACTCTGGTAGCGCCGCATGCCACTTCGCATCGAGCGATACAACAAGCTTGCCATCAACTATTTTTTGCGTCATAGGCTGCTCGCTGATAACTCCACGGTCATTAAGCTGAACCGATAGATCACCAAGAACATAATTGTCGGGCAAGCCGTCAACGGTCAACTTGTTCTCATATTCTGGATGTTGCTTCAGGCTTCCACCGCCAAACACAAACTCAAAGCTTGTCTTTGCGGACTTTGATTTGATGATGATTGCTTCTTTGATTGCTTCACCGCGAAGCTCGTACTGCAGATCAACCCCGGGCCAAACGTCGCGGTACAAAACCGATGTGTCATCAATTTTTTCTGGCTTAGCCACAGCCGCTCCCACAGGAGTCATGGTAATGGTCTTGTTGGCGATGGCCACACTAATGCCTTCATTGGAGCGTTTCATGGCCACGGCTGCCTGTCCGGCCTTACCTGTGTACTCGCTCGGAGCATCTACTTTAGGTGCGGTGTTGGTAAGGATTTGCCACAAATTAGCCGCTGGCGCTATGTTCTCAACTGCAGAAAGCTGGTTGTCTATTTTCTCCCATTTGTCGCCTTGTTTATAATTAAGCTGCTTCTGGCTATACAAGAGTGTTTTTGTACCATCATTATTGACATATGTCGATGTATTGCTCATTCGCTTGGTCGTATCTTCGTAGCGGTATTGCCTGGCATTTTCAGTCAGCGGATGCTCTAGCTCGGTACCTCCGCTTTCGGTGAGCGCTGTGCTTGTGACTGGTTTTTGTGATAAAAGTGGGTCTAGCTTGTAGTCGGTGCGAAACACTTTCTGGGAGTTACTTTCGGCATATGCGTGGTAGATACCCGGTTCAATAAGCCCAAACACAAGCATAAAGGTAAGAAAAAACAGCGCACTGCGCTGCACAAGCTTTTTACCTCGATTGAACACACCGGTATTTCTTTTCATATAACCTCCCCTATATTTTTATCATACGAGTGCTATATACGAAAAACAAGTATTTTTAAGGACAAATTAAGAACCTCTCCGTAGATAGAGAGGTTCTTATAGGCTAGTGTTTACTATTTGCTGCGCTTTTCGATGATCTCTTGTGCCACGTTTGGTGGTACTTCTTCGTAGTGCGCAAGCTCCATAGTGCTCGCAGCACGGCCCTGGCTCATGCTACGAATATCACCAGTGTAGCCAAACATGTTTGCCAGTGGCACAATAGCCTTGACAAGCTTGGCACCACCCATCAGGTCTTCCATGGCATCGATGCGGCCACGACGACTGTTGAGGTCGCCGATGATGTCGCCCATGAACTCTTCAGGTGTTGTGACTTCAACATGCATGACAGGCTCGAGAATAACTGGCTTAGCCTGCTTGATACCCTCACGCGTTGCGAGCGCACCAGCCAGCTTGAAGGCCAGCTCACTTGAGTCAACATCGTGATAGCTACCATCGTATAGGGTTGCTTTCACGTCGACAACTGGATAGCCAGCGATCACACCGCCATTAAGCGTTTCAATAACACCCTGCTCAACTGGCTTGCGGTACTCTTGTGGCACCACACCACCCTTGATAACATCGATGAACTCGAAGCCCTTGCCCTGCTCGTTTGGTTCAAAGCGAACCCATACGTCACCGTACTGACCACGACCACCGGACTGCTTAGCATGCTTACCTTGCACTTCTGAGGTACCTTTAATGGTTTCACGGAAGGCCACTTGCGGCTCGCCAACATTGGCTTCAACGTTGAACTCACGCTTCATACGGTCGATTAGAATCTCGAGGTGAAGCTCACCCATTCCACTCATGATGGTCTGGCCGGTTTCATCGTCGGTGTGTACGCGGAAAGTTGGATCTTCTTCAGCAAGACGACCGAGGGCAATGCCCATCTTCTCTTGGTCAGCCTTGGTCTTTGGCTCAACAGCGATGCTGACAGGCGGCTCTGGGAAGGTAATCGCCTCAAGAGCGATAGGATGTGCAACATCACAGAGCGTATGCCCAGTAAATGTGCCCTTCAGGCCAACAACTGCAGCAATGTCTCCGGCCGCAATCTTATCAACATCCTCACGCTTGTCGGCATGCATACGGACAATACGACCAACGCGCTCTTTCTCGCCGGTCGTCGTGTTGAGAACATAGCTACCTGCGGTCAGGACGCCACTATAAACACGTACGAAAATGAGCTTACCAACAAATGGGTCGGTTGCAAGCTTGAATGCTAGGGCGGCCATTGGTTCTTTGTCGTCAGGTTTGCGGCTCACTTCTTCACCCGTCTTAGGGTTTTTGCCCCAAATTGCATCGACGTCGAGTGGGCTTGGCAGGTAATCAACCATGAGGTCAAGCACCTTCTCCACAATCACACCACGACCATCGCCGCCGGTGACGAGATAGAAGTCGCCAGCCAGGACACGCTTGCGTAGAGCGGCTTTGAGCTCATCAACTGAAATTGCTTCCTCGCCATGCTCAAAGAATTTCTCCATCAGCGCATCGTCTGCCTCTACGGCAGCTTCAACAAGCAGGCTACGAGCATTCTTGGCCTTTTCGAGCATATCGGCAGGCACTTCGCCCTGTACGAGCTCATGATCAGTAAAGTCACCGTAGGTGTAGGCTTTCATGTCAACAAGGTCAACAACACCGTTGATGTCTTTTTCAAAACCAATTGGCAAATGAACAGGTAGCGCGTTTTTGCTCAAGCGAGTGTGAATTGACTCGAGTGA
>DBNP01000031.1:0-752 GCA_002299795.1 Candidatus Saccharibacteria bacterium UBA669 | reverse complement strand
CCCATTTTGCCGTCGAACACCGTAACGGCACCGTCGAGCACACGCAAGCTTCGCTCTACTTCAGCAGTAAAGTCGATGTGACCAGGGGTATCGATGATGTTAATTTTGTGATTTTTCCAAAAACACGTGACCGCCGCGCTAGTAATCGTGATGCCACGCTCACGCTCCTGCTCCATCCAGTCAGTTGTAGTTTCACCTTCGTGCACGGCACCGATCTTGTGACTGAGCCCGGTACGATACAAAATACCTTCCGTGGTGGTTGTTTTGCCTGCATCAATATGCGCAATGATGCCGACATTTCTAAAGTCCTTGAGCGGGACGTTGGTTGGAGTTGCCATGAGTTATTCCTTAAATTATTTTGTTAGCTACCTATTTTTGCCATTAGAAATAGCACTTAGAGAGTATTTTACCACACAATTGTCTTGCTGACCAGTGTTGGCCTAGTTGTCAGATTTGGCGACGGCTTTGTAGAACTTGCTGTCCTGATCGGGGGAGATGACTACAATAACCTGTGGTGCATAGAACGGCGCATCGTGTATTTCGCCGTCATCAATAATACGGCAATCAGCCAGTAGTACCCCAACGCCAATACTACTGAGCGCTGTTTCGCCAGTGCCCTCGTCATAAAGCGCCATTTCCGGTACATCACAGATGACGGTGCCAGCAATCGTTCCTACAAGGCGGGCTCCGCCATCAATCATAATCACGTCGCTCACCCCCTGCCCGCGCTCGTCCAGCACTAGCATCGTACC
>DBNP01000018.1:9902-10074 GCA_002299795.1 Candidatus Saccharibacteria bacterium UBA669 | reverse complement strand
ACCTGGAGGCAATCATGGCGCGCCTGCCCCAAAAGGGTCGCCATGCTCTTAAGCGCGCCGAACGCGATGGTGTGACCGTAGAGCTCGTCGACAGTACACCAGAAAACTGCGACCTCATGTACAATCTGTTCAGCGAAACTGCCACCGGTGCGGGCTTTACTATCCGCCCCCG
>DBNP01000018.1:1660-9821 GCA_002299795.1 Candidatus Saccharibacteria bacterium UBA669 | reverse complement strand
GGCCACAAAAGCACCTACAAAGACGGTGCGAGTATCCGCGAGAAAATCACCTACGGCGGTAGCCATTATCTCCAGTGGAAGGTAATTGAATGGGCGAAAAGTCGCGGCAGCGTGGCCCACGACCTCTGCGGCACACCACCGGCCGCCGATATTGCCGATCCACAGCATCCGTTCTATGGGCTTGGTCGGTTTAAGACCAGCTTTAATAAGCAAGTTACCGACTATGTGGGTGCGCTTGAGCTCCCAATCCGCCCACTGAGGGCTAAACTGTGGATGCGCTATGCTGAAAAGCTCGTCCGCCGCCTATATTTCAAACGTCATCATGAATCCTACTACTAACCGAAAGGCAGCACTATGATCAATACCCGCGTCCTGATGTCTGATGCCCAGCACTTTAGCAACGAGCAGCCGATCAACCCGTATTACCACATTGAGTCAGTCGACGTGTCCGTCGCCCAGCAGGAGCACGACCACATCCGCGAGATGATGCAGCAGGCAGGTATCGAAGTGGTACAGGTTCCAGCGCCCGTAGATAGCCAGGATGGCGTATACACCGCTAACTGGGCGCTGGTACGCGGCAAGAGGGCGGTACTGGCCCGCCTACCAAATGCCCGTAAGGCCGAGGAATCGCATGCTCAGCACACACTCGAATCACTCGGGTATGAAGTGCTCCAGGTGCCAGACGGTTTGAAATTTAGCGGTCAGGGTGATGCACTCCCCTGTGGAGACCTATTGTTTTGCGGCAGCACCTACCGAAGCGATGAAGCAGCTCAGGCATTCGCCGCTCAAGCGCTCGGCTACCGACGCATCCAGCTTCGCACCGTCCCACTCCAAGATACACGAGGGAATGATGTCATAAATACATCGTCTGGCTGGCCGGACAGCTTCTACTATGACATCGACTTGGCACTATCGGTGCTACGCGCACCCGAGGGTGATCAAAAAGGCCTGATCGCCTATTGCCCTGATGCATTCGTACCAGAAAGCAAAGCCATTTTGGCAGCTCTCACAGAGGTAGATAAAATCATCATCAGTGAACATGAAGCCAAAGACGCGTTTGCCTGCAACCTGGTGTCTACCGGTGATACGGTCATCATGAGCAACCACGCACCGCAGTTTGCGGCCGAGCTTGCCGCCCGTGGCTTTACGCTTCTCCAGCCCGAGATTCACGAGCTACTCAAAGGTGGTGGCTACATCCGCTGTACTACGCTGACACTCGCCGAGACGTAATCGCTCGCCGCACCTCAGCCGCTTCATCCCATGGGTGCTCACCGTCGGCCCGTTCAATCGTTTTTTCGTGACCCTTACCGAGAAACACAACGGTATCGTTCTCGCTATGGACACGACTGACGGCAAACTCGATCGCCTCTGGACGGTCTAAAATCTTAAACATTGTCTCAAATTCTACCTTGCCACTACGCCGCGCACCGGTCGCGATCTGTTCTAGAATCTCTTCGCCATCAATATCACGGTCATCCTCTTCGGTCAGCACAACCTCATCAGCATACTTACCCGCGATTTCTCCCTGAATAGCGCGTTTGCTTTCATCCCGTCGTCCTGCGGAGCCAAACAGCACCACCAGCTTACCCGAAGTATTTCGTCGTAAATCTGACAACAACTTTTCAAACGAGTCGGGGGTGTGGGCAAAGTCAACCACCGCAGCAAACGGCTGCCCCTCATGAACTGTGTTCATGCGTCCCTCAACCGTTTTAAGCGCCGCAATCCCCTGCTCTATCTGCTGCTTGCTGAGTCCAAGCTCAATTCCTACCGCAAGCGCAGCCAGGCTATTGTAAACGTTGAATTCACCGGGAATATGACACTCGATATCGTAAGTGACGCCGTTGTAGCTGACCCTATAGCTGCTGCGCTGCGCGGTCATATGGAGATGAGATGGCACTAGGTCGCCCTGCTTGAGACCATAGCCGATTGAGTGTGGCACGGCCGTGCGCCACTGATCCGCACTAGGATCATCGGCGTTATATACACCAAACTTGCGGCCGTGCTTCGCGACAATCCGAAACAAGCGCAATTTCGACGCTAAATAGTGGGCAAAGGTACCGTGGTAGTCGAGATGTTCATGCGTCACATTGGTCATCACCCCCACCTCGTAGGGCACGCCCCACACCCGGTGCTGCGCCAGCGCATGGCTAGTGGTTTCGAGCACGAGCCACTCAGCACCGGCCTTTTTGAACTCGGCAATCCGCCTCTGCAAAAGTGGTGCTCCGGCAGTAGTCATATGTACCTGTGAGGCAACAATGTCGTTATCAACGCCCGAAGATACAGTAGTCATGAGTGCTGTATGATAACCAGCATCGACTAACATACGGTGAATTATCGAACTTACCGTCGTCTTGCCGTTGGTGCCGGTGATCGCGAGGACCTTCTGCCCAGGCGGCAACGCGCGCGCGAAGAGCTCGATGTCGCCGACGAGTTCGACGCCGCGCCGCCCAACGCCNNGTCTTGCCGTTGGTGCCGGTCACACCGATGGCATGCATACCCCGCGAAGGAAAGCCGCGGCGAGCACTGACCGCTATCGCTTCAACGCGGTGGTAGTGTGGCTCGGCAACCCGAAACAAACCACGTGGAATGGCCTTTTTGGCAAGCTTTTTGATACTACTCATGGCTGCCCCCGATTGTTTTTGCAATCACCAGCGTGCCATCATCGTCATATACTGCATAGCGATGACCGATCAATAGCACTAAATCATCCTTTTTGGCACCGCGAACTGTGATAAATGCCGCCTCTTCATGGTCACGGGCAACATCAGGCTCGCTGCTCTCGCCCACCATTACAATCCGGTCGGCATGCCCGCGCAGCTCCTCAAGTATCGATGGCTCTACCGCCGCATCGAGCGCAACGAGTAGGCGACGTTTCGCAAGCTGTTTGGCACTCTCAAACAAAAGCGGTAGTGTCGAGGCCGGACCGCCACGATCGACCGCCACTAGATAGGGCGCAGGGTGTGCAATATACTCAAAGTTACCAGGAACATGGGCAAGCCTCGCGACGCCCTCTGCAAATGTGGCAATATCTACGCCAAGCACATAGACGGCAGCAAGCGCGGTAGCAATATTGCTCGCGTTGGCCTGACCCACCAGATACGATGCCACCTCAAGCTCAGTGTGCATATCAATCACCAGTGACACTTCTGTCCCCTTGCGGTAAAGCTGTGTCGCCACCACCCGCATGTCGGCAGTCTCATCAGTGCCAACTGTCATGATGTTTTGATGCGCCACTCCTGCAGGTGGCGCTACCCCGTAGGGTATTACCAGATATTTAACTGGTAGCGCCGCAAGGATGCTTAGCTCCGGAGAATCGGTGGTTGCTACAACCATTTCGACCGAGAGCGTTGGCACTACCTGGCTGGCGATAAGTGCCGCATGCACCTCAAGCACAACATAGTCGTACCCTTGCCTCGATGCATTAGCCAGGCGACGATGCAGCAAGAAAGGATCAGTCTCGATACTATGGCCCGCACCCTCGGCCGCAACCATTTCGACAACTTTGTGGCCACTTTCTTGCAATAGTTTAGCGATCAGCCGCACTACTGTTGTTTTGCCATATTCACCGGTTACGAGAATCAGTCGGGCGGTGTGTGATTTACTACCATAGCGAAGCGATGCAAGCTTGCTCCGCACGCGCTTGACGGTGTGACTTCTCCCTGACCTCTTAGCACCCCTCGCATCTGTCATGAGTATATTTTATCACGACGCCCACTCGAGATACCCACGACACTCAAACTGCATTCGTTCAACTAATTGCACAATGTCGTCGATTACCGGCGAGTCCGGTGAGAAATACATGAGCGTTCTGCGGAGTCGGCTCAGCATATCAAGCAGTATTTGCACATCACTATAGTCATTACCGTTTTCTATACCGGTATGCATCACTGAATCAAAGCGATTGCATATGTTGACATAGAGTGACCGGTCGGCATTACCATTGATTTTGTCTGGCAGACCCACATCGATCATCGTGAATTTCGATTCAGCTTCGTCGTACATAAGGTTTGATCCGACACAGTCAAAGCCGACACCACGCGACTGAGCTGTCAGGAGTGACTGGTAACACTCATCGTAGGCCGATTGGGGAATGTCCCCAAGAATATAGTTACTGCATTCATCTAGTACGGCACCAGGCACAAACTCAGCGACCGTTACACCAGTAGCATACGAAGCAGCCACGATGTGTTCAATATTACCGATGTCTCGTACCCGCACCGCAGCATCGAGATGTTTGTCTATTTCTCTCTCGGGCATAAGGCAGCTTGGTATACGTAGCGCGTATACTCCTTCGGGGCACGAGAGTCGATAGGTGAATGAAAATGCGCCTGAACCAAGCCGGGTGCCCCGCCTGGTTTCGAGGAAAGTCGTGACATGTTCTGCAAACACTTCATAGTTGGCAACAAGGTCAGCTTTGTTGCGCACTTTCATGCGATCACCATGAGCCATGCGACGTAGATAGGGAATGTAGCCACGCGCGAACTCATCGAGCTCAGTTTTGGGCATTACGACACATGGCGCAACAAAATCCGTATACTTACCAAATTCATCCGGGGCAAGGGGCAGCAACGACGAAATAGCTGCTCCAAACTTGACATTAGCCCCAAACCCAGGCTTGGCCTTTGAGACATAGTCGCCAAGCTGTGCTTCAAGGTGTGCTGGTGATTTGGAGCGGATATTCATGTGTGTATTCGTGATAAATGTTATTCACATGATAACATACATTTGACATAAAGTCAATCAATGAAAACCTTGGTTAGCTTGCTTACTATCGACTACGAGCTAGCGGCGGCGGCAATAATCATAATTATAAAGAAGAGGCCAGCCGAAAGTATGCCAAGGCCAGCCCATACAAACGAAATGATGGCCATAATCTTTGCTGTACTCGCCTTGCTCATGGCATCAGGTATGTTGCCAGCAGCCAGCGAAGAGCTTGCCAGCGCCGAGAATACAACCGCAATAATACCAAATATGCTAACACCGCTGACCACAAGTGAAATAACACTCATTACCATGTAGGTGTTGACCGGCTGCGCGGCAGGTGCCTGTGGTTGTGTGTGAGCATAGGGTTGTGCGGGTGACTGTTGCTGTTCGTTCATATGGTTTCCTTGGTTAGATACTGCTCCTAGTATATTACCATATCGTGTAGCTATCCCTCGCGACGAAAAAATGTTATTGTAACAGTAGTGAAAATCCTTGGAATTGAGAGTAGTTGTGATGAAACCGCAGCAGCGGTAGTTGAGGATGGCTTTCGCCTGCTCAGCAATGTTGTCGCAACACAGATCGACATCCACGCCCAGTACGGCGGCGTGGTGCCAGAAATCGCCGCCCGCAGCCATATTGAGGCGATCAACCCCGTTATCCAGCAGGCGCTAGCTGACGCCGACTGCGCCTGGGAAGATATTGACGCGATCGCAGTTACGTATGCACCGGGGCTCATCGGCTCCCTGCTTGTGGGCACGCTAGTGGCACGCACACTGGCAATTGTTCATCACAAGCCGCTCTACGCGATATACCACGTTGAGGGCCATGTCTACGCGAATTTCATCACCGAACAGTCATCGACGATACAGCCGCAGCTTGAGCTGCCGCCGCGCGCCCCTGCGTTTCCAATGCTTGCTCTTATTGCGAGCGGCCTTCATACGCAGCTCGTGCTGTTCCGTGGACATGGTGACTACACGCTCATCGGACAAACTCAGGATGATGCAGTGGGCGAGGCGTTCGACAAAGTAGCAAAAATGCTGGGCCTCCCCTACCCTGGTGGACCAGCAATATCCACAGCCGCACTCAATGGCGACCCCAACAAGTATTCATTTCCTAAGGCACGCATGTCCAATACCTATGATTTTTCGTTCTCAGGCCTCAAAACAGCCGTTCTACGGGCCCTCCAGCGCGAAATTGGCCAGGATTACACATTTCCATCACACCAGGTCGCAGAGCAGCTCTCAGAAGCTCAGGTGCATGATTTTGCAGCGAGTTTTCAGAAAGTTGCAGTTGAGACAATCGTCGACAAAACGCTTCGTGCGTATGAAGAATACCAGCCGCAATCGGTGGTCATTGCTGGTGGCGTGGCCGCTGACCGCGAGCTACGCAAGCAGCTACGACAACAGCTACCAATCGCCATAGAATATGCACCCCCGAAACTATGCGGTGATAATGGCGCGATGATTGCTTCGCTTGGGTACTATTACGCACAGCAGAACCAGCCTGTTGACCCATATACGCTTGAGGTACAGCCGGTGATATCGATGAGGGATACGGCATGGGCAAACCACTAGTACTGACCAGCCTCAGCAACCCGCGGCTTATTCCACTTCTCCAGTCTGGCGCAATTGGCGTACTACCCACCGATACGGTGTATGGACTAGTTGCTGTGGCGAGTAATCGATTGGCTATAGAGAAGCTATATGCACTTAAACCACGCGAACGGCAGCCAGGCACTACGATTGCCGCGTCGGTCGACCAGCTTGCAGAACTGGGATTTCCGGAGTCAACACTTTCAGCTGCCGCAAAGTACTGGCCAAATGCGGTTAGTGTTGAAATGGCCACCACCTCGTTGCCAACCTACTTGAAACGAGACCAGACGCACATGGCAGCCCGCATTCCTGACCAGCAGCAGCTCCACCAACTATTGAGTCACACTGGTCCGCTCATGACCACCAGCGCCAACACGCCTCATGCGCCTACTTCTCGCTGTCTCGATGAAGCCATATCTTACTTTGGCGATAAAGTTGATTTCTATGTCGATATAGGTGACCTTGGTGAGAGGCCGCCGTCAACTATCATCGGTTTCAACAGCTCCGGCAAGGTTATTATGTACCGTCAAGGCGCAGTTGAGTTATAACATTAGTGTTGTTATTTACGCAACGATTTGAGTGTACGCATTGTTTTTTTGGCTGCCGGTAAACCCCTTGACCACACTGAATACAGTGGTGACAGTGGATAATCATAGGTACCGACAAGTGTGTCCTCATGGTCAGCAAAGCCTTGCTTAAACGAACTCACGCCATCATTCAGGAGACCATTCATGTCGTAGCGCTCAATCCCCCACTCTTTGCAGGTCGTGATGGCGTGCCACTTGAGACCATAATTAGCACGTAGCTCCTGACCCTCGTCGTTCATGCCACCATACAGTTCAAATGCCGTTGTAGCGCTCAGCGCAAGCCAGACAAACGCAACGGGCTTTTCACCGTGAAATGCCGCAAACACCACTGATGATTCGCCAAGAAATCGATGAACATCGTAGTAATATTGGTCAGCGTGCAGGTCAAACCCGGCTCGCTGGGCGGTTTGGTGATATATGTCTAAGCACTGTGCCAGCTCGGCCTCTGATTTGACCTGGCGAAACCGCAAGTCTTCGCGCGTCGACTTGCGTATATACTGCCTCGTCTTCTTTGTCATTGCCTCTTGCAGCTCAGCTATCGATTTATTGAGGTCAAGGATAATTGTTCTTGGGAGCAATATGGTATTTGGAGTATGGTGCCACTCATCGCTCAGCACAACCCGTGAGCTATCCGGCTCTACCGAAAGTACCGTACCTGGTAAATGGTGCCGAACGTAGGTTGTCAGTGCTTCAAATACTTCTTGCTCCCTTCCCTCTTGCCAAATTGGGCCCCTGGGAACGTAGACGAGTCGCTTGAAGGGGCCCGGTAGTCGCCGCACGAGTACTTGCGCAGCTCCCTGCACCGTTCCCGCATCATCCGTGAATAGTAGACGGTGCGCAAGCCAATTATGCGACTCCTTCAGCTCACCCCATCCCCACAGCTGAAGTGGGTGTCCGCGCATTGCATGAACCGTGTCGTCCCATACCATTGCATCTTCACATGATTTCCCTGTGATCATGTCACATATTATACACGCATGTCCTGGCGCGCTGTTGAGAAAGTTACGGGTTGTGCTATACTAAAGTAGAACATAAACATGCGAAACAACGTGGTGTATAACAGAGGTGGATGTGATATATTACATCATAAAACTTTTCACGTGAAAAGTTTTTGCACCTATTTTTCAATATGTTTTTTCGCGTGAAATCAAATCTATGATACAGAGGTTGCATGAATTTAGCTAAAGCTTACACTCCCAATGATTACGAACCAAACATCTACGCACTTTGGGAGCAATCTGGTGTATTTGCCTCAACTGGCAAGGGTGAGCCGTATTG
>DBNP01000018.1:0-1640 GCA_002299795.1 Candidatus Saccharibacteria bacterium UBA669 | reverse complement strand
CTCGGCAAATCACGCTTCGAGTATTCACGCGATCAGCTCTACTCACAGGTGTGGGACTTTGTCGATGCACACCGCGGCAACGTTGAGCTACAGCTGCGCGCACTCGGGGCAGGGGTGAGCTGGAGTGACCTCGTATTTACCCTCGACGCTAAAGTGATTAACACTGTATATGATACGTTTAAGCGACTGTGGGACGACGGCCTTGTCTACCGTGGCGAAAAGATTGTCAGCTACTGTACAAAACATCACACTAGTTTCGCGGATATAGAGGTGCTGCACAAAGAAGAGAAGTCCAAGCTGTGGAAAATTGCCTATCCGACTCTCGACAAGATAGGTGAAATTATTGTAGCCACAACCCGCCCCGAAACGATGCTTGGCGACGTGGCCGTAGCAGTGCACACGGACGATGAACGCTACAAACAACTTATCGGCACCAAAGTACTTCTCCCCATTCTTAACAAAGAAATTCCTGTCATTGCAGATAGCTACGTTGACCCCGCATACGGCACTGGCGTCGTAAAGATCACACCTGCCCATGACCCAAATGACTTTGAGATTGCCCAGCGCCACGAATTACCCGCACTGCAAGTGATCGGGTTTGATGGAAAAATGGAAAACGTGCCGGGGCAGTACCTGGGCAAGACGCCAGTCGAGGCGCGAAAAATTGTGCTGGCCGCGCTAGAGGCCGAAGAACTGAGAAGGGGAGAGGAAGAAATCGTCCACTCAGTCGCTCACTGCTACAAATGCGGTACTGTCATCGAACCGCTCCTAAAAGAACAGTGGTTCTTGAAAATGGAGGGACTCGCAGCACGCGCCATCGAAGCAATTGAACAAGGTGATGTCAGCTTTACCCCTGCAAACAAGGGTGCAGTCGTCGTGAACTACCTCAAACAGCTTCGTGACTGGAACCTGAGCCGGCAAATACCGTGGGGTATCCCAATTCCTGCCTTTCAAAGCAAGACAAACCCTGATGATTGGATATTCGACGAAAGAGTGGATGAGAAAGAGATTGTTGTAAATGGAACAACATATGTACGCGAAGAGGATACTTTTGATACGTGGTTTAGCAGTGGCCAATGGCCCTTTATCACAACTGACTACCTAAACGGGGGAGAGCTCGCAAAATTTTACCCCAATGCCGTGATGGAAACCGCTGGCGACATCTTATTTGCCTGGGTCGCCCGTATGATTATGCTCGGCCTGTATGTGACCGATAAAGTACCGTTCACCCATGTCTATTTGCATGGACTCGTCCTCGACGAGCATGGCGTGAAAATGAGCAAGAGTAAGGGTAATGTCATCAATCCGATGGATATCGTCAGCGAATACGGCAGTGACGCCCTGCGATTTGGCATTATGTCGGCACGCAGTGCGGCCCAGCCGCAAGCGTTCAGCGTTGGCAAGGTGGTGGCGGGTCGTAATCTGTGTAATAAGCTGTGGAACATTGCCCGGTTTCTTGAGGCGCAGATCGGTGAGATGACGCCGGCTCCGATACCAGAACCAGTGTCACTAGCCGATCACTGGATTGTGCATCGTCTGAACATCGCCAATCACAAGCTCCAATTCCAGCTTAGTGAGTACCGTTTTGCCGAAGCGGCAGAAACTATCTACCACATGATATGGGATGACGTCGCTGACTG
>DBNP01000050.1 GCA_002299795.1 Candidatus Saccharibacteria bacterium UBA669 | reverse complement strand
GCAGCGATAGCGGACCCTGCCGTAGTCGCGATACTATCATCGTAATAGCGCACACCGTTTTTTGTTGCAGCAAACTGGAGGCGGTGCGGCAAGCCACCAAAATCATGGAGGCCTTTTTCGATTGCCTGCGTGTTGTCGGTGTAAAGGAGTGCCACGGTGATTGCAGCGCAGGCGTTACTGACATTATGCGCTCCTAGTAGGCGCAGGGTGTCCACGTGGCAAATCGGCTGCGTTGCTGAATACATGGTGGCATGGAACATCTCGTCGGCATAGGAAACATAGGCGCCGCCTTCTGAGGAATCATCGTAGCAGATATGCCTTGCTGGGCTGGTCTGTGCGATAGCAGCACTTGGCTCACCCGTGTTATAAATCACCACATCATCTTCTGACTGATATCGCACAATGCCTGCTTTTGCCGACACATACTCATCATAGCTACTATGAACATCCAGGTGGTCAGGCTCTATCGATAAAATAACTGCGACATGCGGACTCCGCTCAATGTCCCACAGCTGAAAACTACTCAGCTCATAGACAACGATATCGTCAGGCTTAATGAGTGAAAGCTGACTGAGCGCAGGTGAACCGATGTTGCCAACCAAATGAACTGTCTTGCCTGCGGCACGAAGGATTGAGGCAATTAGACTGCATGTTGTCCCCTTACCCTTAGTACCTGTCACGCCAATAATTGGTGCCGGACAGCGCGCAAAAAATTCGTTAGTGTTCGACCAAACTTTTCCATCTGTTTTCAGAGTACTCGGCCGTATTGACGAGCTTCGCACCACTAGGTCAAAACCATTGAGTTGATCGAATGCATCGTCGCCAACAATAGCGCTCACACCCTCGGGGAGTGGAAACTCAGGAGCTATTGTAGGCGTCACGATGGTCACATCATGACCAAGCTGCGTGAAGTAGTTGTAGCTCGATTGGCCCTCAGCTCCATACCACGCAATTGCAACCTTCACCGTCCTACCCCCTGTTAAATACTGTCTCTAGTTTATCATTTAGCTGAACAATTTCTTCTTTTTCGCCGCTACTCACACCAGCCAGTACCCAGGTGTTGTGCGCAATGAATTCACGCGCAGTCGCCAGCATGCGATCGAGCGTGATGCCCCGAATTGCATCCGGCACCTTCTCGTAATCTTTGACCACACCATCACCGAAAAATCGTCCGCTATAAAAGTTACTGATTTGTGACACTGTTTGTGCGCCCATTTGATGTCGGCCGAGTGCATATGACTTGGCTGCCGCTAGTTCTTCCTCGGTAATCTTGCCATCCATCACTGCTTTAACTTCACGCACGATTATGTCAAATAGGCCGTCCGCCGTCTCGAGGTTAACCTGACCACCAAAATCCCAGCTACTGTCATGAAACCCAACACTTGTATCACTAAACATGCCGTAGGCAAGCCCCTTTTTGCGAGCTGCTCCGTAAATTCGTGAATGCATAGTGCCGGTAAGAATCTGGTCCAGACAGCTCATAGCTTCCGCCTCTTCGTCGGTTAGCTCTCTCGGTAGAGTCATGCTCCAGCCAAATGTCAGGTTGCTCGCCTCTTTGCGGCGGATCAGCGTTGGATTACCGCTCGTAAGATCATCCTTGGGCACATCAAAACGATCACCGCGCGGCAGGTCCCAAGACTCGAGCATGCGCTGAATCTGGGCCTTGCGGCCATGAAGTTTCCCCGCCACCACAAAGCGCATATTATCGCTCGTATGTGTGTGCCGATGATGCTCTCGGATGTCCTTGAGCTGTACGTTACTGATCGTTTGAAGGCGCTGCCAAAATGTATACACCTCTTCACCAAGAAGCTGCTGGATCTTCGGCCAGAGCACACGGTTGTGGTTGTTGAGATAGCCAGTGAGTTCACTCTTCACGTTGCCTTTTTCGGCATCGAGCTCGGTCTGGTTGAATCGAGGTTCACAAATTGCAAGTCGCTGAAGCTCCAAAATACGATCCCATTCGAAGTCCGCACAGTCGGCCACATAGACCATCGACAAATCACTTGTATATGCGTTGTGATATGCGCCGTTCTTGGTGAAATCCGCCTCATAGGCGTGCTCGCTTCGATACTTGGCATTAGCTCCAAAGGCCATATGCTCCATCAAATGGGCCGTCTCGTAGATATCCTTGCCTTTCACATACCTGTTGCCGGCTCGGAACTGAAACTGAAAGCTCATGACCGTTGCACCGGGAATATCTATGAGTAGGCCCTGTGACCCATTTTTCAGCTTAATTTCAGTGGTGGTATGTTTCATTTAGCGACTCTTCTTGCGATTCTGGCGCTGCGATTTCTTCTTTTTGCGAGCAACGTTGCGCTGATGATTTGCTTCAGTATTTGACTTGGCTTTCTTCACACCACCTTCAAAATCATGATCGCGGTTCAACTCTCCGCCCGTCACCTCATTAACTCCCCGCTCAACTGAATTCTCAGCTAGCTTGGTAAGCTCTGTTTCGTGCTCATCGTCAACCGCTTCGCGGGTAATCGCGTCTGTCTTGTGAACGTGATAGATCGCTCGTAGCACCTCATCACGCAGCGTATACTGCAGGCTATCAAATAGTTTTTGTGACTCGCTACGGTACTCTACGAGTGGATCGCGCTGTCCAACACTGCGCCAGTGGATACCTTCGCGCAAATGCTGCATATTCTCCAAGTGCTGCATCCACAAGGTATCAAGGATCTGCAAATACACTTCGCGCTCAACTCCACGGATGAGCTCCTCGCCGAGTTCTTTTTCCTTCTTGGCATATAGTTTCTCGGCAGCCTTCATCGCAGCTTCACGACGTAATTTGTCTTTCTTCTCTACGCCGATCTTGGTTAGCTCTTTTTCATCAAGCGGCACCACACTATGAAACTCATCATTAAAGTGTGCGTTATTTTTTGCAGGAACAACGGTCAGTTCTTGAATCTTCTCTCTCAGCAAGCGCTGGATCTCTGGCTTAATGTTGTCGCCATCAAGAATACGACGGCGCATCGTGTACACCACCTTGCGATGGCGATTGATCACATTGTCATACTGGACAACGTTTTTTCGAGTATCGAAGTTGTAGCCCTCAACCCGCTTTTGCGCCGCTTCCAGCGTTTTGCTCACGGCTTTGTTCTGGATCGCGGTATCTTCATCAACACCCAGCCTATTCATTAGTGTTGCGATTCGCTCACCCTGGAAAATACGCATCAGGTCGTCCTCAGTGCTGACATAAAACTGCGTATCACCCGGATCTCCCTGACGTCCACCGCGGCCTCGCAGCTGATTATCAATACGTCGACTCTCGTGACGCTCACTACCGATCACTACAAGCCCGCCGAGATCACGCACGCCCTCACCTAGCTTGATGTCCGTGCCTCGTCCGGCGATATTGGTGGCGAGTGTAATAGCCCCCTTCTGACCGGCCTTCTCGATAATTGCAGCCTCGTGCTCATTATTTTTTGCATTGAGTATCGCATATGGGATGTTTTCTTTATCAAGCCAGCTCGCAATGAGTTCGTTTTTTGCAATGCTTCCCGAGCCAACCAGAACGGGGCGACCCTCTTTGTGATATGCTTTTATCGCCTCAGCAACAGCACGCAGCTTACCCTTCTCTGTTTTGTAGATGAGATCCTCGTGGTCAGAACGAACGATTGGCTTGTTTGACGGAACCACCACGACATCAAGGCTATAGATTTGCTGAAACTCTTCAGCCTCAGTAAATGCCGTACCGGTCATACCGCTTAGTTTCTTGTAGAGTCGGAAGTAGTTCTGGAAACTAATTGTTGCAAGCGTCATACTCTCTTGGAGCACTGGCACGCCTTCTTTTGCTTCGATCGCCTGGTGCAAGCCCTCGTTGTAGCGATTTCCTTGCTTCAATCGCCCAGTGTGCTCGTCAACGATAATCACTTCACCAGCGTTGGTGACCACATAGTCTTTGTCGCGGTGGAAAAGTGTCTGCGCGCGAAGTGCCTGGTCCATATGGTAGACACTGCGAACGTATTCTGGGGTGTATAAGTTTTTTATACCAAGCATCTTCTGCACTTTTTCAACACCAACATCACTAAGTGCCACACTGCGGCGCTTCTCGTCAAGCGTATAGTCTTCCGGCACAAGCTTTGCCGCAACTTTAGCAAACTGGTAGTACGAGTCAGGATTCTCAGCAGCTGGCGCGCTGATAATAAGTGGCGTCCTGGCTTCATCGATCAAAATTGAGTCAACCTCGTCAACAATCGCAAAGTTGAGCTCGCGCTGACGAATGAGGTCAGCTTCGTTCACCATGTTGTCACGCAAATAGTCGAACCCGAACTCGTTGTTTGTGCCATAGGTAATATCGGCGGCATAGGCCTCCTTGCGCGTGACGGGGCGAAGCTTACGCATGCGTGGATCGGTATGCTGCTCATTTTCATAGCCGCTGTCGTACACATAGGATGCTTCGTTAATAATCACACCCGTAGAAATACCAAGTGCTTCATAGATGGCGCCCATCCACCCTGCGTCACGCTGGGCGAGATAATCGTTCACGGTGACAATGTGCACACCCTTACCCTCGAGCGCATTCAAATATGCTGCGAGTGTCGACATCAGTGTCTTACCCTCACCAGTTTTGAGCTCGGCAACGTTTCCTTCGTTGAGTACCATGCTTCCGATTAACTGCACGTCGTAGTGGCGCTCACCAGTCACACGACTCGACATTTCACGCACCACAGCAAAAGCATCGGGAAGAATGGTATCAAGCGTGACACCCTTCTTTGTAAGCCGCTTCTTCAGTACGTCAGTCTGAGCACGCAACTCTTTCTTTGTCATTTTTTTGTATAAATCTTCACGCGCATTTACTTCGGCAACGCGTTTTTGCAAACGCTTCACGATACGCTTCTGGGGATCTCCGAAGATTTTTGTTAGAGCTGTGTCACGACTGACCATAAATATATACACCTCGCTTAGAAACTATCAAGAATACTCCTGTTTATTATACGCTGTTTACGGTTCAGATAAAAGACAATCCCCGTTACAAAACGTAGTATTATTGTTCGCGGGCGTAACTGCGCTTAAATCTGTCGAGAAGCTTTCGACGGCCAACATGTGGCACTGACTCTTCTTTGTACTTGCGCAGCTGAGCTGACAGCTTGGCCTCAACGATATCGACAGCGGCTAGTATGTTCATCGTGGAGTCTTTTGCGGTGATAACCTTGTCGGGGACGGTCATAATGACATCGACTTCGTATTTATTGCCCTTGTCACGGTTCACTTCGGCCAACTTTACCTGTACGTGCATGCTCTTGCGCGCATGGCGTGGCGCTAGCCGATCAAGACTACCGATTTTTTTCTTAATGTATTTTTTTGTAGATTCGTCTGGCGTGTAATTACCAGCACCGGTTATATCAACTTGCATGATCATGATAGGATCCTTTCGTTTTTAACCGTTTGCACGTACCTTCATTATACAACCCATCTACGAAGAATACTACGCACACCGGTACTAGCGGTGGCTATTATGCCTACTGTGCGTCTACCCGGCTGCCGACAGCATCAGCGATGCTAGCATGGCCATCGGCTCGAAGTAGATGCACGAGGCCACTGTTGATATCCCCCACCACCTGTGGGCCCTCAAAAATCATAGCAGTGATTAGCTCAACAAGAGTCGCCCCGGCGCAAACTTTTTCGTATGCATCCTCTGCAGAGGCAACGCCTCCGACACCGATAATCACAAAACGATCACCAAAGCGCCGATAGGTTGCCCGAATTAGCTCAGTTGATAGGTCGCGCGTCACCCGGCCACTGAGCCCACCCTTCACATCACTAGACAGCTCGTCACTTAGCTGTGCTTTTGATCGATCTTTCAGCAGATTCCCAATTGTCAGGCCTTTGATGCTCGCATGCCGAACCGCAACCGCAGCAAGAGCTTCAAATTCACTCCAGCCAAGATCAATCGGCATCTTGAGAACAATCGGCCGCGATAGCGCTAGATCGTCAACACGCGCAAGAAGTAGCTCAAGCCGTGCGGGTGTCGTAAATGGCTCGCCGCCGTAAGTGTTTGGACATGAAATATTAATTTCATATATCTGGCAAGCCTGTCCCTCCTCGAGAAGCTTCAGGCTGGCGCAATAATCCTCGATAGCACCATCATCACCCTTTGTTTCTCGAGAGTTTGTTTTGGCAACCGATACCACAAGCGGAAAATCATCAAATACTTTCGCTGGGTACTGCAGAATTGTACGAACAACACGCTGTACACCAGGATTCGGTAATCCCGCATGCACAACCAGAGATTTGCTGTTCGGCAAGCGGTAGAACCATGGCTTTGGATTGCCATCACAGGGCAGAGCGGTGACCGATCCTCCTGTCATATAGCCAAACCCGACTCGCTTCATGAGCGAAATCATATCAAAATTTTTATCAAAACCGGCGGCAAGGCCGACTGGATTATTAAATTCAATACCCAGCACTGTCTGTCGCAACATCGGGTGCTGGTATTGCCATAGCCCAGGCGCACTCCTCAGCAGAGGGATTCGCTGTAGGGCGCGGGCGGTTTTGATGAGTCCCTCGTGAACCGTATCTGGTTTTTGACGAAACAGTATGGGCTTGGCTATTCGTGCATAGCTATGCTTCGTAACATTTCGCGCAATGCGCGTTATCACAGCTACAATACCTCGCGGCCACCCAGATATGGCCTAAGCACGACAGGTACCGTCACGTCGCCAGATTCCGTTTGATTGTTTTCGATAATGCCAATCAGTGGACGCTGCGAAAATGCCGTCGCATCGTTGGTGTGCACGAGCTCCACCCTCCCATCAGCACGGCGCACGCGTGTTTTCATGGCACGCGTCTGATAGTCACCAATGTAATCAGCGGTATGTGTTTCGCGGTACACACCCTGCGATGGCAGCCACACCTCTATGTCGATACCCTTGGCGTTGGGTCGACCGATATCGGCCGTACATTTCTCGAGCACATGGTATGGCAGATTGAGCTGCTGCATCAAGTACTCTTGAATCGCCACAAGGAAGAGATGTTCGTCGTAGGAAGTCTCTGCGGTCGTAAAGCACTCCATTTCAAGTTTATTAAACTGATGCAGTCGGAAGAATCCTTCGGCATCTTTGCCGTAGGTGCCCGCTTCACGACGAAATGCCGTTGTATAGCCCACATAGCGAATCGGCAGCTGAGATTCGTCGAGAATTTCATCCATGTAGATCGGTGCGATAGTATGCTCAGCGCTAGCGTTAAGCCATAAGTCCTCGTCTTCAATTTTGTAGGTTTGCTCCTGGCGATTCAGCCGACCCGTCGCCTCAAACACCTCTTGCTTAGCAACAGCAGGTGGCAAAATTGGCGTAAATGGTCGTGCGCTCACTTTGATCCCATGCTCATCAATAATTGACTGAAGAACGTCTGCATTAGTCAGGATATCCATTGCAAAACGCCATAGAGCCATTTCGAGTAGCACTAGGTCGCCCATGGTATACACAAAGCGCGCACCAGCGATCTTGGCACCGCGCTCCTTGTCGAGCCAACCCTTGGCTTCGGCAATCTCGGCATGGTTTTTTATGGGAAAGTCAAAGCTCGGTCGCTCGCCCCAGGTGCGTATCTCGACATTCTCAGCTTCCGAAACACCGATCGGTACTTCGGGAAGTGGAACATTTGGTATGGCCTTAAGCATCGTTATGAATGATTCATCAACAACGTGCAAACGATCCTCTACCTCTGATAGCTCGACCTTAAGCCGCTTGCCCTCTTCAACCAGCTCTGCCGATGGCTTACCACCTTTCATCTGGGTGGCAATTTCGTTGCGGCGAGTACGCAGCTCGTCGGCCTTTTGCTGTAGTTCGCGACGCGACTCATCAACACGCAAAAGCTCCTCAATATCTACCTGATAGCCTTTTTGTGCCGCAGCTTCTTGCACACGGTCGGGATTCTCCCTGATGAAACGTATGTCTAACATGGTCTTAGTATAGCGCACTCCACCTCTATACAGTATCTTGACTTTAGTGATAAAATATGTAAATAATATAGTATGTCTCTTTTTAAATCACGGTTTCACTCGGAGAAAACACCCCTTACTCCAGCCCGTTCTCCGGCCACCGAACGCGTGATGCGAAGCATTGAATATCTCGGTCTTGACTCAGCCCAGGCGATGCTCGTTGGTAGCGGGGCGCTCTGCCTCTATGGTATTGAACTAGATGATTTTGACCCTATAACAGATCGGCGGCACCCGCGGCCGAACGACCTTGATTTTGCCTGCTCACCTTTGTATATGAACGACTTATCGCAGCACGGCACCACAACTGGTCTCATGCCAGTCGTCAAGCATACTTTCAGCCAGCGCCAGACGATTCTTACCATCGCAGCGCCAGAAATGCCTGCCGATATCATCACCCGTTTTCAGCCTGGTCGCGACCAGCTAATGGCCTACCATGATCGATTTTTAGCGTATTTTGCGAAAAATAGTCGACCAATCGCTGGTATAGATATGCGCATCATCACTCCGCCTGCACTGCTCAGGGAGTTGCGGCACAATGCGCTAGACCCCAAAGCTGCTCATGATTTATCACGCGCACGCCGACACTTCGGTAGCTAACTATTCAGTTCGCAGTGCTTCGATTGGGTCAAGCCGTGCAGCTTTGCGTGCGGGCAGCCAGCCAGCGATAATCGCGATAACAACCAACGACAAAATCAGGATAGCAACTTGCCACCAGACGAAGATGAGGAGTGTCTGGCCGCCAAGATCCAGCTGCTTCGTAATCCACGGGTTCATTAACCAGCCGAGAATCAATGCCAAGCCAACACCGAGTGCTCCACCGAGGAAGCCGATCCAGGCCGCTTCATAGCGAAACAGCTTGCCGATATCGCGTCGTCGCATCCCAAGTGCTTTCATAAGCCCAATCTGACTTGTGCGCTCAAGAACGCTAATGTACTGCGTGTTAATAATCCCAAACACGCTCGCGATAAGTGCAAGTGTCGCAAACCCAGCTACAATCCCCTGCAAGATATTGACGAAGGTAAATAGAAGCCCCTGAGCATCCTTGGCTGTCTGTACGGAGTAGCCATGGTCTTTTTCAAGCGTCGTTTTCGTGACCGCAGGGTCGTGTTTCGCGATCGCCGTTGCACCAAGATACTTATCAGCGTTTTCCGTGCCCTTAGATGCATAGTCAAACATTTCCCCCGCCGCTGTCGTCGAGACATGTAGCTGTGGATTTGATGTAATGGCCATGGCAGATTTTTTCAGCACCGCCCGAACAGTAAAGCTAAAATTTTTCGTCTTTGGTGCAAACAGCTCCTGCACCGCCTTGTCGCCACCCGACACAAATGCATTTGTGATGTCTTCTTGTGTTGGCGTTGCAGTCACCTGCGGCACCGTCACTACCACTGTTTTGCCGACCAGCTGCTCAGCTGTCACCCCAAGCGTCTCCAGGTAGTCCTCGGGAACGAGTATTTCGTTGCTACTGATCTGCTCACCTAGCTTTGGCAGCGACCCAGCGGCTACGTCACTAAGAATCGATGAATCATAGTAGTTCAGGCTCACCGCGTATTTTTTATCAATCCCCTGGAATGCCACATACCGGGATGACAACGAGTAGATCGGCACCACCTCTTTGATGTCCGTCCGCGCCTGCAGCTTTGCGATGTCATCTTTTGTGAGCATCTTTACCGCAACACTCGCGCCAGATCCGGCTGTCGTCGACGATAAGTCATCGGTGTATTCCCGGATACCATCCCCAGCACCGGCACTGGTGATTGCTTTATCTTTGACGATAAACAGCGCCTGTGGATCAATATTGTTCTTGAGCAGATTATCAGCATATTCACGCGCACCCTGACCAGCCGCTAGACTTAGCGTTAGTGTGAAAGCGCCGACTGCGATGGCAAGACTAGTGAGAAACGTGCGACCTTTGGCCTGTTGTAGGTTTCGCCCCGCTCGCCTCATGATATCGATACGTTTCATTGTGCACCTCCTAGTACTCGCACCACTTTGCCGTCTTTAATGTACACCTGCATGTCACAGCGTTTTGCTAGGTCGATGTCATGTGTTACCACAATCAACGTGGTGTTGTTCTTTTTGTTGTAATCAAACAATAGCTTTTCGACACTTGCTCCAGTGACACTGTCCAGGTTGCCAGTTGGTTCGTCGGCAAATAGTATAGTTGGCTTGTTGACGATTGCCCGAGCAATCGCAAGGCGCTGCTTTTGACCACCACTTAAATCACGAGCTCGCTGCTTCTTCTTTTCCAGTAGACCAACTGCGTCGAGCGCCTTTTCTATCCTAGTTTTACGATGACGCATCGGCACCCGGGCAATTTCAAGCGGCAACCCCACGTTGTTGTAACAGCTCTCATTTCCCTGTACAAAAAAGCTCTGGAATATAAACGCCATCTTCTCACTACGAAATACGTCTACTCTCTTCTGTTTGAATGTGAGGATATTCTCACCGTCAATCATGATTTCACCACTCTCGGGTCGATCCAGCCCACTCATAACATGCATCAGGGTGCTTTTACCACTACCGCTCTTACCGATAATCGCCACACTTGCTCCATCGGGAATAGTGAACGACACATCATCGAGCGCAGTAAATATGTTTTTCTTCTTGCCATACGTCTTAGTCACGGCGCGTACTTCAATCATCTGCTTCTCCTCTATATAGTGCTATCATACGTGATTGCCTACTGGTTGCGCCAGATGAATCGGTTATGGTATAGTATGGTTAGTACATAGTGAGATATAAAAATGCCAACTGGCCGCCAAAAACAACGAAATCCCAACCAGACACCAGCGTCTGCCAACACAAGTGGTAATACCCCACCACCTGATCCGTTAGATGTACGGATAGTCGCCAAGCCAACTCCGCTTACGGCCGCAGCGGTTCCGGGAAGTGAGACGTTTTCGCACCTTGCTCAGCAGGAATTTGATGATATGGAGACAAGCCTGGGCCAGGTGGTCACAGATCTCAAGCAGATTCATGACAACGGACCACATGCTGGTAACCGCTATATTGGCCCCGAAGGACCGGGCATGGATATGCTCAATGCCCTGGCACTGATCGCACATCAGCGCAAGCCGAGTGGACCGCGTGGCGCCGGCGCTTACACGCGTCGAGATACCCCAAGTGCAACAATGGCCCAGGAAATTATCACTGCCTTCCCCAACCCAAAGGATGCAGCACTAGCAGTCGCAGCTCATCTTGATGCCGTTGCGCGCCTTAATCATAAAGCCGGCGTTACTCTCGATATGGCCCATGAGATCAGCAACCTTGAAGCGCTCCTGACTGTTATCTATGGCGATCGCTTCGCTGAATTCAAGGTAGTTGAGCAAGAGCGTATGCAGGCCGAGCAGCAACAGCAGCAAGAGCAAGCCCAGCAGCAAGCAGAGGCAGCACGTCGGGCCCAGCTAGAGCAGGATGTTACATTCGATGGTCGAGAGTTACTTCTCACCAAACACCGCCGCAGTCTCGACCGCACAAAATCAAGAGTAGTCGCCAGGAATCTACGCGACGTCAGGCGAGCTGAACAAAAAAATGACCGAACACTCAACCGCAATGAGCGATTTGCCAAGCGCGCAGCTAATGCGCGCAATCGNNGTCGACAGCGGCGGGATCGAAGCACCTGGCTGACACGCTGGGCATGGAAACGGCTCGCAAATCGCGCAGACAAAAGAGCTACCAAGCGAGAAACAAGGTACAATGCCGACACCGCTCTGCGTGCGTCTCGCATCACAGAAGCAGCGGCGGCTTCTCTAAGCCGAAGCGAGCATTACTCTACCACAGTAAAGCGACTCAGTGAGCGGCGTGTCGAGCAGATTGTCCACGACCACGCGCTACGCAAACTGCGCATGCAGGAAAAGCGCCGCGAGCTAATCCGACAGGGCGTACGCGCCACAGAGGCCAGACGACGCGCCAGCATCCTTGATGCCAATGATGAGCTGCAAATCAAAGCAACCGCCATGCGAATTGCAAGGCGGCAGGCGCGACGTAGCGGCTACCTCCCTACCCTTGACGGTGACCGCAACTAGCACGTAAACTAAAAACATTAACTATATAAAGGCCAGCCATGTCAGAAAAAGCCCCTCCTAGCACCCCGAAACCAGAACTGGGAACAACGCAGCCGATACTCACACCGGAAGATATAGCAGCCCCACCCGAGCAACCTGATACCGAGGAACTGCCGACTGTCGTCGAATCGCCCGAAGCGCAGCACGATCAAGCAAATCGCTTCACAGATGCAGAAATTTTGGGTAAATCATTCCGAATACGACGCTCGCTTAATGAATCTGTCACAAAGCATCTCAACGATGCCAAAATGAACAATGCGCTGCGAGCAAACATGCTCAGCACCCCAAAGAACAACTATCTTCGTCGCCGTTATGAAGCAGCTGATGACAAATACCAGCGTAAGCTCGCAAAAGTTGGTACCAGCCGCTTTAAATTCGTCAACAATCATCACAATAGGGCCGCCAACAAGGCCCTTGGTAAACGAAACGAGAAGTTCGGTAAATACAGTACCCATACCTCTATGATGGAGGGGCGTATCGATGCGGCTAAAACATACGCAAAACACAACAACGAACTCTACCAAAAAAAGGTCGAGGCCTATAAAACAATCAAATCTATCGCCGAAGGACGCAAAGAGCTACGCCACCTACGGCGCGACATGAAGCGTGAGGGCGTAAGCCGACAGGAAGTCAATCGACGCCTCGGGCTCGAGCAACGCCCTGGCGAGACGCCGGAAGATTTAGCGAAGCGTCGTATCGCATTCCAACAAAAAATTGGAAACCTCGCCTGCGCGCGCGAAACAGTTGCTCGCGAGAGCCAGCACGCCCTGTCTGCCGCACGTCGTGAGCGAGACAAGCAGGCCGGCATCGACCGTGCCCTCACCCGCACCATGGAGCTTGCCGAGCACAACAAGCTATCGCTCGAAAAAACCACTCGTGGCCTCGAGACCGCTACCCATCATACCGCTCGCACCGCCGAGCTAGTACAGGAGCTCCAGGGTGAACTGGATGGTGTTGGCGAAGACGATCCACGACGCGCTACGCTTGAAGCAAAGATTGCCAAGGCAAAAGCCGTATGGGAAGGCTACGCCACACGCAAGGAAGAGCTAGAACGAACCCGCGTCAAGCTAGCTGCCGAAGCAGCTGCACTATCACGCAAAATCGATCGCCTGTCGGCTGAGGCAAGAGCGCAGCAGGAAGCCGTGCGTAGCGCTGACTCAGCGGCCACAGACCAACAGACAAGCTCAGCCGACCTGCGGACGCGCATCAACGAAGAACAAGCCGCGATAGACCAACAATTAACTCCTCATGAAGGGAACGAATAACCATGGCATTACTTGATCGAACATTTCTTACCGACCTAGGCATTGCCCTTTCAGACGAAGACTACCAGGCACTTTCGGCACATTTTGAAACTACCCTTCACGAACGCGTGATCGATGAGATCGTTGACGAACTCACACCAGAGCAGGCCGAAGAACTTGCCCATCTGCAGCAAAGTGACGACGCCACACTCCAGCAGTGGCTCACCACCAACGTATCAGACCTCGACGAGATCGTATCCGACGAAGTCGATATACTCCTCGGTGAAATAGCTGAAAACAGCGAAGCAATCCAGGGATCAAACGAGTAGTAGCGCCGCGCGGAAAACTAGTTTAGTTTTGCTTCAGGATAGAGTGCCTTCGTTACTTCGTCATACTCGTGACGAAGCTGGGGGAAAGGTACACCCTCGCGTGCCGTGACACCCTCAAACATCCAAAACACTCGTTCGCTATAGCCCCAGCCACACGCTGGCGGCATGCCATATTCCAGCATCTCAACGAAATCGATATCGAGCATCATTGCCTCATCGTCACCATCGTCGCGCATCGATTGCTGCTCCATAAAGCGCTGATACTGGTCAACGGGATCGTTTAGCTCAGAGAAGCCATTTCCTAGCTCCGAGCCCAAGATGACCGGCTGAAAACGCTGAACGGTATGTGGGTTATCGACGCTACTTTTTGCAAGTGGACTAATAAACTTAGGCGTATTGACGAGCCACACCGGCCCCACCACGTCTTTTCGGATGTGCTTCCATAGCTTGTCGATGCCGCGCGGGATACTATCGCTTTTTTCAACCTCTAGCTTATTCTCGGCAAGTTTAGCACCTACCTGCTCAATTGTCGTGTTGTACACGTCGATATCATAGCGGTCACGAATAACAGTCGCGTAGTCCCATACTTCCCATTGCTTGCCCATATCGACATCGAATCCACGCACAGTAAACTGGAGCGTACCAAACGTTTCCTCTAGGACGTACTTGTACATTTCTTCCATGAACTTCATGCCATCTTGCCAGTTGGCGTAGGCCCAGTACCATTCCATTGCCACATGCTCTGGGAGATGCTCATCACTATAATTCTCATTACGAAAGCGCGGGCCAACATCGTATACCCTCTCAAACCCAGCACCAAGCAAACGCTTGAGAGGCAGTTCGTGGCTAATGCGCAGATAAAAATCTTGGTCAAGTGCGTCCATATGGGTCACGAAAGGATTTGCATCAGCCCCGCCAGTTGTATGCTCGAGAACCGGAATATTCACCTCAATGAATCCATGATCATCGAGGAATCTTCGTGTTGCCTGCCAAAACTTGCTGCGGCGCACAAACCGATCCCGTACATCATGGTTGACGTTCATATCGACATAGCGACGGCGCAGACGCTCTTCTTTGTTGGTGAAGCCCTCCTGCTCGGTCGGCATGCCACGCAGCGATTTAGTTAGGATACGCAGCTGGCGTACGTCAATACTAATTTCACCTGTTTTTGAGCGAATCACTGGGCCGGTCGCCTCCACAAAATCACCCGGATCGAGCAGGTTCAGTTGCTCCATCCCAATCTGTGACGTGGCAGCATCGAGCGGCGCCACGGTATCAGTCTTCAAAAACAGTTGCACTTGCCCGCTCATATCACGAAGCACCAGAAAAGCCAGCTTACCAAACTTACGGGTTGTAATAATCCTGCCAACCACCGTCACCGTATTGCCTTCAAGTTCATCAAATTTAGTTGTAATATCAACAATATTATGAGTACGGGCTGCCTCGGCAGGATATGCATTTACGCCCAACGCTCTTAGTTCACTCAGTTTACGTAAGCGCTCGTCGCGCAGTTCTTTCATTGTTGCCATATTAGCTACATTATAACAGAGTGCCTACAAGATATCCGCCTCGGCTGGACTGTTTGTGCCAAACTGATACGAGTACCCTGCCGCGGCAAGCCCTTGGGGTGTATACTCCTTACCATTAAACCAGGCGCGAAATCCATCTGTATCATCAATATGGACAAATTGCTGGCGAAACGGAGCATCACCCTCGTCGTATTCCACGATACCAAAACCATTAACCCAGTTCTCTTGGAAGCGCGCTACCTGACCATTTGTCTTCACGGCATTATTGAAGCTCGGCACGGCACCGTCAATGTTTGCAAGACATCCGAAACTAAATGCAACAGATTGGCGACCCATGTTAGCCGCACTACTATGCTTACGGCGTTTATAGGCCTCCTCTCTGCGATGAGTGTGGTGGAACATCAACCCCATGCCACTATCTAGGTCGGCAAGATATTGATGAGCCGTGGAGTTCTGTGTTGCCTTGTCACCATGGAATGTTATAAGTCTATCATTAATATTCATCACTTCAGCCGGGTAACCACCGACATATTCGATGTCATACTTCTCAAGCTGCAATAGGTTTGGGTAGCTAATAAGGGGGTATTTATCACCCGCGCGCCGTACGCCGAGCAGTACCGTTGCGGCCTTTGCTAGGTAATTATCTAGTCGGGTTGTATTGTGGTTGCTTGCTAGGTTGTGGATTCGCGCATTTGGAGCATTCGCCCGTAGCTGTGCGAAGAGGCGCTCACCACTAGTCAGCGCATCTTGGAGGGTATACGAACTGAATTGGTTACTGTCTGGAGTAAACCGTGAAAACTCTGGCCAATCTTGTTCATCTCCACCAAGCACTACAAGATCAGGCTGAACGTCGTACAAAACCTGCAGCATGACATCAATTGCCTCTGGCGAGTGCGTTGGTGTCATAAGCCCTCGCTCATTCATGCGCCACCCCATTTGAAGATCGGGGATATCAAAAGCGACCTTATTTTTGCGATTCTTTGGCTTTGCACGAGATGGTGTGATATGAATAGGATGCGCTTTCGGTAAGACATTCTCGAGCTGCAGCTCTACGGGTAGTGGCCTTGTTTTTACTGAGTGCTTCGCAAGGGTGTGTATCTGCGCCTCGCCTTCGGCGTTTTTAGTAACAGCGTTCCATGTACCACTAATCTCACTAACAATAACACCTTCCGTATTGTCGATATAGCGCTCCTTGTGCTCGATCGCACCCGATGGTCGCACCGTATCAGACTCAGATAAGATGATCTTTGCTTCATGATGATATCCTGCACCTTTTTCTCGTCGTTCGGTCATTCTCATCCCCTCACATAAAACACACGATACCCACCCCGCATCGTGTTTGATTTTTGATATTCTCTAGCACCCTCCAGTACTTACTTCCATGGTACACCACGCAATACGCTAGTACTAGTGTATTGCTTATGTAAAATAAACAATACCCCGCTAGATGTGGGGTATTGTTTGGACGGTGTGACGCTGACTAAGCGATTGATTCAACAGTATACGTCGTGTTGCCCTTTGGCGTGCTGATGGTGGCTTTGTCTCCCACCATTTTGCCAAGCAGCGCAACGCCAATCGGTGACTCGTTGCTGATCTTGCCATTCAGCGGATCAGCCTCTACGGGGCCGACGAGTGTGTAGTTGTACTTTTTGGCACCGATCTTTAGCTCAACCGTGCTACCTAGTTGTACTTTACTACTCTTGCGCGCCTTAATCTCTTCGGCATTCATCAAAATATCTTCGATTTCCGCGATGCGGGTCTCTACAAGCCCCTGCTCTTCACGAGCACTATCGTATTCGGCATTCTCGGTGAGATCACCATAGTCACGTGCTTCAGCAATTTTATCAGCAATATCACCACGACGACCCTTTAGGTCGGCGAGTTCGGCCTCAAGTTCCTTACGGCCGGCTTCTGTAATCTGGTATGCTTTTTTCATATATTACCTCTATATCTACTTAGAAGCCCGTTTTGAAGGACCAAGTCTAGTCGACTAGTGTTTCTTCCCTCCAAGACGCTAATAAGTTAGTTCAGTTTAGCAAGCAATGCATCGTGTGTCAATAGCTCGGTTTCACCTGTTTTTCTCGAGGTGAATTCGAATTGTTGCTGTGCCAATAGCCGATCACTCACCGTCACTCGGTACGGTATTCCCATCAGCTCAGCGTCAGCGAATTTTGCGCCCGGACGCTCATCGCGATCATCATAAATCGTCTCGATACCCTTTGCCATCAGCTCAGCATACAGCTCATCAGCAACCACTCGTGCCGCCTCACCAATCTGCACGATATATACTTTGGCGGGCGCGATGTTTTCAGGCCACACCAGACCCTTATCATCGGCAAATTTCTCTGCAATCACACCCATCACTCGACTAATGCCGATGCCGTAGCAGCCCATAATTACCGACTGTCGTTCGCCATTCTCGTCGACGTAATACAGCCCTAGCGCGTCGCTATACTTGCTCTCAAGTGGAAAGATATTCCCCACCTCGACAGCCCGCTTCTCCACCAACGCATCCCGGCTGAGCCCTAGTTTCTGGAGCGTCTCGTCGTTCATCACTTCTTTGTTGACTGCGAAGCGTTTCTGCTCATCAACATAGATCGTATCCTCGCCCACTTCTGTGAGTGTCTGGAATTCATCACTAAACTTATCGGTGAAATAACCACCGTCAGCCGCTGTGCGGTAGGTATCAGCTCCAATACCTAGTCGATCATATACCCTCAGGTATGCGGCAGCGAGCTCCTCGTATAGTTTCGTATGCTCTTCCTGGGTACGCGCAAAACTATAGAGATCTTTCATCATAAACTCACGCCCACGCAGCAGGCCACTTTTTGCCCGCAGCTCGTTGCGAAACTTCGTCTGGATTTGATAGACACTGACTGGTAGGTCTTTGTAGGAATTTACAAAAGGTATGAGCGAGTCAACAATTGGCTCCTCATGTGACAGGCCGACGCCGAGCTCTGTGCCATTCTTGAGTGTTGTCTTAAACCAGTTGTCTACTTTGTTGTCGTCCCAACGATCAGTTTTTTCCCATAGCTCACGCGGCTGTAGCGCTGTCATTTGCACTTCCTGGCCACCAACGGCATTCATCTCCTCGCGAACGATCTGTCGAATGTTTTCGATAACACGTAGACCCAGCGGCAAGTAGGCATATACCCCTGCCATCATTTTGTGAATATACCCAGCGCGGATTAGTAGCTGGGCATTGCGGGCTATCTCGTCAGCTGGAGCGGTCTTCGAAGTTTTCGTAAAATTTTGTGATAATCTCATAGCACGTCCTATTGTATAGTTTTTGTATTCAATTGCCTAGCGTGCCCCTACATCATAAATGTATAGTAGAACGCGATCAGGTTTTTTATCATATGCATAGTAAGTCCGGGCCATATAGTCCCTGTGTGCTCGCGTAAATACGTCGCCACCATGCTCAGGCAAAATACATCAATACCCACATTCCACTGCCCGTGCATTGCCCCAAACACCACACTAACCACGACTGCCGAGAGCCAAAACGGTACGCGCGCACCGCGCAGCCTCCCATAGAGAAATCCTCGGAATAGTAGCTCCTCGGCCAGTGGCACGACAACCACGAGTGTCGCAAATGCCACCAGTCGATCAACACCATATACCGAGGTGTTACCTACCGATTGAACCTGGGTAATATCTATCAACGAAAGTGCTGCTGCAATCGCCAGCACAACCATCGCCACCGCGCCATACACAACAACTCCGCCCACCCCAAGGCCAATATCCTTCCAGGTAGGTAATCGTGCAATACCAAGCACGCGCCGCGATGTCCGCACGCCAAACACAATACGCGGAAGCCCGATCACAAGCGCCACGCCTACTCCCAGCGCCAATATACTCAGGATATAGCTCCTAGCTGGACTCTGCACCAAACCTGGATCGATTTGGCGTAGTATCAGCATGCCCGCCGTGACAATATATGTTGCCGCAAGGAGCGCCACAACTACCAGAGCAGGCCATAACAGCCAGTTTAGTCGTTTGATATGCTTCCGTACGCCCACCTCATACTCCTATCGCAATTTGCCTATATCAGCGATAGTCACCAGTAGCACCAGCGCCATTAGTACCATAAATCCAGTACCATGTATCTTTTCCTCTATTTCCTTGGTGAGTGGTTTCTTTAGTAGCTTAAATAGGGCTGTCACGAACCACCTGCCACCATCAAGTGCTGGGATAGGTAGTATATTCATCACCGCTAGAGTGAGCGAGATGATGGCCGCCAGCATCACGACGTGAGTCAGGCCGGCCTTTTCAGCGGCTGGAAAGATAATCCCAAAGATGCCAATTGGTCCAGCAACACTATCACCCACTGCAGCGAGCTTGGTGTTCGCCGTCTGCTGATCGGCTTTTTGTGGACTGAGTTTGAGCACCAACCCTTGGACAGTATTGCTCAAAACATCACCCAAGCCCTGTATCGTTACCCATGACATTTGTGCCGTCAGTCCAACTCCCACGATAGGAGCCGACCAACTTGATTTGATAACTGCCATCTGTGACGGACTTGCACCCAGGTAACCTTTTTTATCACCGTTATCTGCGCGCAAAGTCACTTTTGTGGAGCCCTCTACGCTCTGCCTCGAGTAAATAACTTCTACCGTCTTGCCCTTTTGCTGCTTAGCGAGCTCGGCGAGCTCAGTCGCGCTATCAAGTGATGATCCGGCAAATCGAAGTATCTTGTCGCCCTGTCGTAGCCCAGCTTTATCTGCGGGCATGTCCTTTGTTACCGCGACAAGCTCAACCGGCTGTGTGATAATCTGCGCATCTCCAGGTACGTAGAACTGATCTTTGAGAATACTTGGCATTCCTACTGCAGCAAGAATAGAGAGCAGCACCGCGGCAGTTAGCCAGTTCATCGCCACACCAGCGAGCAATATCTGCGTTTTTTGCCAAAATGTTACAGAACCATAATCACCTTTCTTGGTTGCAGAGTCATGCTCGCCTTGCAGCTTCACAAATCCACCGAGCGGTAGCCAGTTGATACTATAGAGAACATTTTTGCCAAGAATACTGTGTGCTATCTTTTTACCCCAGGCTCGGGGCGGAAACCCCACACCAAACTCTTCGACTACAACGCCGTACCTTTTCGCTACTAGCGCATGTCCAAGCTCATGGAGCACGACAAGAATCGTCAGTACAATTACACCCAATATCACACCTAGTACAATATCCATCTACCCTCCGAAGCGCCGCGCGCGGTTGTTATATTCCTCTAGTATAGCGTGCACATCCTGCTTTGTCATGTCTGGCCAGTGCTTATCCAAAAACATCAACTCACTGTAGGCGCTTCGCCACAGCATAAAGTTACTCAAGCGTCGCTCACCACTAGTGCGAACAACGATATCACATGCTGGCACATCGGGAGTGTATAGATGCCCCGCAATCACCTGTTGATCAATCTGGTCTTCAGGGATGCCCTCAGCGACAATCTGTCGAACCGCATCGACAACCTCTTGATGCCCGCCATAGTTAAGGCACACAAGCGCCTGCCCGCCTGTCAGATGAGCCGTCTGTCGCTCGGCATCCTCAATCGCTGTTAGCACGCGAGCCGACAGCCGCTCTCGACTACCCAGTATCCTCACCCTGATGTTCTGCTCAATAAAATAGTGCAGATCTTCCCTGAGCACGCGTATTATCAATGTCATCAGCCAATTCACCTCAGCCGTACTACGCTTCCAGTTCTCCGTACTAAACACATAGGCGCTCACATATGGCACACCGGCCGCGATAGTATCGAGCAGTACATCACGGAGTACCACGCGGCCCGCTTCGTGTCCTTCGCGCGCCGTTTTGCCATGAGCCTTTGCCCAGCGACGATTGCCATCGACAATATAGCCAATATGCGTAGGTAGGTTTGCCATTAGATGGTGAGGATTTCTTTTTCTTTGTCCTTAAACGTATCTTCAATCTTACCCTGATAGTGACCCATCAGGCGCTCAAACTCTTTCTCAATGAGCTTCAAGTCATCCTCGGATAGTTGCTTGTTCTCTTTCCGTTGCTTGGCGTCCTTGAGCCCATCTTGGCGAATATTGCGCAGCGCAATCCGCGTCTCCTCAGCCTTCTCGCCGGCCTGCTTCACCAGCGCTCGGCGACGCTCTTCTGTAAGTGCCGGCACCGGCACCCTCACCACGCGCCCGTCATCACTAGGGTTGAGCCCAAGCCCCTGGTCATTGCGGATTGCAGCGGCAATTTTCTGGATATTTGCAGGGTCAAATGGCGTGATCTGCAGCAGCTGTGCTTCTGGCGCGGTAATATTCGCTACCTGATTGAGCGGCATATCAGCACCGTAGGCCTCCACCTTAATTCCATCAAGCATGCCCGGATGAGCACGTCCGGTACGAATTTTCTTGAGCTCGCTACTGAAGTGCTCAAGCGCACCTTCCATTTTTAATTCATATTCATCGGTATCAAACATACTGTCTCCCTTTACTACACTCTAGTATAGCAAACTGCTCTTAGTTTATCTGCGCGATGCCGAGTAGACTTGCTGATCTGCTATAGCCGTCACGCAGCCGATAGGCATGGCGGAAATCGCCCACACCATCAACTTGTTCGTAAGCACTCGCATCATAGATCAACCATACGTCGACCGGGTAGTGCGGCCGGTCACGTGAATAGGGCTCCTGCTTGTGATACAGCGTCAGCCATGCTGCCGTCGTGTCGGATGCGACATAGGGGGCAAACTTCATAGCCAAAAAGTCATAGTTTGCGCCATCCTCTGGGCGCACACCGCCCGCCTCACTCACACGCGCCACCCAGGCCGCTCTGCCTGCCTCATCAGTGTATTCGCGTGATCGCGCGCCACATACCAAAATATCCTGATACATAAATCGATGCAAAAATACCACATCCAAATGACGTGATATAGCGTACGTACGGCGCACCTCTGGCCCCATGCCTACAAATGGATTGGTTGAAAAATCATAGCGGTAGTCTTCGATGGCAAGGTGAATAATCCCATCACTATCCTCGCTCAGTGTATCGCGCAGCTTAGCCAGCTCATCATCAACATCGCGTGCGTTATCGATGCGCTCGTGATCTGTAAAGATTTCGTGCTCTGAGCGTAGGTCGATCGACGGCTCTCGCTCTCCACCACCTAGTCCCCTTTCCGGATCTCGTCCCGGAAACTTCTCAAATTTTCTGCCGCTCTCCATGAATAGGTTTATTATAGCAAATCTACTCGCAGCACCGTGGCATTACGGGCCACAGTACTATAGTCGCCGGGCACTTTTGACGTGCGCGTAAATCGCCTGCATGCCATTGGTACTCGCCACGGCCGCTACCGCGTCCATACTGAACTGTTCTGTGCCATAAAGATGATTTGATTCAATCATCATCCAAAGCTCTCGCGACATATCGCCCGTGCTAAATGGCTTGTAAATGTCCTGAATATTGTCCGTACCCAGCGCGACATTCACACCCGCACGCATTAGCTCATCGACTGGTGTCGCCGCATTGTGCGTTGGCGCCAGCGTCTCATTACGGCGACTATCAATCCAGGCAGATGGACAAGTAATGACGGATACCTCGTCTTCGCGCATCATGTTGTATATCATCTGCCGGTGCTCAGCCGGCTGCGCCGCAAGCGATAGACAGTGGATGAGCGCGACCCTCCCAACCAGGCCAGCCTCTCTTGTTTTGCGGAGGATCATTTCAGTATCGCGCTGTGCCGGATCATTCATCTGGTCGGCATGGATATGTAGTGGTTTGTCGTGCTCCAGGGCCAACTCTATCAAACGGTCGACGTGCATCTCGCCCTTCCCAAAATCACGCTCGTCGCGCTCCGGAAGCCCCCCGATAATATCAACAAACTCTGCCGAACGACGGAACCATGCGTATTCATCCGGGTTAATAACCCCTTTGAGCGGCTGACTGGCGTAGACGATCGTAATGTCACTTTTGTATTCATTCCGTATTGCATCCGCAGCGATTAGCGCCCTATCGCGCACCACGCTATCACAGTCAAGAAACGAGCATAGCGCCCGCGCGCCCTGTGCGAGCTGCAGCTCGACAGCCTGGTGCATGCGTGCTTTAATCTCGGCAACCGTTGCATCACGCTTCATCGCGTCCACATAGTCCCACTTTTCTTGCAATGAGGCATTCGTCAGCGGCCAGTTCTGTGGTGATACCGTATACGCCCGATCAATATGCATGTGAGCATTCACCCAGCCGCCTTTTTCGGCGACAAGTCCTTCGATTGTGTGCTTTGGCCATTCTGCGTGCAACATACTACCCCCCTTTTTTTAGTGTGATAAAAAAACAACCCGCAAGGCGGGCTGTTTAGTTTGTCTGATTTTTCCTTGTGAGTTTCATCTCAGACAAGTGTAGCAAAACACAAGCGAGTTATGCAACTAGTCTCTACTCGGTCACACCGAGCTCGATACGCTTGAACTGACGAACTATGATGTTTTCGCCGCTCTTAGCAATCTGTTGCTTAATTCGCTCGTCGACTGTCACGGTGTCATCCAGAATAAACATCTGCGATAGCAGTACTTGCTCGGCAAAATGCTTCTTCAGCTGTCCTTCGACAATTTTCTCCGCCATCTCAGCAGGCTTGCTCTTTAGGCTGTCGCTTGCCAGAAGCTCCTGCTTTTTAGCATCATACTCGGCAGCAGGAATATCTGCCTCGCTTACATAGCGCGGGCTCATTGCAGCAATTTGCATAGCGATTTCGTGTGCGAGCTGCTTGAACTCATCTACGCGCGCCACAAAGTCAGTCTCACAGTTTACCTCTACAATCACGCCAATACGACCACTATGTACATAGCTCTCGATCAGTCCAGCACGCGCCTCGCGGTCACCCTTTTTCTCAGCTTTGGTGAGGCCCTTTTTGCGCATCTCTTCTAGCGCCTTGTCAAAGTCGCCATCGGCGGCAACAAGTGCCTGCTTGGCATCGGTCAGACCAACGCCTGTCAGTTCTTTGAGTTTCTTGATGTCTTCAATCGTCACGCCCATCCCTATTTCTCCTCTTGTTTCGCCGAACCCTCACGCACTGCTGCGACAAAATAGTCGAGCATGAGCTGGAGACCCTTAATAGCGTCATCGTTGCCCGGTATTACATAGTCGATATTTGCTGGGTTAGCGTTGGTATCAACTACTGCCACCACTGGCACGCCTAGTGTGCGCGCTTCGGCAACCGCATTGTCGTCAACAATCGTGTCAAGCACCACTACTACACCTGGCTTGCCGTTCAGATCTTTGATACCACCGTATTTCAGGTTCAGGCTATCAATCTCTTCCTGATAGCGCTGCACCTCGAGCTTGTTATAGCGCTTCTCTAGGTCACCACTTGCCATGCGTCGCTCAAGATCTTTAAGCTTCTTGATCTGCGCAGTCACCGTCGCGACGTTGGTCAGCATGCCGCCGATCCATCGCTCGGTCACATAGGACTGGCCAGCACTCTCGGCTGCAGCTTTGACGGCATCTTTCGCCTGCTTTTTCGTACCGACAAACAGGACTTGCTTGCCACTTGCTACCACCTGAGTCAGGAATGGCAACGCCACCTCAAGACCCTCGACGGTCTTTGTCAGGTCAATGATGTGACTATCCTGACGTTTGCTATGAATGTATGGCGCCATTTTAGGGTGCCAACGGCTCGTTTTGTGTCCGAAATGAACACCGGCTTCGAGCAAAGCCTTGATATCGACTTCAACAGCCATGATATCCTTCTCCCTTCACGCGCGCCCCAAAAATTAGGATATCGACACGCGTTGTTTCATTAAATTGTATTACCTAACAAATATACCATGATATGAAAATTCTGTCTAGCTACACAGTGAGCATCCCGCGTGCGTCATTGGCTCATAATTTATACTACGCGCCCCACATCCTCATCTATAATCTGAGGCTTATGCCACTCAAGGTATGTCGTTAGATTTTCGATCATATAGTCGAGTACGGTCGCCTCATCGCTCCCATGAAGCAGCTCGTATCTCTCATCCCCCGAAAAGCGCGTGGTCTGCGATACCTTTGGCGTGCCGCCAAGTCGCAGACTAACCGTATCCCCTTCGCCTTTTTGAAACATGTCAATCCTTAGGTGCTTTGGGCTGCGTGAAATAATCTTAACCCTCGATTCGCCGCGATCAATCGAGCGAATAATTGGCAATGCATCATCGCCCACCTCTACTATCCCTCGAAGCTCCGCAATCAGCTCTCCCAGCTTCTTGAGAGCCTTTTCGATATGCTCAGCCAGCACTTCGCGGTCCCGCTCATCGCTCACTCGCTGCTCCCTTCGCCACTCTTCATAGCGACGTTCACTGAGCCGCGCAGTCATATCGATGACGACCGCCCCTAGCCCCTGCTCTTGCGCAAAGCCGTCGACTATCTCGCCCGTTACCATCCCAGCCTCGTGCGGAGGGTGCTCATCGCTATGTATAGTGTGGATTTTGTCTGACATATTGTTGGTTTCAGCTGTGTGTTGGTTATGATTATAGTGCCCCCACCACCCTTTGACAATAGTAGGCTACTAGTGTATACTGATTCGAGTATGAAAAGCAGTATTCACCCACAAAGCTATCGCCCGGTCGTATTTAGCGACGATATCGCGGGCTTCGCGTTCTTGACCCAGTCAACAGCGCAGACAACCGAAACAATCAAATGGGAAGATGGCAACGAGTATCCACTCGTCAAAGTCCATATTTCTTCCGCTTCTCACCCGTTCTTTACTGGTGAAGAAAAGATTATCGACACCGAAGGTCGCGTCGACCGCTTCAAGGCCAAATTTGCCGCTGCAGAAGCACGCAAAAAAGAGCTTGCCAACAAAGCCAAAAAAGCCAACGCAAGAAAAGCTACAAAAGCTGAGAAATAGCGCCCGATACGCCGAGAGGCTGCCCCATAAGGTGCAGCCTCTTTTTGTGACAATGAGGTAAAAAGAGTAAAATAGGAAATGATATGCCGAAAATAAGTCTAAACATCGAGGAACTTCAAGCCGAAAAACAATCACTCGGTGATTTTTTGGCACGGCCCGATGCCTACAGTGACCCCGAATTCAGTGGCAAAAATCGTCGCCTAACCGAACTCGAAGCTATTATCTCACTCGCCCACGAACGCGAAATACTGGAGCGCAATCAAGTTGATGCTCGGGCACTCACGAGTGGTGGTGATGAGCTGGCCGAACTCGCAAAAGCAGAGATTGCCGAAATCGAAGAGCGACTCGCGACACTCGATGACGAGCTATTTGCCCTATTAACACCCAAGGACCCCAATGATGACAAAAACATCATCATAGAAATCCGTGCCGGAGCGGGTGGTGATGAAGCGTCACTGTTTGCCGCCGAGCTATACCGCATGTACCTACGCTGGTGCGAAGCACATAGCTACAAAACCGAGCTGATGAGTGAAAGTGCCAACGAATCTGGCGGCTACAAAGAAGTTATCTTTGGTATAAAGGGCGATGCTCCGTACGCAAAGTTCAAATTTGAAGGTGGTGTTCACCGCGTTCAGCGCGTACCGGTCACCGAAAGCCAGGGACGCATCCACACTAGTACCATCACTGTCGCCGTGCTACCAGAAGCCGAGGAGACAGATATCGAAATCCACCCGAACGACCTTCGTGTTGATGTGTTCCGAAGTGGTGGTCACGGCGGACAGAGCGTTAACACCACTGACAGCGCCGTACGTATTACTCACCTACCGACTGGCATGGTAGTTACCAATCAGGATGAAAAGTCCCAAATCAAAAACCGTGAGAAAGCCATAAGCGTCCTGCGCGCACGGCTACTGCAAGTCAAAATTGATGAGGAAAATGCCAAACTCAGCGCCGACCGACGTGCACTTATCGGTAGCGGTGACCGTAGTGAAAAAATCCGCACCTACAACTTCCCACAAGATCGCATCACTGATCACCGTATCGGCTACAGCCGTAGCAACATCCCCGCCGCTATGAACGGCGACATCGACGATCTCATTGAGCATCTACAGGCAGCCGAGCGTGAGCTCAAAGCCCAAGGTGCTAGCGAACCAAATTCGTAACTAAGCCTCGGGCAAGCTATCTTCAATTGCAGCAAGGCGTTCTGCAGCTGCGGCAAGACGTTCTGCTTCCTCATTGTAGAGGGGCGAAGCGTATCGGGCGTGGCAGGATCAGCTGCGAAGCCTTCCATTTTAATTATCTCTGCCTTGATTCCAGCAGGTGTTACTTCGGGCATCGTGTCGGGGGATTCTTTGGTCATTTAATTTTTTGTTTCCTTAGTATTGTGTAGTACAATATAGCACAGAATGGTAAAAAAGTCAAGTCAAGCCCTCATCCGCATATGGCTACGCGACACCGCAGAGCAGCTCGCCGAAATTGGCATCAGCTCTGCCCTACTCGATGCAGAACTCATCCTTGCCCATACCCTACGACGAAGCCGTACCTGGCTACATGCGCATGATGATGACGAAATACCACCACGCGAACTCGATATTGCTAATGCTCGCGCTGAGCTGCGCCTCGAACGCACACCGCTCGCCTACATTGTCGGACACCGCTGGTTCTATGGCAGGCAATTTCGGGTGACGCCTGCCGTGCTTATCCCTCGACCAGAATCCGAATCGATGATTGAGCTCCTAGCATCACACAGCACAGCCACCCACCACACGCTGATAGATGTCGGCACAGGCAGCGGCTGCCTCGGTATCACTGCCAAACTCGAGCATCCCCATCTTGTAGTCACACTATCCGATATTAGCCGTCACGCGCTCAAGGTCGCCGAACAAAATGCCCACGAGCTGCACGCAGACGTCACACTGCTCCGTAGTAACCTGCTCGCACTTGCCCCACACCACATCGATATCATTCTCGCAAACCTTCCCTATGTCGATGCAGCCTGGGAGCGATCGCCAGAAACAAACTATGAGCCAGCGCTTGCGCTATTTGCCGACAAGCAAGGTGCTGCACTTGTACTACAGATCATCGAGCAAGCCGTACCCGTACTAGCCCTGAATGGTCTGCTAATTATCGAGGCTGACCCCGACCAGCACAGCCGCCTGATTGCACACGCAACGAGCGGAGGGTTAGCACACTTAGAGACACTTGGCTACGCGCTAGCATTCCGCAAAGTTTAGCAACAGCGGCCCTACCCTAGAGGGCGCTGGTTCCGTTGACAAGCGCCAGTATATAGGCAACTATCATGACGGAGAGCGTCAAAATGACTGGCGACAAGATGTCTACTCGACGGACGAATCCGTGCTTGTGGTAGCTCGCATACGCACGCTCAGCGACAAAGCACAGTAATGTCGCAAAAAGTGCGAGTTGCGAAAGTTGCAGCTGCCTATGACCCGGGAGTGGGTACGCCATCAGCCAGTGAAAAGCAACCCAGCCAAACTCAGCGAACATGAATCCTGCGATAAGACTATATATCTGAGTCATCGGCTCATCATAGCTACCAAGTATATGGCGAGACGAAACGTACCCAATCACCCACATCGCCACCACAAAGACCGCAACGTTCCACCCATATGAAACCATAGACAGTGCCGAGATACCAACAAACACCGCAATGCCCGCCTGCAGCGCAACATAGCTTCTGCGTGAGCGTGGCTTAATAAAGAGTAGCCACACACTATACAGGAGCGAGATTGCAACTTGCAGCCACAAGGCGCCGCTCGCCGCATATAGGAATGTCACCACGCTCACCCCAACGATGATATCCACCATATTAGCAACTAGGTTTGCGAACCAAAACCGGGGACGAACCGCAAGTGCTCGCCATTTACTGATGAGCACCACGCCATATGCTAGCCATGGTGATTGCACGACAAGCACAATAATCAGAAGTGCCGCTGCAAGACCGATATTAAGTAAAACATACACTATCTCACTGAGTCGTGTGCGCCGAGATGAGTGTTTCAGTAAATCCATATAGTCACTATTATACCACTACTGTTGCTGGTCGGTGCTGCTTGCGACCGGTACGACAACGACTACCACAAAATCGGCTGTTGTCGGTATTGTGAATGTTGGCTGAACAGTACTCACCGTTGCTTTATACCGCTCTTTCAGCGCCGCGAGGGTTAGCGGCTGCTTGGCTGTTTTCGAGTCATGCGTAATCTGATAAATCGTATTACTACGAAACGTTTCGGTCGTCGGTGCGTTACCTACTTGATCTATCTCCATACCGAGAGCCATGAGCGCATCAGCCTCACGCTGGGCGGCACCAGCAACACCAGTGGCATTCAGTACAACGATGTGTGACGACTCCTTAGCTAGTGGCGTCGACAATAGCTGTTTCTTAATAAATGCTTGGATCTGCGTGAAGTTGTAGAGACCCGCCACTGGATGTGCACCAGGTGTCACCAGCCCATTGTCGATTAGGCTAATACTTTTGATCTGGTCAGACGGCACTTCCTGCGCAACCTTCATGAGCGTGCGGATTTCAGCAGTTTCAAAATTTGTTCGCAGATTCTTGCCAAGCGCGTCGATAATCCCCGTCACCTTACCAACATTGGTCAGTGTTCCTGTACTCATTGCTTTGTCGCGTATCGCAACGAGAATTTTCTGCTGGTTCTTCTCACGCTCAAAATTTGAGTTTGGGAAGCCCCAGTTTTCAACATCACCCCTAGCCTGTGCCAGGTAGAGAGCGTGCTCAGCATCAAGTGTCACGGGGCCGTTGGGATAGTCAATGAAATGACCACGCGGCGGACAGTTTTTCATTCGTTCCGATCGTGTCGCACCACACTTCCAGTCAAAGTTGGCGTCCATCTGACCGCGTTTATCTGGGCTTTCAATCGTCACCGTGATGCCATCGAGGGCTTTTACGACATCCCGCATCACCGAGTAATTGACATGCACACTGTACTGGATATCCAGCCCCACCACCGAGCCAACCAGCTCGCGTGTTGCAGTCTGGCGCTCATCCTCCGCGCTTGCACTCTCAAAATCGTCATTAACACACTGGAAAAACGCATTGATCTTGCCAGAATAACCAGGGATACACGACCTGCCATAGCGGACCTCAAGATCACGCGGAATACTGATCATATAGGCATCTTTCTTCTTCTGGTCGACGCTCAGCACCATAATTGAGTCGGTCAAGTAGCCACCAGGATGGCCAGGATCGTCCTCCGAGGTACCTAGAATCAAAATATTCGTACGGCTATTGCTATCCATCTTGAGCTCTCGCTGTTGAACGAGCCCGAATATGTCACCCTTGAACACAGCATTACTCGCAAGCAATGTCTTCACACCAATCCACCCACCAAATGCAAGCGCAGCCAAGATGATGAGGATGACGAGGCGTTTAATCAGCTTTTTAACACTAAATCGCCTGCCGCGCCCACGAGTCTTCTTCTGACCTTCAGCCTGTATATCGATGTCGTGTAGCGACTGGTCGACGTCTTCACGGCTAATCGAGCCAGGCCGTGCGAGCCCGTGTGCCGTTGGGGTCAACGCATTTGTGCTGAGAGACTCGCTATCATCCGACGGCCGCATCGTTGGATGCCGAACAAGGCCGGACACGTCAGGCTGAGGCAGCTTCCTATTAGAAGCATGGTGCTCGCCAATCATGCCTGGGGAGCGCCTTGGAATAAAGCCGTCTACTGATGGTTTTTTTGTCATTACTGTATTTTACTATAGCCAATCTGCTCAAAAAATGGAACCTATCGTGGTTATGTTTTGTGTGCAATTATTCACTCGTAGTGTATAGTTAAGGGGATGGAAGCAAGTTTTATGAGCCGACACCCCCACCTTCGCGATGTAGCGAATTTCTTTGTCTTTATCCTGGTAGTGTTTATTGGCACGGTACTCATCAATACATTTATTTTTCGTAGTTTTTCTGTAACTGGTCATAGCATGGACAGCACCCTCGCGGATGGTGAGCGGCTCATTGTGAATCGCCTCCCCCTGACGACTGCTCAGTTTCAAAACAAAAGCTACAGCCCCGAGCGTGGTCAAATTATTGTTTTCAAAAATCCTCGTTTTGTCCAGGGTGAGCGTGACGAATACATCGTCAAGCGTGTCATCGCATTCGCTGGCGAGCGCGTCACAGTGAGCGGCGGCGTGCTCACCGTATACAATGATGAGCATCCGCAGGGATTCCAGCCGGACAACGACTACCGCAAAAACGGAGTTGGTCCGAAGTCCCCTGTGAGCGGCGATGGTGTCGATGTTGTCGTACCAGAAGGCACGATTTTCGTCTGTGGGGACAACCGCATAGGCAATATGTCGTACGACTCGAGGTCTGGACTGGGCACCATTCCTATTTTTGATATCGTCGGCCCCGTAGCGATCCGGCTATGGCCACTCCCAAGCTTTACTGTGTTTTAGATATATCGAGCAGCTTAGCAATCCGCTCAAACTCGCTATTGTTCGTGAATTTAATCACAATCTGCCCAGACCCTTTCGCGGAGGTACGTATCGCTACCGTAGTCTTAAAACGACGCTGAAACGTCTCAGCCTCTTTTTGATGCAACATGACCTCACTTGGCTTACGGATCGGTTGATCTGTCGACTTTAGTCGATTGACGTACTGTTCGATTGCACGAGAGCTCCACTCCTCACGCAGGATACGTGGCAGCAGGGCGTCAATTGCCGCGACATCAAGCCCGATAAGCGGTCGCGCCTGTCCTTCGCGCAGTTGACCGTCGGCCAAAGCATTACGTACAGATTCAGGTAGGCGTAGCAAACGAAGCGTATTGCTAATGGCCGCGACAGACTTACCGCCCACTCGCTGACCAATCTGGTCTAGAGTGAGGTTAAACTGGTCTCTGAGTTTCAAGTAGGCAGTCGCCGTCTCTAGTACATTGAGATCTTTACGCTGCAGATTCTCAATCAGGGATAGCTCAAGCTTATGCTGATTTGACAGAGTCCGTACGAGTGCGGGAATTTTGTCAAGACCAGCTCGCTCAGCAGCACGATACCGACGCTCACCCGCAACAATCATGTAGCCATGGCCATGTGGCGTGACGACGATTGGCTGGAGGATACCATGCGCCCGGATAGACTCTGCCAGCTCATCGAGCGACACATCATCAAAGAGTCTGCGTGGCTGCTCGGGGTCTGGCGTAATCTCTGCTAGTCGAATGTGCCGTAGGTCGCTCACCTTTTCATCCTGCGCGGCAGTAGGGTCAAACTCCTCATCAAGCAGCTCAGTTGGGATTAGTGAATCAAACCCTCGCCCAAGTCCAGTTTTTCTAGCCGACACGTTCAATCACCTCCTTGGTTACCGCCTTATATGCCCTAGCGCCCTTACTCCACCTATCATAAACACCTATTGGTGCGCCATGGCTTGGGGCTTCTGCTAGTCGTACGTTACGCGGTATATTAGTCTTAAACACCTTAGCGGGAAAATGCTTACTAATCTCGGCCAGAACTTGTGTCGACAGCGAGGTACGACTGTCGACCATGGTCGGCAGCACACCTATAAGATCAATGGTTGGATTGAGATTCTTGCGAATGAGCTTCATGGTTTCGAGTAGCTGTCCGAGCCCCTCGAGCGCATAAAACTCTGCCTGCACCGGTAGCAGCACATACCGTGCCGCGATCAATCCATTGACCGTTAAAAGACTCAGGCTCGGTGGACTGTCGATGATAATGTATTCATACTCCTGCGCCAGGCGCTCGATCGCTAGTTTAAGGCGTGTAAATCGATGCTCGGCCTGCGCAAGCTCAACTTCTGTATTTGCAAGTGTTGGTGTTGATGGGGCAAGTGATAAATTTTTGTGTTCGGTGGCGAGTATCGCATCGCTCAGCGCATGCGTTCCCATGACAACATCTGCCATCGTAACACTTAGGCTTTGCTTATCAACACCCAGTCCGCTGGTTGCATTACCCTGGGGGTCGAAATCAATCAGCAGTGTCGTATGCCCAGACTTTGCCAAATAGTATGCAACATTGATAGCTGTCGTCGTTTTACCGACGCCACCTTTTTGATTTGTCACAGCAATAACAGTAGACACGTGTTGATTTCCCTCTCTTCTTCCTGTGCACTAGTATACCATGTTAGGCTAGCGCGAAACATGCTTTAGTGGAGCATTGCAGCGCTAATAAAATCTCCGCTGATGCGGAGAGATTTTATTATTTGATTGAGGCGATTTCGAGTTTACTGTATTTCTGGCGATGACCAGTTTGCGTGTTAACTCGCTTCTTACTCTTGTAGCGTATGATTCGGAGTTTGTCGCCGGCTACTTTCGGGTCAACAACTTTAGCTTTCACCTTCACACCCTTGACCACTGGCGCGCCGACCGAAGTCTTATCACCGTCAATCACTAGGAGTGCGTCGAGATCGAGCTCTTTTGTTCCTTCAGGGAGGAGGTCCACCATGAGGGTCTCTTTTTCGGCAACAATATACTGCTTGCCACCGATCTTCACGACTGCTTTCATATTTTTCCTTCGATTTATTAATCCAATTTTCGATTATAACAGAGGAAGCGACATTCTTCAATACCCCTTCGCCCCTTTTGCTGCTTCTAGGAGAGTGGCCTATTCGTTCGTAAAGTCAAACCAGGTCGGATCACTTTTCAGGTCTTCTCTGACACCCGACCAAAACTCATCTAGCTGACGAACATCAGGAGTGTTCTCGAGCTGAATCATATCTTCAGAATGCTCGGCATCAATACCCTCGATCAACTCATCCGCCTCACTGACAGCTGGGCTCAACACCAACCGACGCGTCGAGTGTGTGAGATGTGGTAATCCAAGATGGTGCGTGTGGTGTAGTTTCAGCATATGTTTGTGTTTAATGTACTAATACTTCTATTTAAGCACAAACTCTATAGAAAGTCAAGTACCTCGAACAACCACATCATTCGCTGCCAGCCAGCCCTCAAGCGTGCCAGCATCAAGATAGCGTCCCCGTGCCGCCACGACGACACACCGCACTCCGCCCACCACTGCCCTGTTAATCGGCTCCGTGATGAGATATTCGCCTTCCTGCACTTGGTCAACATGTTCGCTAATTGCCCGAAGCGTTACCGGGTTGAGGACATACTTACTCACATTAATCAGGTTACTCGGCGCCTCATCGGCTGTTGGCTTTTCGACGATACGCACAAACTCATGGTTGCTATCACGCTCAATCACCCCATAGCGGCTCACCTGGTCTCGTGGCACTTCGACGCCGAGCATGGCACACTCGCCCTCAGGGGTAGCTTCGATTAACCGCCCAACTTCTGAGGAGCCGTCCGCGTTGTATATACAATCATCCCCCATCAGCACCACCACTGACTCATCTGGATACCCCATCGCTTCAAAGGCAAGAGCAACCGGCACAGATGTACCATACTTACCATAGCTCGACTGCACAACATAGTGTAGCCGCACCTTGGGCGGCGCAATAAGCGGCAATAGGTCGGATTTATTAGTGCGCCGTAGATAGTCATTGAGCTCTACGTTGTTACGATAAAAGTCATGAAGCTGCGTACTTTGTTCGCCTACCACAAAGTAGATATCAGTAATCCCTGCCGCTATGCAGTCTTGTACGACATAGTCGACTATCGGCCGATTGCCGACGGGGAGCATACACTTTTCGATGGCTTTTGTTACTGGCAAGCGCCGAGTGCCCCAGCCCGCTACCGGTATAATCGCCTTTGTAATCATACTTGGTCTTTCAGTAGAGCATTCACTCGCATTTCGCTTGTACCATTCACAAGATTCGTAAATCCGTGCTGACGCAGCATCACACTGCAAGTATTACTCCGTTGGCCACTCCGACAGTACAGAATAATCTGCTCATCCTTGGGCACATCCTTGAGCTTACCGGGTAATCCGCGCATAAACTCAGCCGGCGGGATGTTAATCGCACCATCAACATGACTTGCTGCATATTCAAATGGTTCGCGTGTGTCGATTATGACTGGTTTCATGCGTTTACCTCTATACCTTTTCGAGTTTTATCATTAGATCGAACCCATCAATTTTTACATTGGATTGATGTGTGTAGTCGCCAGACGTGCCCATCACGTCAATCTGAAGAACTTCTTGGGCTATAGCATCTCTAAAATCATATATCGCCTTATTCAGTTCGGAACTATCAGTATTGAACGATAATTTTATGCGATCATCGACATTGAGTCCGGCGTTTTTGCGGGCGGCTTGGACGTAGCGGACTACTTCGCGCATCAGGCCTTCGCGCTTCAGCGCTGGCGTCAGCGTCTCGTCCAGCACCACCTCTTCCCCTGTCTTCACGTCTTTGACATTGAGCTCGTCCTGCAAGATGCTCACGAAATCAACGTGCTCGCCGAGGCCTGGCACAGTGACGCTGGCCAGTGGCTGACGAACCTTGAGCCCAGCACGAGCGCGCAGGCTCAGGCCTTCGTTGACATAGCCACGAACCGTCTCCATGTCGTTCATGACGAGTGTGTCGACATGTCCGGCTGGCAGCCAATCTTTGAGATGAATCGACTCTTTGTCACCAGTTAGGTTGTGATACAGCTCTTCGGCGAGAAACGGCGTAAACGGCGCGATCACATAGGCTAGCCGCACCAGTACATAGTGCAGTGTGCGGTAGGCCATGGCTTTGTCATCGTCATCTTCACTCTTCCAGAACCGGCGGCGAGAACGACGCACAAACCAGTTACTGGCGTCGTCGATAAATGGCAGTATCGGACTCATCGCATCGGGCAGATTGTAGCCGTCCATGTGCTTCTCAACCTCTGCTACTAGTTGATGCAACCGGCTGATAATCCAGATATCCAGCGGATTGTTGCAGTCTTCGAGCGGGTCCTCAAGCGGACCGTCCCATTCCCATTTGTCGGCCTCAGCGTAAAGAGTGAAGAAATCATACATGTTCCAGATCATGCTAAGTTTGCGCGCGACGTCACCGACTTCTTTGTCTTGCAAGGCAAAATCTTCCCCGTTGAGTAGCGGTGAGCTGAGCAATAGAAACCTCAGCGAGTCAGCCGAAAACTTATCCATCAGTTCGTTTGGATCGGTGAAGTTGCCATAGCTTTTACTCATCTTGCGGCCATCGTTACCGGCGACGTTGCCTGTCACAATGACGTTTTTAAACGAATTTTCACCAAAGAGTGCCACGCTCATAGCGTGCATGTAGTAAAACCATGCTCGTACCTGACCGATGTATTCTACGATGAAATCACCCGGGAAATTGGCCTCAAACTTCTCTTTGTTTTCAAATGGATAATGAAACTGTGCAAACGGCATACTACCAGCTTCAAACCAACTATCCATCACCTTGTCGATACGGGTATACGTCTCACCGTCAATCTCAAATGTCACGTCGTCGATCCATGGTCGGTGATAATCTTCCAGCTCGACACCAGAAAGCTCGGTGAGCTCAGCATAACTACCGACAACTTTTACCTTGCCACTCTTGGTCTTCCATACCGGCATAGCTGTCGCCCAGAAACGGTCGCGGCTAATATTCCAGTCAGGCGCCTGCTCGACAGTCTTCTCGAAACGGCCATGTTTTACATGCGCAGGAAACCAGTTAATCGGCTCATTCTTTTCGAGCATTTTCTGTCGCTGCCCATCAATATCCATGAACCAACTCGGGTGAGCCCGGTACATAAGCTTCGTGCCGCAGCGATGACAATGCGGATATGGGTGACGTATATAATCTATTCTCCAGACTGTGCCACCTCCATGCAGATCCTTGGCGATTTGCTTATTGATCTCCCAGACGTTTTGACCCTGCCAGTCACCTTCGGTAAACATACCATTTTGGTCGATAGTATGAACAACAGGGATTTTCATCTCTTTTGCGAGTTCAAAGTCTTCTTCGCCATATGCAGGTGCGATATGGACGATGCCGGTACCGTCTTCGTGGCTAACGTACGGTGCATGCCAGACTTTGTGCGCATTTTTGCCACGATCTACACCAAGTAGTGGTTCGTATCCTGATTTTACTCTTTTAAGCAAGTGTTCGCCGAGCAAATGGCTTTGCACTATTTTATAATTCAGTGGTTGGTGCTTTTCGTCGACAAAGACCTTTGCTATGAGATCTTCAGCGAGAATAAGATACTCGTCTGCATACTCAACAACTGCATAATAAAGATTAGAATTTAAAGCTAGTGCTGTATTTGCAGGTAGCGTCCACGGAGTAGTTGTCCAAGCAAGTAAATATACTGGTTTTTCAGCATGACGCCCTGAACCAATACTTTGTTTCTCACCTCGATTTGTCTCAGCCCCCCAATTATCAATTGTAAAGTCATCTTTTATCTTGAACTTTACATACACACTCGGATCAGTCACGTCTTGGTATGCCCCGCTATCCATGGTCACTTCGGCTTTCGAGAGTGGTGTGCCATCGAGCGTGCAGTACATCAAGACCTTTTCGCCTTCGTAAATCTTGCCCTTTTCGTACAGCGTCTTAAATGCCCACCAGATAGATTCCATGTAATCTTTGTCCATGGTTTTGTAAGCGCCCTTGAAGTCGACCCAGCGGCCGATGCGATCAACGACATCTTCCCACTCACTGCTGGTTTGTACCATGTTTTCCCGTGTGGCATTGATGTATTTTTCTATACCGTATTCGATCACTTCTTGACGAGAGTGGATACCAAGTTTTTTCTCAGTAAAGCGCTCAGCTGGCAAACCGTGGCAATCCCAACCCCAGACGCGTTCGACGCGCTTGCCTTTCATCGTCTGGTAGCGCGGTATGGCATCTTTGACGATGCTGCTTAGCAACGTACCGTGATGCGGTGAGCCAGAGATAAACGGCGGCCCGTCATAAAACACGTAGCTATTATCTTTGCTCCGGTTCTCAACCGACTTCTCAAATGTCTTATCGGCTTTCCATTTCTGAACCCAATCTTTTTCGTACTCTAGCGCTCGTCGGCGTGTACCTGATTTAAACTTCATACATCCTCCTTCGGTTTACGTATCATCTTAATTTCTGGTATCTTATCAGCAAATAATGCTTCACTGCCCCGGACTTCCTCAAACCCCCATTTTCGGTAAAATGCTTTAGCGCGCTTGTTATAGCTGACAACACCGAGCTCGATCGGTTTTGTGGGGTCAAACCAGTCAATCACTTTTTGCATGAGTGCTGCACCGACGCCACTACTATGCCACCGCTTATCAACATAGAGCGACCCGACGTGCTGCACGCCTTCATCATCAACAAATGGCGTCGCTGACCCGATAATAACCATATCCCTATCGCGTGCAATCCATGCTGCAAAAGTTCCATCCGCTACACCTTTAGAAAATCGCTCACGTCGCGATGCTTGCGTTTCCGGCGACCGTTGCTCCGCATTGCGTGATTTGATCCACTCACGAGACACGCCCATGTCGTCATTCACATACGTATCAAGCCACGACTGAAGACGCATATCAGTTGCCGCTTCGACATCTTCTAGGCGCATTACTTCGATGGTAAATTCTGGTGACTGATCTTTTTGCACATTTACTCCAAATTAAAAATCCCTTGTTAGCCACTGGATCCCACGTCTCGCGGGAGGTACCATCCAGTTTCTAAAAAGAGATTCTTTTTAGCACTCAGTTTGTTCGATCTATCGTGCCGATACCGGTGGGGTCTACTTTCTGGCCAATTTCTTCCCACTAGCTTCCCGATTGATGTTCGGTAACCTCAAAAATGAGGATGCTTTCACATCCTCATTGTATCAACGGATTTAATTAATTACCAGAGCCAAGGATTCTTTTTGACCGTAGGTGTCTGAAGCCATTGGCTAACCAGGCTAAACTTTCTTGGACTTAGCGCAACAACCCACAGCGCAGCTGCATACACCAAGTGCTCGTCAACAATTGGATTGTTCTTGAGCGGAAACTCAGCAGCCCACATCATGACGAGTAGCGCCGTGCCGGCTGCAGCAGCTACGCGCAGACCGATACCTAGAATAAGTGCCATACCGATGCCAAGCAAGCCAAGCATAAACAGCCAGTCTACCAAGACATTGCCTGCTAGCCCATGGAAGAAGTCCACAAACGGACTTTGTGCATTAACGCCGAACTTCAAAAATCCAGTTGTTGGCGAGACACCATCAAGCCATGCAGCTCCTGGCTTGGTCGCAAAACCCAGTCCCATTGTTTTATCAAGAAAAGCCCACAGGAACACAAAGCCGATCATGACACGCATGACCGCAGTTGCCGTCCATGCACTGCCATAATTTACTTTAGTTTTTGATTTGACCATTATACCTTGCCCTCCTTTAGTAAACGGGTATGGCACTATCGTAACTCACTTTAAGCAAAAAATAAAGCTTATGGCTAATAAAGGTACGGGCCGTATTTGATGATGATTGCAGCAAAGAGTGTTGTGACTACTGCAAAAAGCACCATTTTGTCATAACTTTTCTCAATCCACTGGTGCAGGGTCTTTTGCACAGTCTTCGGGAGATAAAGATTATTCTCACGAATATTGAACCTAGTGATCGCAAACCATACAAACGTCGTGGTGGCCGTCACTAGTAAGCACCATGGGCATAGTGCACCTATCACGAAATAGCTCGTGGCAAACAAGTAAAAGGCAAACACGAGCCCCAATGTGTAGCAAATCTGGGCGACAAACATAAAGGCTCGTGGAAATCTAATTCCCGCTAGCCCAGCGATTGCAACCGTAATAACCACCGGCTCCGCAATCAGCCCCAAGAAGCTATTTGGAAATCCAAACAAATGCGCAGATGGGTGGAGGCCGACCGTTGCGCAGTTGAACACAAGATTAATACTACATGCCAGCACAGCATCCGGGTTGGCCGCAAGGTCAACTGCTTCTATAGAAAGTACGAGCGAAGCAATCAAGCTACCTATCGCGCCCACAAGCATACTCGCAAAAATCCAGCGATTATCACGCAGTACGGCGTCCTCATGTGTAAAATAATTTTTAATTTTGCGTAGCATAGTAACTCACCTCACTAATTGTTGGTAACATCGTGCTCTTCCAGATATTTTGCACCTGGCCATCATGACTCAGTGCGATAACGGATGGGTACTCAATAATATCGTACGAGCTGCAAAAGGTGATTCCGTCTAATGAATCTGGATCAACTGTTTCAAGGGTACGCCCCGTCTGCCGGGTAAAGTCACTGACAAATGTCTCAACCGATCGGCTATAGTCAGTATTTTGTCGATACACCACCACGACACGCATCTATGAGTCCTTCCTTCCTGTTTTGCGTTGCTCAAGAATCTTTACAAAATCATCCAGGGTCTCAAACTTATGAAACACACTCGCAAAACGTACATAGGCGACCTCATTTCTGGCAGCAAGTTCATCGAGCACATTGTCCCCGATAGCTCTTGACGGAACCTCATTCTCGCCAAGCTCATATAGCCTCTCCTCAACTTCGTTGATAATATCATCTATTTCAACTTCAGATTTGAAGAACTTACCCACCGAACGTCGGATCGCTTGCGAAAGCTTCTCTCTATCAAACAGTTCGCGCGAGCCATCCTTTTTTATCACCGCAAGGTTCGGATGCTCAATACGCTCATAGGTTGTAAATCTGTGCTTGCCATCCATCGTCTCGCGTCGGCGTCGTATTGTTATGCCGTCGGCCGACTCACGTGACTCAAGCACACGACTGTCACCAATTTTGTAGCTATGGCCCATGGGCTGGGTATCCCTTCTATGATTCGTCAGATTGTTGATTCTTTTTACGGCGACGTAGAAATGCCGGGGTATCGTCGTCATCACCTGCTGCATGCTCCCATATATTTCCCGTCGGCTCTTCCGCAAATGACCCCGCAGCCGCATCTTTGTCAGCAAGCTCCATATCGATGGAATCAACCGCCTTTTCCATTGTGTCACTCTTTGGCGCAGCTCCGGCAGTATCGCCCAACTCTTCTGCCTGCTGACGGAAATATGCGCTATCAAAGCCCGTAGCGATGACCGTAATAATCAGCTCATCCTCAAGCTCTGGCTTCAACGTCGCTCCAAAGATAATATTTGCATCAGGACTCACTGCACTCGTGATAATCTCAGCAGCCTCTTGGATTTCCGACATACTCATGTCGTATCCACCGGTCACGTTGAACAGCACACCCTTCGCTCCATCAATCGACACCTCAATCAATGGCGACTCAATGGCTTGCTGGGCAGCCTGCGCTGCGCGATCATCACCACTTGCACGGCCGATACCCATTAGAGCACTTCCGGCATTACTCATAATGGCCTTCACGTCGGCAAAGTCGAGGTTTATGAGGCCATGCTCAGTGATAAGCTCGGATATACCCTGCACACCCTGTCGAAGTACATCATCGGCAATCTTAAACGTCTCGAGAAGCGGAGTGCGACGGTCAATCGTCTGTAGGAGTCGATCATTCGGAATAGTAATAAGCGTATCAACTTGCTTGCCAAGCTGCGCAATAGCCCACTCTGCATTCGTGCGTCGCTTTTCGCCCTCAAAGCTAAATGGCTTAGTGGCAACACCAACAACCAGTATGCCTAGCTCACGCGCTTGTTCGGCAACCACATGGCCAGCACCACTACCAGTGCCACCGCCCGCTCCAATCGTAACAAACACCATGTCAGCGCCCGAAAGCGCCTCACGAATTTCATCTGCTGACTCCTTCGCCGCAGCCTCACCAACACTTGGGTCGGCACCCGCACCAAGGCCATTTGTGGTGTTGTGTCCGAGATGAATTTTAATATCAGCTTTACTGTTATGGAGCGCCTGTGCGTCGGTATTCATCGCGATAAACTGCACGCCGACCAGACCCGCATCCTTCATTCGATTGACGGCCGAACCGCCAGCTCCACCCACGCCGACAACCTTTATACTAGCGAAGGTCTGTATTTCACTTGGTTTTACTTCAGGCATTTATCCTACTCCCCTTGCACACTTCGAATAATTATCTTGTTCTAGTATACAGGATTTGTTCGGGAACCACCAGTGCACTACGGCTTAAATTTGCCAAAAATGCCCGAGAGAATCCCGCCCGCACCCTTCATCATCGACTTGCCGCTAGTCTGCGAACGCGACGCATCACCGTGCGACCGAGGCGTGTCATCGGCATCGATGAGCATCAGCCCGACCGCTGCGGCATATTGCGGTTCATCAATGTGGTCAGCAACACCAGCAAATCCAGAGGGTTTACCGATCCGCACTGCTAGACCAAGCTGCTCTTTTGCATATTCAGCGAGCCCCTTGAGCTTTGCCGTCCCCCCCGTCAGCACAACGCCGCTTGGCAATTGCCCTGCTCGACCAGCTTTTTTCAGTTCATGATTGACAGCCTCAAAAATCTCTTCAAGTCTCGCTTCGATAATTTCATCGATCTCTCTCGTCTGGAAAGAATAGACGGCGCCATCATGTTTCACGCTAATACCCTCATTTTCCTTGCGGATCAACGCTGAGCCGTGGCTCACTTTCACCTTCTCAGCAATTTCAGGGTCGGTCTTGAGCCCAATTGCAAGATCATTGGTGATATTTGCGCCGCCTAGAGGCACCACTCCGACATACTGCAAATCACCTTCTTCAAACACCGCCACGCCAGTCGTTGCACCACCAATATCTACTACCGCAACACCACTTTCAATCTGACTATCGAGCAGCACCGCCTTGGCCGATGCCATGACAGCCGGCACACAGGCATTGCTTTTCACCGTGGCCATTTCTGCGGCTTTCTGAAGATTCGTGACATATGGCGCCATCGCCGAGACAACATTGGCACTAATCTCTAAACGCGTGCCGTTCATCCCAACTGGATCTTTTATGCTGCCCTGCCCGTCGAGCGTATAGCTAAAGGGGACAACTTCGAGAATTTCACGGTTTGCAGGTACTTTACCAGTGGTAGCAACTTCCTCAAGCCGACTTAGGTCTTCGTCGGTCACCTCATGGTTTGCCATGCCAACCGCGATCATGCCATCAGATTTTGTACTCACAATGTGCGAGCCATTAATACTGACGGTCGCTTCGTTGACCTCATAGCCGCTCATGCGCTCCGCTTCACCAAGTGCTTCATCAATCGCATGGGCCGGACCACCGAGATTAACGACCGTCCCTTTGCGCATACCTGTATTGACTGCTTGCCCGACCCCGACAATGGTCGGAGTGCCGGTCGCTGGATCAATATGCCCTACTACAGCGCGAACTGTTGTGGTGCCAATATCAATACCAACTGCGTACCTAGATTGTTCCTGCATATGCAGACATTATACCATAAGCGTCGCGCACGTAGTCTATACCTAGCGAAGCCACGTACTCGCGCGTAGCAAGCGGTCATACTCTTCAAAGCCTAGGCTCTTAAATGGTTGACTACGGACGAGTTCGTGTGCCACTATCGCTAGCTCACAGGCCCTTGCAAGATCCGCGTACAGACTCCTCGCAACATCAGGGTCAAATTCGCCTCTTTCATTCTCAAGTAGTTTACGCAAATCAGTCGGCTCGGCAGTGCGCACTCGATACTCTAGATCGGCAACAACTTCTCGAATCGCATCAGGCAAAGCGACATCCTGTGTAATTGCGAGCAATGTCAGTGGGTCATCTGTGCCAACAATGTCAGCCAATTGTCGTTGTTGCTCGTTCGTCCAAAGCACTTCGCTCACTCAGGTTACCGTGTCAAAACTTCCGCACCATCATTTGTAATTAGTACAGTGTGCTCAAAATGTGCCGCCAAGCTGCCGTCGCGTGTCGCAAACGTCCAGCCATCTTCAAGCTCCATAATCTTCTCCCCACCAAGTGTTGCCATTGGCTCAATCGCAATCGTTTCGCCGGGCCGCAGCAGCTCCCCCGCGCCTCTATGTCCATAGTTTGGAATATCTGGCGGCATATGCATCTTCAGTCCAACACCATGTCCAACTAGCTCTCGAATAATTCCTAGCTTCCCTTCGCGCAAAACCTTTTCGACTGCCGCACTAATATCCCCAACGCGGACCGGACCCTTAATCGCATCAATCCCGGCATACAAACTACGCTCAGTAGTGTTGAGTAGGTGCTTTACGGCGCCCGTTGGCTGCGCATCAACCATCATCGTAAACGCCGCATCGGTTTTCATACCCTTATAGGTAATCACGAGATCAAACCCTACGATATCAGCCTTTTGAAGGGCATAGTTAGTCGGTATGCCATGCACAATCTCATCGTTGGTACTAATGCAAATAACCCCGGGGAAGTTTACTTCGCTTGTTTTATATGTCGCTTCTGCGCCATATTCTACAATCTTACTCGCCACAAAATCATCAACCTCTTTTTCCGTGACGCCTTCATGTACAAAACCTCTAATATCCTCAAATATCTGAGCAATTATTTTTCCACCCTCTCGCATAGCCTGCAGCTGCTCGGGTGTCTTGAGGCCGGTAATTAGTTCTGACATGCTCCCATGACTTCATCGTAAATACGATCATGCACTTCACCGGCAGTACCAACGCCATTCAGATGCGTAATCTTTACCCCATCTTCAGCAAAGATTCCTAGTACTGGATACATTTTTTGTCGATAAATAGCCATGCGCTTAGCGATCGTTTCAGGAGTATCCTCCATACGATGGCGCTTCTCTAGTCGATTCATAATCTCAGCCTCTGGCACTTCTAGCGCTACAACGATGTCAATTTTTTCATGAATTGTCTGCATATAGTCAGCAAGCCAAGCGGCCTGTTCTTTTGTACGAGGAAATCCATCGATAATGATGTTAGAGAAGTTTTTATCGCGCGCATCTTGCACCGCTTCCTGGAACACTTGATACGTTAGATCATCGCTCACCAGATCGCCAGCTTGTAGGGTTGCAATCACATCCGGGTCGGTACTTTGGCGTAGCATTTCACCTGTCGAAAGCCACTTCCAGCCCATTCGCACTGCCAACATTTGTCCCTGCATACTTTTGCCCGCACCCGTTGGACCAAACAGCAAAATCATATATTTCTCCTCTATTATTTAGCGAGTTCTTCTTTGACAATCCGAGCCAAGAGCGCACCATCAACAGTATTACCCAGCTCCGCCTTGAGCGAGCCGATTACCTGTCCCATCGCGACCATCCCACTCACATTCATCTCAGCAATTTTTTGCGTTACTCGTACACGCGTCTCGTCTTCATTCAGCTGCTGCGGCAGGTATACCTGCAAAATCTGCGCCTCTTTTTCTTCAGGCTCAGCTAGTTCGGGGCGATTATTGTCGCGGTACAGCTTGGCGCTTTCATGACGCTTTTTTACCTCACGAGCAATCACTCGTTCAATCTCATCGTCACCGAGCCCACTCTCGCGCTTATTCTGTGCAACTTCTTCGTTGAGAATTGCCGCCTTTAGGTTGCGAAGTGTCTCCCCGACAAAACGATCGCCGCCTAGCAAGGCGGCTTTCATTTCATCTGCAATTTGCTCCTTGAGGGCCACCGCTTAGCGGATTCCTAGGCGCATTTTGGCCAGCTTATCGTTTTTGCGCTCTTTGCGAATAATCGCTTTAGCGCGACGCTCAGGCTTGCTTAGTGGTTTTGCGAATCGCATCGAAGCTTTGGCTTCAGCGAGCACACCGCTCTGCAACACCTTGCGGTTGAAACGACGAATAATGTTTTCGTTCGCTTCTCGTTCATCTTTGCGTGTAACTTGTACCATATCGGCTGTATTGTAACAGATTGCGCATATCCGTGCAACTATTTCTATCACTGCAACCATAAGATCTATTGACATTTTGGCTAAAATATGCATAATAACAAGCATGAGTAAACCAAAAATAACAACAGAAAAAATACGAGAAATACGAGATAACCAAAACGCAGCACGCCGCGCTGGCGCTCCCACTGCAATGGCCCGCATTGCCAAATCAATGGTTTTGCTTGAAGCACCAGCCAGACAATCTCTGCCATCTACCGCATCGGCAACCTCCCTTGTCGAAAGAACAGCTCCCACCGCCCTGCTTGAGCAGCCAGCCACAGAACTACTCCTTCCGGCAACGGTCGAGGAGCAGTCGACTATCACGGCCCCATCCGGCCCATCACCACTAGACATGCCGAAATCAAAGCCCGCTCACACTACCGTGACTCGACGCCCCATAGAACGAGGATCCTACTCGACAGAGTCTCCAGACTACCAGATTCCTGTTCGTCGCGATCATCCAGTAGGGGTGGAGGGACGCGACATTACCACCCTACCAGCTGCAGAGCTAACAGAGGCAGAGCGCGAGCGTGAAATTGCCCGGCTTGCTGCAGAACAAAAGGCCGATGATGACACCACCCGCCCTATTGTCTCAAATCAGTACCCGAGCCCGCTTGACCCAGAGACTGGCCACCAACTTACCGAAGAACTACGTGCGTATGAGCGTGATAAAAAGCGCCGCCAGCAAGATCCTGATGGTGTTGTTCCGTTCGATACCAACGACTACGGACCAGATAGCAGCGATGACCAGTACCCTTTATCTAGAATCGGTATGCACATCATCAAGTAGTCACATATCGATACCAGCGCCTATGAATGAGCCCGCATCGGTTGATGCGGGCTTTATGGTGAGTGGGTCACTCAACGACAGCGAATGACATGTGGACACGAAAGTCGATGTCGACACTGCCGGTACGAGCACATACTCGTATGTGGCACACGCCTTGCGCTGAGGTCAGCAGCCCGACTACCCTATCACTACAGTCAGTGTGCACCTCAGCGGCAAAATAATCGCCCGTGAATTCGTAGCCGTCATCCAGGCGCCGCACTTCACGCACATTACCGAGCTCAATGGTGGCATACGACTCGACATAGTCACAGTAGCACGCCAGACCAATCATCACCGGGTGGCCGCCACTTACTGCGGCGCGCGCCGCTTCGTAGTCCGGCACCGCCAGAGCCTGCGCGAGCACGTAGTGTCCCGAAACTTGCATCGACACGATGCCTTCCCCTCTCCCTTGGCTGCTGTGTAGTAGTCGATTATATGGATATACTGGGCACTTGCAAGCTTAGGCGCGTTCAAGTCGCACCAGCCTACCCTCAACGCTTCGCACACCACGCCATTCGTTCAGCGTAGGGACGAACCACGCACTCACGTATTCGCCTGGTTCTACAAACCAGCTTGGCTCGGCATTAAAAGCGATCATCTGTAGTGTCTTCCCTTGCCCATCACGTAGCTTGAGTTTGCAGTGCTGTAGCTCAGCGCCCATCTTGCGCAGCTGCATCACCTGCACGCGAGCGATCTTAATAATCGGCTCTGGATTACCGTTGCCAAATGGTTCCATTTGCGCCAGATCCTGCACGAGCCGCTCGTCAATACCCGAGAAATCCGTCACTCCAACATCTTCATGCGCCAGCAGCAGCTCAGGCTGCGAGGGCAGCTTGAGTGATAGAAAATATACATTCACAGCCTCGCGAAATGCTGAAATATTTGCGGTTGGCAGGGTCACCCCAGCCGCCAGCCGATGCCCGCCACCTTTAGTCACTAGCTGTTCATTTGCCCGAATAGCGTCTGCAACGCTAAACCCTCCATAGCTACGAGCTGAACCTTTCGACACCTCCCCCATTTCCTGTAGTACATAGGTGGGTTTTTTATATTTCTCAAGCAATTTTGCCGCAACAATCCCCACGATACCATGGTTCCAATCGGCATGACTCACCACAAGTACACTATCCTGCAGCATGCGCTCAGCTTGCTCAATCGCACCTGCCAAAATCTTATCTTGATCAGACCGACGCGCTATATTGAGCGCATCCAAATGTGTTGCCAATTCTAGCGCCACCATCCCATCCTTTGCGAGCAGCATATCCTGAGCAATCCGCGCCGTCTCGAGCCGTCCCGCGGCGTTCATCCTGGGCCCGAGCGCAAAGCCCAGTGAGCGCGCATTCAGCGTGCCAACTTCGACGCCAGCAACACGCATCAGGGCTCTAAGCCCAGGCCGACGCGTAGTCGCCAGAACTTTCAGGCCCCAATACACATGAGTCCGATTCTCGTCGCGCAGTGTGACTACATCGCAAACTGTGCCGAGCGCCACAAGATCAAGTAGCCACTTCTCCTGGCCATACGGCAGCCCATCAAGCCTAGTTTGTAGCGCCTGCACCAGCTTAAACGCCACCCCCACTCCCGGTAGATCCAAGAATGGATAAAGCGGAGCTTTAGTCGTCTGCTTCACCAGCTGATGATCACGGTAGCGCCGCGGATGGTCCTGTAGAAGCCGCTTCGGATTAATTACCGCAACCGCGGGCGGCTGCACAGGTGCTACATTATGATGATCAGTCACGATCACATCTACGCCCAGTTCGGCCGCACGAACGATTTCTTTCTCACTCAAACTACCGCAGTCGACTGTGATAATCAGTGTCGTGCCGGTTTCCGCAATTCTCTCGACTGCATCGACCGTCATGCCATAGCCCTCCACAAACCGGTTGGGTATAAACGTATCAATATGCCGGAACCCAAAGCTACCAAGCGCATCAATCAGCAAAGTAGTAGCAGTGAGCCCATCAATGTCGTAATCCCCATAGATAGTCACGTGCTCCTGCGCCTCCCGCGCGTGGATCAGCCGTTCAACCGCCTTTGCCATGTCAGGCAAAAGAAACGGATCATGTGTTTGCGTATAGTCAGGATGTAAAAAAATTTCACGCGCCTCTCCCTCAAGCCCGCGTGCCTGCAAAATCTGTTCAAGTAGGGTCATGACTGGATGTCGGTAGTTGTGCGTTTCGGTCGTCCCGCGCTAGACTGCTGCTGCGACTTAATGACGATGCTTTGCAATTCTTTAAATATAGGGAATTGCTTGTTGGTCGAATAGATCTTGGTGTTTCCCTGCTTTTCTCCAAGCAAAAAGCCTACCTTCTCGAGTCGTTTCAGTTCCCGCTGAATGTTACCTGGGTCTTCTTTAATCAACTTAGCAAGACCACGCACATGTGTGTGGAAGTCTGGATATTTGGCGTATACCACCACGATTTTCCGTCGCACTCTAGATGTGATAAAAACGTCTAACATCGAACCCTTCCTGTCCACTTCCCTGAATACTGTTGCTTTTTATTCTACATTTCCCAGCGCGCATTTGCAAGACCGTTTAGCGCCAATTTAGAACAATCTGATTGATTTTTGCCACCGTCTCCTCGTGAGATGGCACCGTGTTGTCGTCATAATAATGGTTCGTTCCCATGTAGTTTTCTTTCACATCAAGGATATGAATTTCGTCAGCAATCGTATGAACGTGATCAACAGCCGGAATCGTCGCGACCGGTGCAACAACCACTAGCTTCCGGATACGGATAGGCTTGAGGAAATCCAGTGCCACGCTCAGTACCGCGCTGTTACTAAATCCATCTTCGACCAGTATGACAACTCGTTCTCGCAGCATGTCGCTACTGATCATTCCTCCATCACCAATCAGACGATTAATCCGACTAAAAGCCTGTCGTTTCTGGTCTTCCAGGTAGCCATGAAATTCACTTGTATATTCTTCTATCTCACCACTCGTAAAATCACTATTGTAGGTAAAATTACCAGCCTGCGACACCGCACCAAAGCTAGTACTTTCACCCGGTACGTCTATACCCTCAGTAACAAGCATCGTAAGTATACAGTGCAGCTGCGCAGCGATCTGCTCACCCACCAACACGCCACCATCACTAAGTGCCACTACCGCACAGTTCTCGTAGCGATATCTTTCTAATAATTGGACAGCGAGCAGTTGCCCTGCCTGCGCCCTACTCTCAAAATACATATGCTTATAGTATCAATTTTTGCACCCAAAATACAGGTATAATGAATACGGCATGTACTACTATGAGGTTGCACCCACAAAAGTCGTTCGAGCAACTCAAACGACCTATACCTATCACTCGACTACAGCGGTCCAGCTTGGTAGCCTCGTTACGGTTTCCATGGGCAAGCGTGAATTGGTTGGAATTGTACTGCATGAAACGAGTCGTCCAGCCTATACCACAAAGCCGCTGCATGCCCTAGACCTTCCACCACTCCCCAGCGAGCTGCTCGCAACAGCCCAGTGGATAGCCGAGTACTATGCCACGCACATTGCAACGGTACTCCAGACCATCCTGCCTCGTGGTCTCACGACCAAGCGCCGACGCACCCCTGTATCGAAGATTATTCCATCACGAGATCGAACAAATTTTTTACTCAATAAAGATCAGGCCTCGGCAGTCAAAACGCTCCTCTCAATGTCACCCGGCACAGCCATACTCCACGGCATAACCGGCAGCGGCAAGACGGCTGTTTATATTGAACTTGTGCGAGACTGTATCGCACAGGGTAAATCAGCAATTGTACTCGTTCCAGAAATAGCACTTACCTCACAGCTGGTGGCAGAGTTTTGCAACCACTTCGATACTGTGCACGTTACCCACTCCAACCAAACCGAGGCAGCCCGCCACCTGCTCTGGGAAGATATCTTGCGCTCAACCAAGCCACTCGTTGTTATTGGACCACGCTCCGCACTCTTCGCACCTGTAGAAAAGCTAGGTATCGTCATCATCGATGAAGCGCATGAACCAACCTATCGGCAAGACCAGTCACCCAAATATTCCGCTCTCCGTGTTGCGAGTATCCTGGCGCTCCATCACACTTGTCGAGTTGTTCAGGGCACTGCTACGCCGCTCGTGAGCGAATACTATCTGGCCACATCTTCCAAGAGACCTATCGTGTCACTACCAGCAAGGGCTCGCTCGCAAACTATTGAGCCAACGATTACCACTGTCGATATGACAAAGCGACAACACGGGCGTCACAAATTTTTGTCAGATATCCTTCAGTCACACATCAGCACAACATTAGCCGATGGCAAACAGGTACTCATTTTTCACAACAGACGAGGCAGCGCCAGCACAACACTCTGCGAAAACTGCGGATGGTCGGCGCTATGCGAACGTTGCATGGTGCCATTCACACTACATGCCGACGCCCATAAACTTTTATGTCACATCTGCGCCAACAGTATGCGCGTACCAACTAGCTGCCCCGAGTGTGGCCATACCGGCATCATCCATAAAGGCATTGGCACCAAGCTCATCGAAGCCGAGCTCCGCAAACTATACCCACATGCAACCATTGCTCGCTTTGATGGCGACACAACCAAGGACCTAACACTCGAAAACAACTACCAGGCAATCTACGATGGTGAGATCGATATCATTATTGGCACACAAGTTATTGCCAAGGGACTTGACCTCCCACACCTGCGCACCGTGGGGGTTATCCAGGCTGATGCCGGTCTGGCGCTTCCAGACTACACCGCAAGTGAGCGTACGTTCCAGCTACTCTCACAGGTCATTGGTCGCGTTGGGCGCTCAGCACACCAAACATCTGTTGTCGTGCAAACCTACCAGCCTCAAGCACCCGCCATCACACTAGGTATCACGCAGAACTTCATGGGATTCTACCATCACACGCTCGAAGATCGCCGTCGAAGCCTGTTTCCTCCCTTTACGTTCCTGCTCAAACTAACCTGCGTCTACAAAACCGAAGCTACCGCCATTGCAAATGCTCGTACACTGGCTGCAACCCTACGGCGGCGCTACCCCTCCCTCACTATCCTAGGGCCCACACCTGCATTTTATGAATATCAGCATCAAACCTATCGCTGGCAGCTTATTCTCAAATCTTCATCTCGCCGTACGCTCGTCGAGGTGTTAGCACACGTGCCCCCCACTCACTGGCAAGTCGATATTGACCCCTACTCGCTCTTGTAATCATAAGCGTTATCGGACATACTTGACACATGTCATCAGTCAAGAAAACACGCGGCTTCACTCTTATTGAGCTCGTCGTTGTCATCGTAGTGATTGCGATTATTGCCGGTATCGTACTTGTGTCATTTCGTGGCATACAGTCCCGTGCGCGTGATGACCGTCGGCTCGCCGACATGAGTGTGATCGTCAAATCACTCGATGCCTACAAATCATTCAACCAGTCATATCCGGCCGTCATAGCATCTGGACTTGGCCTGCAGAGTAGCTGGGAGTCATCCGCACGCGAGACATCCGGTGAATTTCTTGCGCCACTTGAATCGATTGCATCCCAGACGAGCATGCCTGTTGATCCGATCAACAACGCCAACGGCAACGATATCAACATCGACCGCACCAACGGCAAGTTCACCTATGTCTACAACTACTACGCAGCTGGCACCAACGGCTGCGACATCGCGAGAGGTAATTACTATGTCGTAGGTGTCCTCCGCACCGACACCGCAGGTTCAGCTAAAATATCTGGCAGCCCCGGCTTCTCATGCAGTAGTCGCGACTGGCAGACCGAGCTTTCATGGGTGACAGGTAGATTTGAAAAATAACACCTATTCACATCTGTAATTTGTCGCGTCTATCCGGTATACTAGCAAAAGTGAAGAAAGAAGCCATCATTACCCTCCCCAATCCACATCTGCGTGCAAAATCGCAGCGTATTCATGTCATAGCAGATGACACGCGCACACTCTCACAGGATATGATTAGCGCAAGCCTTGACTGGGAAGACTCACGACCACACGAAATAAGCGCTGCGCTCGCGGCAGCGCAAATCGACAACCTTAGTCGTGTTGTTATTGTCAGAAGCGATTTTGATCACAAAGACAATCGTGAATTCGTAACACTCATCAACCCTGAAATTGTAAAGTTTGAGGGCCAGAAGATCGCTGATTACGAAGGCTGTCTGAGTGTGAACGGCTATTATGGCAAAGTTGAGCGCTATAGTAAAATTCGCGTCAAAGCGCTTGATCTTGATGGTCGAGAGGTACGCTTTAAAGCCGAGGGTTTTCTTGCGCGCGTCATCCAGCATGAAATAGATCACACCAATGGCATCGTCTTTGTTGACCACATCCGGGATCAGCATGACGCGTTCTATCGACTCGATGAGAAAGGCGAGCTCCAGCCACTCAACTATGAAAAAGACGTCGAACATAGTATTCTTTGGGACTGAAAGCTACAGCCTCATCGTACTCAAAACCCTTGTTGAGCATGGCTATGTTATATCCGCAGTTATCACAAAGCCCGATGCTCCCAAAGGGCGCGGCCACACACTTCTCCCGCCACCGGTCAAAACGTATGCACTCGAGCATCATATCCCCGTCTGGCAACCACAAAAAATGAGCGAGATTGCCGACCGTATCGGCATGCTTGATCACCCAGTTGGCGTATTGGCTGCCTATGGCAAAATTATTCCATCTAGTATCTTGGAGCTATTTACGCCCGGTATCATCAATATCCACCCGTCCCTGCTGCCACTGTACCGTGGTCCTTCACCTGTCGAAGCGGCAATCGCCAACCGCGATGCCAAGACCGGCGTTTCCATTATGTTACTTGCCAGCGCCATGGATGCCGGCCCACTGTACACACAAATCCCCTACGCACTCGATCAAACCGAAACAAAGCAGGAGCTATACGATACGTTATTTACGCTTGGCGCAAATGTACTCAGCCAGCAGCTACCTCAGATTATCGATGGCACATTAGTCCCAGCGCCCCAGGATGACCAGGAGGCGATCTACTGTCCACTGCTCACAAAAAAAGATGGGGTACTTGACCCCACCGCCATCACACCAGGTGAAGCCGAAGCAAAGATCCGCGCACATCTCGGATACCCACGAACCCGTCTTCGTGTCGGACCCTACGATCTTATCATCACAAAAGCCCATGCAGTTATGACAAAGCAGCAGCCTCTCGATATTGAATGCAAAAATGGTGCCTACCTGTCCGTCGATGAATTGATTGCACCTAGTGGCACGCGTATGACGAGTGTAGAATTTTTACGCGGATACCCGCTATAGTACCCTACTAGGCAGCTTGTGGCTGATCGCCCGATACGCCACCCAAAATGGCATCACGGTTTGCAATAATTTCTGCTTTTAACTCTTCCATTGTCTGCGCCACAACCTGTCGATAGTCAGGACGATTCAATCCAAGCCACTTGAGTGATGCATACTCGGCCAGCACGACATTTTGTGGGATCTCGGCAGGTGCACCCGCTTTGAGCTGCTGGTAGATAGGATCTTCTTCAAGTTGGGGGACATTCGCTGCAAGCCAGCTATTAACCCTGTCGTCTTTGCGATCAATAAACGACTCAAACTCCTCAAGCTGCGCATCACTCAAGCCTTCACTCAGACGCGTGCCAACTCGTAGCTCAAGCTGCTCACGAAAATGATCAAGAAACATCTGCTTCTGATCTGCAGGTAATGCTCCGAGTCCTACATCTTGCAAAAACTTGTCATCCAACTGAAACATCACATACTCCCTTATTAGCTAAATTTAGTATATCACACTAGTAAGAGCTGTCACGTGATGCATCAGCTGACAATTCATCTGCCAAATCTTCAAAGACCGTCTGTCGCAGGTCGTCAATATCACCAAACTCACGCCCGATCCATGCCACAACATTTTCTTGCGAGCCATCCTGCAGACGAGCGAATGCCTCTCGCTGCGCGCTGGTCATGGTATGCTCTAGCATACCAGATAGGCGCAGTTCGATTAGCTCCCTCGCCTGCGCGACACTGACCGCCAATATATCGGGGTCATGAGTACCGAGCTTTAATTTTTTGATAATTTCTTCATTGCTTATCATATATATGCCCATAGTTTACCATTTACCACGCGTAGCGAGCCACTGCTGTGCAAACTCTGGCACACCATTAGCCCAGCTCGTCGCACCGCTACGGGCAATGCGCAGGTCACCGTTTTGTACATAGGTACCAAGCTTTGTAATGATGCCATTATCGCCAAATCGTGCTCGCACTGCATCATGAAGTTGTTCAGCTGTGTGAGCATCAATGCGGTGACCATTGGCGTTTGCCCATTGGCTCCATTCTCGTGTAAAGCCACTGCCTGGTTCGGCGTTGAACGTGTGGCCCGCTAGTTCAGGTGTGCGGGGTGCGACGGGCTGCTTGTCGATTGGACCAGCCGCTTCGCCGTCAGCGCCAGGATTTGCGCCTCCATCAACTTGTCCACCACCACTTTCTCCATTGCCATCAGTAACCGAGCTGGCAACTTCAGATTGTGGCGCAACATATGCCCGTAATTGGCTCGCACCAAATCCAGACAAACCACCAGCAAGCTTACCAACAGCAACTGTCGAACGGATACGACGTCGGTTGCGGACCATTTCTTCGTTAGACTTCTCTTCCACTTGGCTTGTCAGCGTTGTGGCGTCTGGCGCGGCATTGGAGCGGAGTGCATCAAACTGGCGATTGGTGCTATAGGCGGCTTCAAGGTCAGCATAGCTCATCTCTCCACCGCGACCAACTGCCAAATTCGCATTACCGCGATGACGCGTTATACTACGACCCAGCAGGCCACCACTAGCACCACCAACTATCGAACCGGTGGCAATGCCAAAGATGATGCCAGGAGCAAGAATGCTCACCCCAAAGGCAGCCGTACCGCTGATCGCAGCGATCGCACCCACCTTTTTCAGGCGCGAACGCCATTTCCATTTACTGGTATCGCCTTCCTGACGCATCCACCAAGTCGTGAATGCACCAGCACGCTCACCACCACGCTCTTTGACGAACTGGCTAATACGGCTCTCAAGCTGAAAGCTTTCGTTGAGCAGGGCACGTCGCTGTCTTGCACCGCGCTCTATATCCGGGCCTGGAGCAGCAAGTAGTTGATTTAGATTATCTAGTCGTACCTCGTACTCTAGTCGCGCATCGTCAATCGCTTCAGCTTGGCGTTCATTCCAAGTATCAAGCACTCGGCCAACAAACGGCATGCGGCGCAGAAACCTGCTTCGACGAGAGTCGTCGCTCAGGAATCGTCCAAAATATGAAGTACGATCCTTGGCCGTAAGTCGTGCATACGTATCACGATAGCCGGCTAATTCTTGTGTCAATGCTAATACCTCAGGGGTAGCTGCCGTACCCGCTTCGGCTGCAGGAACATAGGTGCCCGTTGCAAGCGCTGCAAGTATGTCACTGGTCGCCGCTGGTACATAGGTCCCAGCTGTAAGTGCGTCAAGTGGGTCGACAGGCGCCGCAGTGCTGGGGACAAAGGTACCGGCAGCCAGAGCATCCAGCGGATCATCAGACGGAATAAGTACACCCGCAGCTAGGGCATCGAGAGGGTCGACAACCGGAGCTGGCGTAGGAGTAGCCTTTTCATTGGCCGTTCGCATGTAGCTAACAAATTCCCTCACCTCANNATTACCTACCGCAAGGGCGGCATCAAGGCCGAATGCATGGTTCGCAACTAGTAGTCGGCGCATGATTGCCACATCACTAGCTGAAGGGCTGGCGGCAATCTCCGCGTCAATATCAACAACTACAGCATGCACTCTCTGCGCTTCCGCATAGAGTGCGTTTTGACGCTGACGCTCATCGTAGCCACCAAGTATGGTATCTATCTGATCTGTATGTGCGTGCTCGCCCTCACTGGCCATCGCTTTCGCCGTCCAATACGCCTGGCCGAGTGGATCATAGCGGATAAAATCAGCCATGCGAGGGTCAGCAGCACGGGGCGCAGCTGATGTCTCATGAAGAGTTGGCGTGGTGACAGCAGGAGAGGTGGCACCCTTCGGCGCGGTTCCGTTAGCAAGCCGGCGTCGGTAGCGAGCATCAGCGGCAATGTCAGGATCATCGGCGCCCATCTCCCATGCGTGCGTCGCTTCTTCAAGCCTATCGAGTGTCGACTGATTCACGCCACCATTTGGGTGAAGGGGTAATTTTGTGGTCCTTTTTGACCCCTTAGCGGGACGTTGTGGTGCGCCTGAAGACACTGCCAACGCACGCTCTAGTCGCGCAAGAATCTCCAGTGATGTATCGCTCAACGGCTCGGTCTCATGGCGCTTGGCTTTTGCTGGATTAGGCTGTGTTTTACCACCAGCAGCATATGCGGCCTCAAAAAGAAGCCTCACCTGATCATCTGTCATCTCGGCGATATCCTCTGGAGCGTAAGCCTTGGCCTCGACGAGCGCGGCGCGGCGTGCTCTAACCAAGCTCCATTTCTTTGTTGGGCTACCTGCAAACTTAGCCACGAATCGGGCATGGTCACCCTCAATTGCACTAGTGATGGCATCGAGGAACTCAATAAGACTCGGCGCTACCTCATGAGCAATTTCTTCGTCAGTTTTTTTAGGCAGAGTTGACTCAGTATCATCAACACCCTGCTCGAGTGCGCCATCTAGCTCGTCGGCGGGCTCATGAGGCGTGCCACCAGCAAGCTCGGCTCGAAGCGCCTGCAAGCGCTGCTCGACTTCATCTTGGTCATAATGACCTCTTTCGCGACGATTACTGCGTGCCATTGTGGTGGGGGTGTGACTTTCTTGCTACCACTGGTAGCCATCTACATTGATTATGCTTTTATACTAGCATAAACATGATAAAAAGTCAATACTCTGTAATAGTACTGTTCTCCTGGTTTCACAAGACTGTCTACTTGAGCGTGCGCTTTACAAGCTCTCGCGTGAAGAATTCGAGTCGATCACCTACTTCAAGCTGTAGTTTTTTGTGAGTCTTCAGGCTAAGTCCACACATTTCACCTTCGAACACTTCTTTGGCTTCAATCTGTTGACGCTGCACACTCGTCGCTTCTACTTCGGCAAGCTTCTCTTCGCCACGCATGGCGCGTACTAGTACGTTGGCCACCACTTTTCCGCTCAATACCTCACCACCACAGATCACGGTGTCTTTCAGGGTGCGGAACACGCCCTTAACCTGCAGGCTACCGATCTCTGTTTCAACCACCTCTGGCGCAAGCATGCTTTCCATGCTGCTGCGTGCATCATCAAGCAACTCATAAATGACTTTGTAGAGCCTCACCTGTACTTTGTCTCGCATTGCAAGACGCTTCACGGCCGGTGCTAGCACCACATTGAATCCATAAATAATCGCATCACTGCTCTCAGCTAGCCGTACATCGCTTTCGCTAATGTTGCCGACCCCGCTGCCAATGATACGTAGATTGATCTCACCGCCAGTATCAACAAGTCGTAAACTATCAACCACTGAGGTGAGTGACCCTTGTACGTCTGCTTTCACGAGCACATTGAGCTCTTGGCTCACGTGTTTTTGTGTCATCATCTTCAGTAAATCAGCGCCGGTCACATTCGTTGAGGCCGCATGGCGCTCGCGCTCTATCTTGGCACGCTCAACCATGAGGCGAGCAGTCTTTTCGTTTTTGACAATAGTAAATACATCACCAAATTGTGGCAACTCCTTGAAGCCCGTCACCGTCACTGGTGTTGATGGCCCCGCTTGTTTGAGTGTCTTGCCAGTGAAATCAAGCAGTGTACGGACCTTGCCATAGCTAGTGCCTGCGACAAGAAAATGACCTGGCTTCAAGATACCCTGCTCAACAAGTAGTCCTACCACGCTGCCCCGTCCAGTTTCCATGTGTGCTTCAATCACCAGGCCTTCGGCCGGAACATCAATATCTGCTTTGAGCTCTTCAATGTCGGCGACAAGCAGCACCATATCAAGCAATGTATCGACACCGTCACCAGTCTTGGCGCTGACTGGCACCATGACCGTATCACCACCCCACTCTTCGGGGTTGAGATGATGCTCGCTCGCAAGCTGGGCTTTAACCATCTCAGGATTGGCAGTTTCTTTATCCATTTTGTTCAGCGCGACCACAATTTTGGCATTAGCATCCCGGGCAAATCGTATCGCTTCGATAGTCTGAGGCTTGACACCGTCATCTGCCGCTACCACAATCACCACAACGTCCGTCAGCGCTGCACCATGCTGGCGTAGCGCAGCAAATGCCTCGTGTCCCGGAGTATCTAGCAATGTAATGGTGCGGCCTTTGCGCACTGTCTGATAGGCGCTGATATGCTGCGTGATACCACCCGCTTCGCCGGCAACCGTTTTCATGCCGAGAACTGAATCGAGCAAGCTTGTCTTGCCATGATCAACATGGCCCATCACCGCAACAATCGGCGAACGCTCAACCGCATGATCAGATGGCTTATGAAGGCGCTGTACGGCCGCCTTTTCGATATCCTTACGCTTGAGCTCCACATCAATGCCAAGCTCCTCGACAATAATCTGCGCGGTTTCAAAATCAATCCGCTGATTGATCGTGGCAACGATGCCATTTTTGAATAACTCTCCTACAAGCTGGGTTACGGGTAGGTTGAGCGTTTCTGCGAGTTCGCCAACAGTGATTGAATCTGCGATGACCAACACTTTCTCTGGTTGACTCATGGGTTGCTCCTTTCCGTCCCAGCCTGATGGGGACAATTATCCGTTTACGACACTGCTATTTCTTTTTCTTGTCAGTAAGACTAAGTGAGATTTTGCGATTCTCTTTGTCGATGTCTAGCACGACAAATTCTTTGCGCTCGTTAAGTGTGAAGACTTTTTCAGGGTCTACACCTTCACCGCCGCCTAGTTCACTGATATGCACCAGCGCTTCGACAGCGGGGCTAATCTGCACAAAGGCACCAAATGGAGTGATGCGAGTCACCGTACCCTCGACTTTGTCGCTTTTCTTGAATTTATCAACTTCGTCCAGCCATGGGTCCTTGGTAAGCTGCTTCATGCTAAGGCTGAGGCGCTCTTTGTCGATGCTGATAATTTTGGCGTCGATGTTTTGGCCAACTTTGACGTAATCTGCTGGATTGTTAACACGTTCCCAGCTAATTTCGCTAATGTGCACCAGGCCCTCAATACCATCAACATTTACAAACACACCGAAATCAACCACACCAGTCACTACGCCGGTCACTGTATCGCCAATCTTGAGTAGCTCAAAGCGAGCTGCGAGGCCATCTTTGATAGCTTCCTTTTCACTGAAGATAAGTTTGTTAATCTTGCGATCACAGTCCAAAATGCGTACTTTCAACGACTGACCGACAAGTGCGTTAAGCCGCTGCAAGATCTCATCCTTGTCCGCACTGCCCACGCGTGGATAGTGCTCAGCAGAAAGCTGCGACACTGGCAAGAAGCCGCGTACACCCTCGTACTCAACAAGCATACCACCGCGGTTCGCGTCGTATGGAGCAACATCAATAATCTCACCTGCATCCATCTTGGCAGAAATTTCTTCCCAGCCGCGATCTTTCGCTGCCTTGCGAAGGCTTAGCAGTGAATATCCATTATCAAGCTCGGCATCTACAACACTTGCGGTTACTTCATCACCAACGGCGAGCTGACGGCTAAAGCCGACTTCACGACGCGGAACAAATCCAACGCCCTGCGCGCCTAAATCAATTAATACTTCATGTTTACGCACGCTCAAGACGTGACCAGTAATTACTTCGCCGGCAGCGATTTGCTTGACGCTATCACCTGCGAGTAGTTCATCCATTGTTATTGTGGCTTTAGCCATATTTTAAGTTATTAATAAACCATTCCCGACTACGCGGACAGGTTCATCAATACTCCTCTCTTAAAGTTAATATTTCTTGATGCATGCCAAAACACGCGCACACCTAGATTATTGCTTATTGTACACTAGTGGCGCTCATCTGTCTAGACAAGGAGCCGAGAACGAGCGTAGGCCACACTGGTGCTCGTCAAGAGAATGGCGCCTAGTAGTGGCATGATGAATTCTTCTGGACCGGTTGTCGGGAGAGTGCCTGTAGTTGAGGTGGTGGCCGCCTGCTGCGCTGTCGCTTGTTGCTGCGATGCACTGGTGGTCTTTGATGCATCGGCATTCCCATCAGCCTGCTGATTCGAAGCCGCTTGTTCCTCAAGCGCGCGCTTTAGATCGTCAGCCGTAGAGGAGGTTTGAGAAGTCTGGCTGTCTGACGAGGTGTCTGTGGCTACAGCGGTCGAGTTGCTCTCTGTCGCAGTCTTTGCGGTATAATTTTTTACCACAAATATACCACCAATAATTAGTCCCAATAGTAGCGCTCCCACCAGCACATATCCAACAATGTTTCCTTGCTGCATCCGCTGTGCCATGTATCCAGTACCTCTTAAATAACTTTGTGTATTATACCTCAATTCACATTAAAAGGCAACGTACAGATTATGCTACACTGGGTACATATGATAGTTACAATTGACACCGGTGGAACAAAAACTCTTGTCTCATCATTTAGCACACGTGGAAAAATTAGTGAATCAGTCAAATTCCCTACCCCACTCGACCCGCATGAGTACGTAAAACAACTCAAAGAGGTAGTGCGCGCGCACTATCAGCCCGAAGATGTTCAGGTCATTGTAGTAGCGATTCCGGGCGTCATTGATAATGGCATCGTGAAGTGGTGTGGCAATCTCCCATGGGTTAATGTCGATCTAGGCAAAAAACTCAAAGACCTACTGCCCGGCGTTCCCTTGTTTATCGAAAATGATGCCAAGCTGGGCGCACTCGGTGAAACGCGCAGCCTCCCCACACTACCCGTATCCTCACTATATGTCACCATTAGCACCGGCATCGGTGGCGGTCTGGTCGTGGACGGCAAACTAGACCATGGACTACGTTTTAGCGAAATCGGTCACATACCTCTTGAGTTTGATGGCAAAGTGTGTATCTGGGAGTCGTTTGCGAGCGGTCATGCAATCGTTGCAACCTACAAACAATTCGCACGTGACATCAAGAGCAAGAGAGTCTGGCGACAAATTGCCGACCGGATGAGCCGTGGCTTCCTAGTGGTTATTCCCACCATTCAGCCCGATATTATCATTATTGGCGGCAGCGTCGGCACGTATTTCGAACGATATGGTGAATACCTGCGGGATGCGCTCATCGAGCACCTCCCGGCACATATTGCGTGCCCAAAGATTGTACAAGCCCAACACCCAGAAGAAGCAGTTATTTACGGTTGTTATTACTATGGCAAAGATTACCTCACTGATAAGAAAGCTCGAGGGTAGCTACGGCCATCCAGCCGCAGACTCCGCAACAATCAGCTTCCAAACCGGTCATGCTTTTCACTGGAACTATCGTGAGCGTACTCTCACCTATAACCCAGCACACCCACATGCAGAACAATATCTATTTCATGAATTAGCACACGCGCTCCTGGCACACAAAAGCTACTCTAGCAGCGTGCAACTCCTTGAGATGGAGCGAGATGCATGGCAAGAAGCATTACAGCTGGCACATGAGTACGGAACGACAATCGATGAGGATATTGCACAAGAATCGCTCGATAGCTACCGGGACTGGCTACACCAGCGATCACTCTGCCCTCGCTGTGCGGCCACCGGCGTTGAATCGACCAGCTTTCACTATGCCTGCCTCGCCTGTGGTCACTCATGGCGTAGCAATGAAGCGAGAAACTGCGCCCTCCGGCGTGTCAGCAAAAACAAATAGCCGATTCACTGTGAATCGGCTATTTGTACGCTATACCTCTGACTATTTGTCAGTAGCTTTTTTTGTGCGGCGTGAAATACGACCGCCTTTTGCGCCTGCAATACGTGCAAGCTCAGGATTAGCAGCGAATCCACCAGTATGACCATTGCGGCCACCTTTTGCGCCAATTTTAGCGTAAAAGTTAGGATCTTTTGCCAAGTTCTTTGCAGCAGCTTTCACGCCACCAGCTTTAGTTCCTGCCATGATAGGAATCTCCCTGCCCATATGGGCTATATTAAAAGGGCCGACGCTACCCCTGTTACAGTTCGCGCAGACCCTCGCTTTACCTCACATCTGAGATGTGTATGACTTTATATTAGCACAAACGCTACAAAATGTCAATGGTTACACTCAATGTTTTTATGGTATAAAAACTATTGTACTTATGCTGCTGGTGAGTTATTATAGGGAGGCACCTGTTTGAATCTTCAAAAACTACGAGATTCACCACAAATAGGATTCTTGCTTTCTGCGAGATCCAAGAATCCACCACACAGCAAAAGAGCCCCTTGCGGGCTTCTTTTATTGACAATCGTTTTGCGCAGTGCTACCATGAAACAATCTCGTAGCCCTGCTCACGCAGCTACGTTACTCCATTTTTACACAATCTGGCTTTCATTATTAACATATCCACCACAAGGAGTGTCTGTTTATGGAAAATAGTTTCGACAAATTAACCGATCATCATGCCTGGGCAAGGCGCGAACAGAAGATTAAGCTGCATGAAGAGATACAGCTATGGGGCGAGCGCATCCTACCCCTGCTGCACGAGGAAGGAGCCGAGGACCTGGGGGACCGCATAGCGTTATTCGAATTTCTTATGGGCTCGGTCGAGCGAGGTGATATGGATGTCGCGAGTGAATTTCGTCGACTTGAGATGTACTTGAGTGAATCAACCCGCAGCTGGTATACAGATCGGCTAGGCTCCGTCAGCGAAGATATGCGAGTAGAAATAGCCCGCAGGCAATTTATGACTTGGCTCAAGCTATTCAAGGCTGGCCGCGCCCAGCAGTAGGAGTATCCAAAGAAAAAGGAGCTCCTATTCGGAACTCCTTTTTATAATTCGGCACCGTGCTAGTTTCCCACTTGTGGCAGTATAATCGCCGCTGATGAGCTTGACTTCTGTGTTCGGAATGGGAACAGGTATTTCCTCATCGCCATGGGCACCGAAGAAGGGGGTCTGAAGCGCTTGGTCCCGTATGCTCTCCACGGTGGGCCAAACCCCTTTATTCGATGTCCTTGCTGCACGTATGTATTGTAAATGATTGACCGGTGTTATAAACACCAATTACTAGTTAAGTCTATCTCTTTACCCCTGTCAATGCAAGCATTGACGTCGGTAAAGAGAACATAAAAAGGCAATGGGACTATTAGTATGCTTCGGCTCCATATGTTACCATACTTCCACCTTGCACCTATCAAACAGATCGTCTCTCTGTGTCCTCATAGGGAAATCTAATCTTGAGGTTAGTTTCGCGCTTAATATGCTTTCAGCGCTTATCTAGTCCGCACATAGCTACTCGACAATGCAGCAGGTGGCCACAATCGATACACCAGAGGTGCGTCCGCCCCGGTCCTCTCGTACTAAGGGTAGATCCTCTCAAATTTCCTAACGTCCATACCGGATATAAACCGAACTGTCTCA
>DBNP01000038.1 GCA_002299795.1 Candidatus Saccharibacteria bacterium UBA669 | reverse complement strand
ATTGTGAAATATGTCACATTAGCCATCATGCGCGCTCTAGTGCCGCCTCTACTTCTGCGCTACGCACATAGTGGAAGCCGAGGCGACGAAACGCTTCTCTGAGTACCTCATCGGTTGTCGGCCGGCGCTCAGGTGTCGCGACAATATGCGTGCCGTGGTCGGCGAAGGTATGTGCAGGATACTGCGCTGCAAGCAGCGCCCGTTGTTCGGGTGTCATAATGATACGCCCCCTACTGACAGCCGTCGCACATGGTCAGATCGGCTGGATCAATTGGTGCGGCAACTTCACCGCGCTTAGTCGCTGCTTCGTTGGCCGCAGTCTGGGCCTGTTCCATGGCGTCGCTGATCGCCTGGAGCTTTTCCTCAAGTGTCATGTTGTCATTGATGATTGTTGATGCGTTCATATACCCTCCTATACGTTCTGTTTCTTTGCGAAGCCAAATCCTGTTTTGCGGGCGCCGCCAGCGGCAATTGCTTCTGCTTTATTTACTTTTGTAGTGCTCTGTTCTGCTTGATGTCGTGGCTTCATATGCAGGTAGTACGTCGTTTTGAGGCCACGTAGCCAACCCTCCATATATACCGTTTCCATGTCATCAATACTCCGGCTTTCAAGATACATGTTGCGACTAATCGCTTGGTCCACCCACTTCTGGGCGCGTGCGGCAACTTCGATAAAGGCAAACGGACTCAGTTGGAAGCAGGTCTTGTAGACATCTTTCAAATGCTGCGGGATACCCTCGATGTTGCTCAGGTCACCCTGCTCAACGAGCAGCTGTTCTTTAACCTCGTCCCACAGATCAAGCTGCTTGAGGTCGCGCACTAGGTTGGTATTCACTTCCAGGAATTTACCGTTGAGCGTACTGCGGCTAAAAATTTGGCCAAACTGTGGATCAATACCGGGCGTCGTGCCGGCGACGTGTGCAATATTTGCTGTTGGTGCAATCGCCATGAGTGTCGCGTTGCGCATACCCTTGGTGCTCTTTTTGCGTAGCAATTCCCAGTCTAGCCGCTTTTTGCGCGTGAGCTTGACCTTTACTTTGCGGTCTTTCTCATGCTTGTCGAGGCTGTCTACAGGCAGCTCGCCCTTGCTCCAGCCGCTACCTTTGAAATCAGGGTAGGCGCCGCGAGTCTTGGCAAGCTCGGCTGACTCATCAATTGCATAGTAGCTGATGTATTCTGCCATTTGGTCCATCAAATCGTAGGCCGCTTCAGACTCATAGCTAAAGCCCATTTTTTCAACGACATCAGTGAAGCCCATGATGCCAAGGCCAAGTGCGCGGGTTGTTTTGATACTATTGATCGCTTCGGGGATCGGGGTGTCTGTTACGTCGCATAGATTATCAAGCTGACGGATTGCGCTGCGTGTGGCTGCGGCGAGCCGCTTCCAGTCCCATGTTTTAGACTCCACGTCCAAAAACGCCGATAGGTTGATACTCACGAGGTTACAGACCGAAATATTGTCTTTGTCATTTGGTAGTGTAATCTCGGTGCATAGGTTCGATGAGTGAATCGTGCTGACGTTGTTGTTGAGCGCCCGCACGTTGATACTGTCTTTCCAGGTAATCCATGGGTGGCTACTTGCTTGCAGACGAATCAAGATTTGTCGCCACTGCTGACGCGCTGATACCTTTTCGAACACCCGTAGCTTGCCTGCTTCTGCCAGCTTGACATATTCACCGTAGCGCTTGCTGAAAGCTTCGCCGTACAGTTCGCTCAGGTCGGCTGTTTCGGCTGGGTCGAACATATACCAGTCCTGCTCTTTTTGTACTCGTTTCATAAATTCGTCACTAATGTATACAGCGATATTGGCAAATCGGGTGCGATAGTAGGGATCACCGTTGTTTTCACGCAGATCCATAAACGCCGGAAAGTTCAGATGCCAGTTCTCCATGTAGATCGCAGCTGCGCCTGCTTTTTTGCCCTTACGAGATACCGCAAAGAGTGCAGTGTCGATCATTTTCATGAATGGCAGCGGTCCAGTACTGACAGTGTTGGTGGTTTTGACCGGGCTACCAGCGGCACGTAATTTGTTCATACTAATGCCGATTCCACCCGTGCCTTTGGCAATCCACATCGTGTCACGAATGCTTTTGGCAATGCTTTCCATGTCATCCTCGACATCGATCACAAAGCAGTTCGACAGCTGAGGGAAGGAGCCGCCAGCGTTGACCCGCGTGCTTCCACCAGGCAAATAGTCGAGGTTGCTCATATGCTTGTAGAAATCAAGCGCAGCTTTGGTGGGATCTTTCTCGTTGAAGCTCAGCCCCATTGCAATACGCATGTGGGTAAACTGTGGTGTCTCGAGCGGGTCACCATTTTGCTTGCGCAGTGCGTAGCGATTTTTGTTTGTGATCACCCCTAGGTATTTGCTCAGCTTGTCTTTCTGTGGATCTAGCGCACCGCCCAGTATTTTGAGATCAAATAGTTTACTGTCGGCCATGCGCTTATCCAGCAATCCATCTTTGACAGCCTGTTTGATGTAGGTTGCGAAGTGGGCAGCATGTAGCTTCTCTAGTTCAGCATCGTCTTTATAGTCACCAAGAATGTTTTTGTAAATGTTTTTTAGCAATAGACGCGCGGCAATCGTATCAAAGTCTGGGTCATCTTTAACATTTTGCAGCGCTGTATGAATCACGGCCTCGTCGAGCTCTTCGCTCGTGATACCGTCAAATAGTGTTAGCTGTAGCTCGGTTGCAACCTGTACTACTTTGCTAATCTGATCAGGCAAACCCTCACTTGCGCGCACAAGTGCCAGGTTTATCTTGTTGGCGTCAAATGGTTCGCGGGTGCCGTCGCGTTTAACCACGTGAATGTTTGTCATGTTTGCTCTACCCTATCCCTTATATTTAATGTCTTCCTTGACCACTGGCACCTCCCTCAAAGTGTCCAGATACACAGCAAGAAACCTACCACTAGTGTGGTGAGCTAGCTCTACGATAATCTTGCGGTGGTGTCTATTTTGCTGAACTACTACATATGTAGTGTCTGTATAAAATAATATGCGCTATATATGGAGATTTCAAGTATTTTGGCTATGTTTTTTTCGCAACGCACCGCGTTAACACCGTATAGTGTCTATGGTAATTTTTACTACGCTACATGTAGCGTGTGAATATAGGAAGATTCTTGTCGCCCGACCGGGCTGGGGTTTACTCTTTATCTGTGCTACGCTGAATAGCATGAAAAGCATTATTTCTATCAAAAACTTTGCCATGACATTTGGCAAAACAGAGGTTATCAAAGACCTGAGCTTCGATGTGCAACGCGGTGAAACATTTGGTCTGCTCGGCAGCAACGGTAGCGGCAAAACAACCACGATTCGGGCCCTGCTCGGTATTTATATCCCTACCGCCGGTGAACTACTCATTGATGGTAAGCCTTACTCAGTAGGTGGTGGAGTGAAGCTCGGCTACCTGCCCGAAGAGCGTGGCCTGTATAAAAAGGAGTCGGTGATTGACACAATGGTCTACTTTGGCCAGCTCAAAGGGCTTTCGCGTGACGAAGCGCGTCAGCAATCACTTGCATTCCTTGAGCGCGTGAAGCTTGGCGACAAAGCCAAGACTCGACTCGACAAACTCAGTGGTGGCCAGCAGCAAAAAATCCAGCTTGGTATCACCGTGCTTGGCGACCCAGAGTTGCTCATCCTCGATGAGCCAACCAAGGGCTTCGACCCAGTCAACCGCCGCCTCCTCATGGATATCATTGAAGATCACCAAAAACGGGGCGCGACGGTTGTGATGATCACGCACCAGATGGAAGAGGTCGAACAACTCTGTGATCGTATTATCCTACTCAAGGACGGCAAGGCACGGGCCTATGGCACTATTGCCGAGGTGCGCAAGAAGTTTGCTGGAAAATCACTTGATGATATTTTTGTGAGTGTCTATGGGGATGAAAATAATGAGGAGGCTGACCATGCATAACCTACGAACAGTCATGCGGTTCGAAATTATACGCACACTAAAGAAAAAAGCATTTTGGATCATGGCTTTTGGCTTCCCTGTCATGATCTCGTTCATCTTCGGTATTGTGATCATGTCGAACGTCTCGACCGAGCAGGCCGCCAAAGATCTCGAAAAGCAGAAGTTCAGCATTCAAGTTACCGATGACTCGCATCTTATAAAATCCGAGCTCCTCACAGCGTTTGGTGGCACTTCCGCAACCAGCAAGTCTGCGGCGATCGACGCGGTGAAGTCTGGCTCACTCGATGCTTATTTCTACTATCCTGCCAACCTTACCGACGGCCAGATTGAGGTCTACGCTAAAGATGTGGGCATTTTCGACAATGGTCGCTACACGGGCGTTGCCAAGGCTCTGCTCAGCGCATCGGTAGAATCGTCAGTCGATGCCAACACAAAAACTATCGTCAGAGACTCGACAAAAGGCAAAGTAATCACTTACCGCAACGGTGTCGAGTTTGACCCAGCCCAGCAGATGATTCTGCCAGGCCTGTTCCTTGTTTTGTTCTACCTGCTCATCGCGTTTTTTGGCAATCAAATGCTCACCAGTACAACGGAGGAGAAGGAAAATCGCGTCATTGAGATGCTGCTGACAACCGTCGAAGCGCGCACGCTAATCATCGGCAAAATCTACTCGCTCATTATCCTGGCCATGGTTCAGGGTATGATCATTATCGTGCCTGCGATCACTGGGTATTTCCTCTTCCGCGATAGGCTGAACCTTCCCGATCTTGACCTTTCGAGCCTCCCCGTCGATCCACTGCGCATTGCCGCCGCCGCGGTCATATTTATCGCCAGCTTCTTGCTGTTTACCGGAATAATGGTGGCAATCGGCGCAGCCGTGCCTACCGCCAAAGAGGCCAGTGGTTTCATCGGAATCATCATGATGCTCATTTTTGGGCCACTCTACGCTGTATCGCTCTTTATCTCCGCTCCCGATAGCCCACTAGTACGCTTTCTGACACTCTTTCCCTTTACCGCGCCGATCCCGATGCTGCTCCGCAATGCCGTCGGCAACCTCGAGCTATGGGAGACCCTGGCGGGCATTCTCATCCTGATTGTGAGTGCGATCGTCATAATGTTGATTGCAGTTCGAATTTTCCGCTATGGTGCGCTAGAGTACACTCGCAAACTCAGCCTTCGCGAAATATTTGGTCGATCATAGATCCATCACCGTTACGGGCCGTAGACAAGTGATTGATTTTATAGTATAGTGCGCTATACATTTCCCCACAATCGAAAGGAAACGGGAATGCACCTCACCAAGAACACCGTCGGGAGGCGCGTGCGCGCCTGGGTCATGGCAGTCATGAGCCTTGCGCTCATCTTCAGTGGCGGCGGGATCGCCGTCGCCTCGTCCGCTTCCGCCACCACGACCACGCAGACCGTGGTCACCAAGTCGGCCAAGAAGGTCGTCAAGAAGAAGGCNNNCATACGCGCCCATCGCTGGCATCGATGCCAGGTGCCAGGTGCCGGGCATTGCACTGTGTGCGAGCAAGGCCGCGAACAAGCTGTTCGTCGTCGTCGATGGTCAGGTGGCCGGCGCCCTCGATACGCGCTTTGGCCGCCCCGGCATGAACACGCCAAACGGCCTGTTCCGCGTGTACATGAAGAACGCGAACGGCTACAGCTACAAGTACGGCGCACGCATGCCGTTCTCGTTGTTCTTCCACGGCGGCTACGCCATCCACATCAGTGACGAGTTCATACAGTGGGGATGGTCCAGCCCAACTGGCGGCAGCCATGGGTGTGTCAACCTGCGCGACTGGGCAGGGGCGCAGTGGGTCTACAACAGCTCGCCCATCGGTACGCGCGTCGTCGTCTACTGACGCAATCACCGCCGCGCCCGTTCATTCGGGCCGGCGGTTTTAAATTACTCATGAATTTCATCATATCGACAAACGAGCATAGTTGACAAAATGGTTATGATTTGCTATAATAATATAAATGCTTCAAACAGAAAAAACGCGTCGTTGTCGTTCACAACCCACACAGTACTCGGGCCGCAAAGATACAGGCTGGCGTGTTTAATCAGCTCGATGCGGCCGGGGTGCGCTACGAGCCATTCCTAACGAAATATCCCGATACAGAGGCCAACATCGATGATATGCGCAACACATTCCAAGATGGAGATATCATTCTTTCGGCAGGCGGTGATGGCACTGCGATGCAAATTTCAAATGCCGTACTGCGCGAAGGCCATACCAACACTCTGATTGGACCGCTAGGCTACGGCAATTTCCGTGACCTCGGCAAGGAGCAAAACCCTCTGCGATTACTTGACCCGTCAGCGCATGTTGTTGACGCTCATCCGATGACAATCGAGACGAATGGCCGCTACTTGCGCGATGCACCAGGCTATATGACACTTGGCTTCACGGCCCTGGCAGCAAGTAGATTTGGTGCCTCAGCTTCACGCGAGCGAATGCGCAACCTACCCGAATGGACTAAGCTCGTCGCGAGTATTGGGCAGCTCGGCATGGACTATTTCGAGCTACGCGACCGCCTGCTGCCGGCCTTTCACACCAGTCAATCACCTCTCGTGCAGAATGCCGTAACCGACATCCTAGCTATCAATAGCCGACAGGTCGGCCGTATTATTCGCTCTTCTACCGACTACCCAGACGGTAGTACATTTGGCTTCCGAACCAATAACGTTTCATCGATTATGCCAAATATTCCCTTTGGTCTCCGTGCACTCGCCGGGCGCGCACCCGCCCACCCCACCGATCACCTCACGGTCTATTTTGAGCAACCATCCACAGTCCCCTTCCAGACAGAGGGTGAATACGACGAGCTCCATGATATTACCGAGCTATTTGTCTACAAAGACCCCGCAAAGGTGCTGCATCTCCTACGACCGGGCACTAGGCGCAGACAAGAAAAATAGAGGCCAGGCGGTCTCTATTTTTCTATGGCGGAGAGGATGGGATTTGAACCCACGGTACGAGTTGCCCCGCACACACGCTTTCCAAGCGTGCTCTTTCAACCGCTCAGACACCTCTCCAGTAAGATAATTATAGCCCAATCGGCCGAGTTACATAAAAGTTGTATTTTTGACCTCATAAAGTACGTCATTCCGCTTGCAGTCTGCCAACCTGCGCAACATACTAGATAGCAGATGACACAACCCGAGCCGACAACACCGGTTATTGAACTGCGGGCTCTTACCAAGCGGTATGGGCTGGGTGATGCATGCTTCAATGCACTTGACGGGGTTACCCTAAAAATCGAAAAGGGTGAGTTTATTGCGATTATGGGCCCTAGTGGCTGCGGCAAGACCACTCTCCTCAACGTGCTTGGACTGCTCGATAGCGCCGACGACGGTGAATACATGCTCGATGGCAAAGCAGTCGATCGTCTCGGTAGTGCCAGGCACGCCCGCGTCCGCAGCAACCAAATCGGTATGGTGTTTCAGAGCTTCAACCTCATCAACCGTCTCACCGTGCTCGAAAACGTTGCCCTACCACTCACCTACAAAGGCGTGCGACGCATTAAGCGTCTCGAGCGCGCCAGTGAAGTACTGGCCCAATTCCACCTGCAAGAGCGTGAGTATTATATGCCATGGCAGCTCAGTGGCGGCCAGATGCAGCGCGTCGCTATTGCCCGTGCACTCGTCAACGAGCCAAGCATTATCCTGGCTGACGAACCGACCGGCAACCTCGACAGCCGCAGCAGCCACGTCATCATGGAGGAGCTGAGTGAGCTTCACAAAAAAGGCAATACGATTATTATGGTGACACACAACCCCAACCTCACCAGCTACGCGAGCCGCGTCATCAACATGCTCGATGGCCGCATCGCAAGCGACACCAAGATCAAAGTTGATACTCGTGGCGCCAATACCCCTGTCAAAATTCCGCTCAACCAACGCGCCAATACAATCAAAGCAAACCGCGCCAAAGCAGAAGCGAGTGCACACGCGAGTCCCGCTGTAAAACGTACAACAAAATCATCTGGCATAGCAAAAAAGACCTCCAAGAAGACTCCATCACGCAGCAAAAAAAGGAGCGCATCATGACCATGGTAGTGATCGACCATTTAGAGAATGCGTATCATTCTCTAAAACGTACCCGCGCACGTAGCATCCTCACAACACTCGGCATCAGCATTGGTATCGCGAGCGTGACCTGCATACTTGCGCTCAGCAGCGGCGTCTCGCATATGATCAATCAGCAAATCGAAGGCTATAGCGGCAACCTTGCGGTTGTGCGGCCCGGCCTACAGACCCGTGACCCTAATGCCCTCACTAATCCAATTGCCCAGCAATCCTTTAGTACAAGCACCATTACCGAGGACGATGTACACGCAATCGACGAACTGCCACATATCGAAGCGGCCGTGCCGGTAATGACAGTTGAAGGGACCTTCAAATCGCAAACCGAAACAATTCCTGACGGTGTTGTACTATCAACAACTCCTGATTTCACCAAGGTAGCCCGCTTTACGATGAAAAGTGGTCAATTCCTCGACGACTCTACCGATGCTAACACGGCTGTAGTCGGCGAGCAGCTGGCAATCGACCTGTTTGGCACCGATCGGCCAATTAGCAGTACCTTTACCATCCGCGGGCAGCAGTTTACGGTGATCGGCGTCATCAAGCTGTCCCAAAATCCAATTAATTACAACAATGTCGATCTCAACAACGCTGCCGTTGTTAGTCTCGAGCAGGGCAAGCAATTCCATCAGTCTCGCGCACAGATTCAGCAAGTCGACGTGCTCGCGGAATCAGGCGCCGATATGGAGCAGGTTCGTCACTCTATCGAAACACGGCTACTACTCAGTCACAATGGCGAGCGCGACTTTTCAATCGCAACTGGTGAAGACGTCAGCAAGCCCACNNATTATGAATATCATGCTGGTAGGCATCGCCGAGCGTACGCGTGAAATTGGCATCCGCAAAGCAGTCGGCGCCAGCAATGCCAACATTGTGTCGCAGTTTCTCATCGAATCACTGATGATGAGTATGGTCGGCGGACTAATTGGCTACTTTACCGGCTATGTCCTTGCTTTTATCATCAGCACACAGCTATACTTCGCACCGGCCTTTACCTGGCAGGTGGCTGCGGTGGCCCTTGCGATGGCGCTTGGAGTAGGCTTGGTATTTGGCATCTTCCCAGCCCTCAAGGCCGCCCGCAAAGACACCATCGAATCACTAAGGCAGTACCACTAGTCCATCATGGCAGAGCT
>DBNP01000010.1 GCA_002299795.1 Candidatus Saccharibacteria bacterium UBA669 | reverse complement strand
ACAAATCCAAAACCGCGTGAACGACCAGTTTCTCGGTCTGTTGCAATTTCAGCACTCACCACTGTACCGAACTGCGCAAAGAGCGCGTTCAGGCTATCGTTGGTTGTGTTAAAAGACAGCTTTCCTACATATAATTTTGTTGCCATGGGTACATGAACCTTTCTATCAGCTAATATTGTGCGAGATAGGGTCTAGTGCAGTAGCCGAGAATAAAATGAGTTTGGTGCCACACTTGTACGCTTGGTTAAGGAATAGAATAGCTTGCTGTATACAGTATATCAGATAATCAGAGGACTTGCCATGTCAAACCAGTCGTCGTGCCGCTAGTACTAGTCCAGCCACGAACAGCGACAGCCCAACAATTGCAATAATCGTGCTGCCCTGGCCAGTGTTGGCTAGCGCCGACTGACGCCGCCAGGTTGTTGCGTCGCCTGGTGCTGCCGATACAGGACTATCGGTTACTATGGCCGCCTGTCCAGACATCTTGTCATCAGCAAAATCACCTGTGCCATTGGCATCGTAGTAAGCCTGCGCCTGATTTTCAACTGAATCGATGGCTGGCGGCACACTGGTTGAGAACGTAATGACTACTTCATTTGTTGTATTGTTTTCATCTGTGCCACCTGGGTCGGGAGCGATGTCACCTTCCCAGCGGACACGGTTTTCAGTCGCATCGTAGACACAGGTTGCGGTGGTCGACGTCCCACGGGCGTCACATGTAACGGAGCCTGCAACGTAGGTCGTGCCAGCTGGCACTGGGTCAAGCACCTGGGTATTGAGCGCCGTGATATTGCCGTCGTTGATCCAGACCATTTTCCAGGTCATGACTGGCAGACCCTCGGCGTTGACTGTCTTATAGCCACTCGGCGGATCGAAGACATTTGCCGAGCCTACAGTAAGCGTACTGGCGGTAGCGCTGGCGGTAGCGGGAGCTAGGTATGTCACATACGAATCTGGGTTTGTCACCGTGTTGCTTATCGTCGTGCCAGCGACAGTACCAGCTTTGACGGTGACATCATAGGTAACGACACAGCTCGTCACGCCGGGATCGATCATTATCAGACTTAACGTCAGGACAGGGTCTGTGTAGTCTACGATGTAGGGGCTGCCGCAGCCTGGACTGTATGTAATATTTGTCGGTGCTTCATACGCTGGATCAATTGTATCGGTATAGCTGATATACCGAGTCCAATAATCGTCGGGCATAGTAAGGTCGATCGTATAGGTAACTGTCTGGCCGGGTGTGACGATGTTATCTGCGTCAGAGTCAGTCTTTGTAAATCCGGTAACAGTTAGCATGCCTCCAGCTGAAGTCCCATAGTACTGCATGCGAAAATCGAGAGTACTGGAGCCAACTTCGCTCTTGGGAATCTGCATCTCACACGTAGCATGCGGGTAGCTGACCTTCGACGTCGTCGTAAAACCACAGACGCCGTAGGTTGCCGTGAAGTCATTGACAAAGAACTCCTTACCATTTAGCGTTATAACCTTCCAGAAATCCTCGCCCCGCGTTTCATTTGTGTTGTCAGACGTAACATCAATCGATACGTAGTAGTTATTTGTATCGTCACTGATATAGACGTAGCTATCACCCACTGGGTGACCGCTCGTCGGATACCATGTCTCTTGAAACTGCGGCGTCGTACCATCGACAGTCGCAATAGTACCATCTATCACTGTATCGACCACGGGATTGGTACCACTGGCATACTGTATTGATTGCTGATCTGTCGGGGAATTGAACGGTGCACCGCCAGCGCCAGTATGCTCATGCACATTAATATGCGCTACTTGATTCGACGCACATGGGTCGGTGTGAATCTGGATGAGATCGTCCTGATATATAGTGAACGTCACGAGATCGGTTGCTTGCAGCTTTGCGGTGATATCTTCACTTGTTCGCTGGTTGATAAACGTTGTCGTCATCAAGGTGCCGTTGCAGGTAACCGTTAGGCTATCGATGTCGAGAAAGGTATCGCTACTATTGCGTTGCAGGGTGAAGTCTTGATTTGGTGATGCCACTGGATAGCTATAGTCGAGAAATTGTCGCGTGAATGTATCGCTCCATACTTCACCAGCACTCGAGCTCATGGTGAGGCCAGTTGTCGCAGTAGCAAAGCTTTTCTGAGCAATTGCTAAGCAGATAGCACAAATCAACGCGATAATTAGCAACAGCGCCCCATAGCGCGCCATCGTTGATCGGTGGTGTGCAAGAGTATGCCCTGTCCACTTTTTGTTCATTGTGCGCTTCTCCTTGTACCTGGGTAAATTATACCATAAGCGCGGTTTCACTGTAAGATAGCCTCGACGTTACAAAAGTAGTTTTTGGGCTGCCCGTTCACTCACCTCAATGTTTTCTTAACCTCTATGAGCAGGTCTTTCCAATACCTCCTCCAGCCGTGATTGTCGATCGTACCATCTAGCTCATCATAAAGCTTTCGCGCAAGCTCAGTATGCGTCATAGAGCGTCCACCGGCAGCTTCAATCTCATCCACCCACTGCTCCCATGACTTGCCCGTTGCCTTCGCGATTGCGTCAGTATTGATTGGTTTGGTCANNTTTTCATTCCACCATTCACGCATTTCTTTCTCGCCAAATTCATGCGTATTAGATTTTGAGGCATGCCTCACTAGCGTCTCCTCGAACGGTATATCAAAATAATACACATAGACCTCATCAAAATTACTAGCTAACTCATGAAGCATTGTGGCGTATTTTTTCGCGGCGAATATTCCTTCTAATATGACCGTACGATTTTGCTTTCTCCCAAATTCTACTACCATTTCGATCAGCGTAATGGCTGAGCGTTTATCAGGCATATCTCGCTCTCTCAAGATGTCACGTCGCAACACATCCTGCTGCACGAGCATAGTGTCGTCACTAAGGCCGTCACCGACCCTTGCGCGGAGTGCTTTAGCCACAGTCGTTTTCCCGCTGCCTGAATTACCTCGTATGATAATCAATTTAGAGGGCATCATTTTTCCCGTATCAAATATTCAATGATGCGGCAATACTCTCAAAATCATCAATAACTTCCTGCACCGAGGCTGAAGTGTAGTCCATGTCAACCGCAGCTTGAGCACCCGGCTTATACCAGTAGAGGTGCACAAAGAGGGACTTGCCATTCAGCTGCAGGTAGCAGTCATTTCCTGTTGGCATACAAGTAGTAAGGGTGAGTGAATTTGGCGTTTTCACAACGCTAACACTCGTTCCTTTACTAGTTTTTACCGTCTTTACGACTTCGCCCATACTAACTTGATTGTTCTCCATGGCTGGTGTCGAATCAGGATCAACAACGAAGGAACTTATCAGGTACTGATTACCATCGCTCGTTGTTTTGACTATATCTTCATCCTCATAAACTTTCTGCACAGACCACCCCTTGGGAAGACTAGTGGTGAAAGAGTCTGCCGCCTTCATGCCCTGTGAGTCTTGCGGATGCACCGTAACCTTTTGGCTATCGTCGTTCTTGGAGCTTGTCTGGCTGCTCAGCTCACTGCTTTTCTTGTTTGCAAGATTCTGCCAATAGACAAAACCTAGTCCACCGACAATAGCCACTGCTGCCAGCACAACGACAACAACGAGCGCACTTCCTGTTTGGTATTTCTTAGTAATCACTCGATGCTCCTTTATGATTAAATATGCACTTATTTAAGCAATAACATCATAAAATTACAAGGGAATGGTGCATCTGTGATTGTACCCGAGCATGAGAAACTAGAGCGCGTTATTTATTTTGATCAGCAGCTTGAAAGACAGCGACGGATTGTCGATTTGATTCACCGTCCCGCAGATGGCAATATGTCTATTGCGATCATAAAAAGCAAATGCACCGGAGTGACCCGAATGCCCGACGAGCTCAGGCAGTGCCCTAAATGGGCTCATAATTCTGGGTAGTTTAAGCCTCATAAAGCCGACGCCGTATTCGAGCGGAAAGAAAATTCTGTTATAGACAGCCGCTTCGGCAATATGACGTATCGCAAATAATTTTCCTTCGAAAAATGCTTCGACAAAGACCGCCATGTCGCGCGAAGTAGAAACAGCAGCGCCATCGGCTCCAAATGACTGCATAGCTCTCGGGATCCGCAGCTCAGAACTTTTGTAGTACATTTCCTTCAGCCTACTGTCGTCTTTGCCCTCGTACATGTACGTATCCACCATCCCCAGGGGTTGAAAAATTCGCTTCATAAACACGGTAGACACCGGCTCGCCTTCGATCGACTCAATGATTGCGCCGAGTAGCTGATAGTTTGTGTCAGAATAATACGCTTTGCCTTTCTTGCCCGGGACAAATTTTGCCGGCATGGATCTGATGCGGGCAAGCACAACTTCTAGGTTCCAGCTTGTATCGCCGCCTTTTATAACCTCATCGTAGAGTGTGGTACCATCCCTTTTCTGCAAAAAATAGTCAGGTATACCCGAGGTATGCGCCAGTAGCTGCGCTATCGTAATTTCTGCGGTATAATCCACCCCATCTTTTGTATGGAGTCCCTTGAGGGTGTCATTATGAAAATATTTGCTAAGCGTATCGGACAGACTTAGCTTGCCCTCATCACACAGCTGGTAAATGACTCCCGATGTAAAAAGCTTCGTCGTACTAGCGATAAAGTATCTATCATCATCCGAAAAGTTGCCCTCATGGTAGGTGACTATTTCGTCTTGCTGCTTGATCACGACAGAAACGCCAAATATAGACTTGTTGTCCACCACCGATGCGACTATTTGTTTTATCTTGTTTTGGATGGTTTGTTGCATGAGCTTGATTATATAACACCTGGAGATGAGACGGTAACTTCTAATCATTTCGGCTCTAGCCGACTATACAAGCAACCCGACAACCAATGAGCTGGTTATCCAGCGTAGCGATGCCGACCTCCCAACGGTGAATCCACTCAGCGCCTCAGGCGGCCAGCCGATTATTACCGGAACCTACGACGCCGAAAACAGCCAAAGCCTGTCAGTTACCGTCAATGGTGTTGCGTACGTGCTCGGGGTTGCAACGCAGCTTACGGTCAGCGGCAATACCTGGAGGCTCGATCTTAGTTCGCTGAGCCCAGCACTTCCTGCTGGCGCTTATGACGTGAAGGTAGCAGTTACGACACGAGGAGGAGCGGTGCTTGGCGATAGTACAGCAGCAGAGCTAGTACTGAGTACACCAGCAAACCCCCTTGCCAGTACTGGATTCTCCGTCATTGTGCCGACAGTCTTCGGACTGGCACTCATTGTCACGAGCATGGTGCTTATGTATCGCTCAAAAAACAAGACTACGTCTATACCCTCTCAGCTCCATCAATAATCAGCCACTGTTAGTCTGCGGTTGGTTTGATGGCTCGGCGTACAGGTTCTGTAACCCTGTATCTAGCCTAGATGTTTAGCTAACTTGTTAAACTGTCCTTTAGTCAGGAAGACTCTGTGCACACTTGGATCACTCGTTTTTCCAGTATGCGTGGCGTTTGGGGTCGTGCCCCAGCCAACGACTACCCTGGTTTGGAGGTCAATATCGATGAAATAATATTCCTTTTGCATAATCTGAATTATAACAAATATCCAGTAGCGTGAATGCCTACTGGATTCTTTGTACTATACATACGCTTGGCTCACAACAACAGAGAGTTCTGAAAAAGGGCTACCCTTTTTATCTGTTATTTTGTGCGGAACGAATGTGTCGAATGAGCAGTCCGTGAGACACGACGCCCAACAAGAGCAGCAAAGATAGATAGTATCGTTCAAATGTTGTTCCAAGCAGCTGCATAGTAAGCCCTATGAGCAATAATAGCGTAATCACATAAAGTATTCTGAGTTTTCGGGAGCTTGCGCCGCGAGTAAGCATCTTCAAAACGAATACAAACAGGCCCGCGAGCGCCACAAGACTAATACACGACTGTACAGCCTGCACCTCATAAGATTTAGACATGCCGCCATTTACCCAGTCGTACGGGATCACTTTCATTATCACTAATACCTGAACAAGTAATGCCGATACATAAAATATAGCAATCAACCATTTAATGGTGTTTGTTGATACGTCTTTTATTGTCATGAGACTAAGTATAACAAAGTCAGGCAGCACGAGCGTTCACCGTCACCGCGTTCGCTGGCCGCTCGATAATACCCAATCTCGAGAGCCAAACTAAAACCGCCTCTTTCGAGACGGTCATAATTTGGGCTCCCCATACCTGTCGCGAACTCGTTTACAGGGGTGATACGCTACAAATGGGACACAAAAAGTATAGAATCAAGAGTGTCTCATATGGCAAAAAAGGAGGAGGATTTTATGGCAAAAGTGGAACAAAAACCGCACGAAATCACGGAGGAAAAGCGCCAAAGATTGGTTGATTTTATGGACATTTTGATACAAATTGACCAGAAGGAAAAGGCTCGTTTTGCACGGCTCAAGGACATTCGCTATGGCTGGTGAAGGTCGAGATTGTGGGCTGTGCGGCATGAGCGTATGGGATAAAGCGGACGGATGGTTTGATAAATGGGGCTTTAAGTGTCGTAACTGTCAATATGCAGTTAATAAACGGAGGGTCCCTGCCTCACTGTGTCGAGACTATAAGCACGAAAAGGCTATACCCGATACTACTCTGGCTACGAAACTGGGCGTTAAGGTGCACACGTTGCGTAAGTATATTCGCGAGGGCAAGGTTGTCGGGCGACGCATACCGAATGGCCCATATATGATTTTGCGAAAGGATAATCCGAATTTGAGCGAGAGTTTAAAGACTATCGTTCTGTCTACGATAGAGTAACTATACCGGCCCTTACCTCAAATTTGACAATAAGGTCCATATGATTCGGTAGCTTTACTGCAGACAGTTCTTCGACAAGGTGCCGAGTCTCATTTCCGTGTTTTGATAAAATATTTGCCGCGTAGGTAGCTTGATGAATAGTCTTTGATTTTCCATTTACTTGAAACCAGATAAATGCGTCGATTTGAGCGATCAGTGACAACGTACTCTTGTACACATCTGTTTTTGAAAAATCGGGATTCCGTTTGCCATCCCTCTGCACAACGCCACCTCGCAACGCATCAGTAAAGGTGCTCCAATTTAGCTGCGCATGGGATGAGGTGAAAACCAGCACCCATGGTAACTCATGCTCTCTGTCCTGCTCCGTGAACTGTTTGGTTGCTTTGTGTATGTGGTCAAGGATCTTTGTATGTGATGTCTTGAACTTGTATAGCTGAGCTTGAACATCAAAATTTAGTATTGGTGATTTAATCTCTACCAGGTAAGCTCGCTTATCTTTTTTAATAAAAGCATCGGGCGTTTTTTCGTCACCTTCTGTAATTGGTGTCACGTCATATCCACGATCCGCCATGAAATCACTAAACATAGCCTTGGTTTCCGACTCTGAAATGTTATCTCGTCTAGGTTGAGTATTAGTAGCCCATTCGAATTCACGTATCACTTGAACCGCTACAGTCTCATCCCACTCTTTGCCAGATCGCTTCTTAACTTCACCATCCAGCATGTCATGAAATCGCTCGCTAGGGCTGTTACGCGGGTCGCGATTAGCGAGTAGGATCTCCTTGATGCGTATGTGAAAATCCTTTGGATTCATGACTTTTTGGAAGGCGTTTTCTTTTTATTTTGCTCAGCGATCATATTGTCTGTATAGGCCTTAATTTTTTCGAACCGACCTAGCAGACTTTCGAGACGCCTTAATTCATTACTTTCAGCCTCAAAAAGTTTTTCCTTCTGAATAACCTGAATCTGTTTGATGACCTTCTTTATTTCTACCGGATTTCTGAGCCAAGGGTATACGAGTCCAAGAATGAATATTGTTTCACCATCCTGTCGCTCAAGTTCTTCGCGATATGCCTTGAGTCGCTCCTCTTCGTCGTCAACCCAATAGCCCGTACCTCCCAGAGCATTGAACAACCCGAATTCTCGTCGTCTGCTAACATGACCACGGATTTGCCCATGCAGGCTATCCTCTCCTTCATCCAGCCCCCAGCCGCTGTTGTAAAATGTGATTATATCAAACCAAAAAGACACATTTATGTTTGGCAATAGCTGCTCGGTTATAGCGTCGACTACCTCTGCCTCATGTCTTGTAATGTTCATGCCGAGACGAGTCTGATTACCTACAGAGGACATGTATGCATTAAGTAGGGCTATCGTCTTACTCCAGGATGACTGACTAGAGAGAAGCTCCTTAGTAATGACCCAATCTGAAAGCTCTTGCCACAATGTTTTTGCATCATACCCCTCGTTTCCCTTAACTATGTTGATGTAGCTGGGCAAGAACTCTCTTGAAAAACTTGCTTCATCTACATTGCCGCTAGCAAGGTATTTCTTTATAGAACTAAAATATAGGTAGTCGAAAATATCATTAATCTTCTTATCAAGGGCTAATTTTAACAAGTTTAATGCTAATTCCATCTGATAGTGCGATGGGTATGAAACTCGGTGGTCCTTATTTTTCGTAGCTTTGTTGGTAATTCTTGCACTACGCATTTCCTCAAAGTAAGTAATCGAGAAAGTAACCAGATCCTCGTAAGAGTTAACGTCAGAAAAATCAATCTTATTTACATTTCTGCTCATTAGTCCGCATAGATTCGACTTTGGATATCTATTTTTACCATCCTCGAGGCTTCTGACTGCAACTATAAACTCAGCAACAATTCCTCGCTGATTTTTCTCCATGAGATTCTCGTCGTTTAAGATGATAGCCCAGGTATCAACTTTTTCTGTTTCGTTTTTAATAGATCTGATAAATCTTCGACGCATATCTTGCTTGTATGTATTCTTATGCTTCAATACTTCAACCGCGGTCATCCACTTGTAAACCCTAACGAGAACCACGATAACCGCAATAAGTAGTAATGCACACAGCAACGTGGCGAGTATCGATGAGTCGAATACTAGAGCAATTGAGGCAAGAACTACCAATGGGATTGAGATCCTTGCGATAATTATCTTATCTAGAATTACGTTTTTATCGAACCCATATAAATCTTGCCTTTCCATAAGGAAGAATGCGATAGGGATCAATAAAGCTACAAAAAGTGCTGGAATTGCAATCAATGCATCATGCGCAATGTGAGCATTCAGCCAGGCTTCAAGATTGTTAACTAAAGACCACATAATCTATTCTCCAGCCGATAATTTTAATTGATTATAAATCTTAACCATCGCTAACGTATCCAGCCCGCAATACTCTAGCAGGTCAGCCAGTATCTGCTCTTTCTCATTCTCACGCGTGCCATCTAGCACTGCCTCCATCCATAGGCGCTGTGCGGAGCCGCCTTCCTGAATGCCCAAGGTTTTGTATGACAGTTCAGGACACAGTACAGGCAGCACTTTTTTGATACTCGCGCTCCCCTCAAACCGAGGATCGTCGTACCATTTCTTTTTGAACGGAATAATCAGATCGACCACACGGTCATTGAGTGCTGCCATAGCCTCTCTGTACTCCGGAAGCATCTCACCCAGTTCGGTGTTGCGGGATTTCTCAAAGCCTTCGAACCATACAATAACTGAACCCTCCGTGCCGACGTCGCCCACTAGTTGCTCGACAAGCGGACGTGCTGGATCGGAATTATCGCGGTGCAGAAATTCGCGATGCTCGAGTTCGCTGTCTGGTGTTTGCAAAATATGCAATGAATACTGCATGGGAACCTGTTGGTACGGACGCTGACCATCAAAATACGGAATAATGCCAGACATTGTTTCGTAATCGAGGAAGTATAGTGGGTATGTTAAGTCGTTCAAGAAACCAGCAATAGCCTGTTTATCAATCGTCGGTGCAGTATCTTCTGGCCAAACTCTCGGTTCTGGTGGGAAGATATTTTCGTAAATTTGCAACCACTCTGCCTTTGCGCCAAGCTTCGTGAGGCTTGGATTCGGGTCGGGCATTGTCGTCGACTGCACTACCTGTGCCGCCGCCTGCATATAGCCGGGCGTCTTGGCGGCAATTTCATTTACTCTGTCAGTCACGTCCTCAAAAGCCGTAAGCTCACGTGGATTGACTTCGCCACGACGTACGTACTGATTGTTTACATGTATTACCGATACATTGCGAACCGATAACCCATTGCCTTCTAGCACTACCTTCTGAAATGCCAGATCATACAGATGCTCGGGTTTTACTTTTGTACTCGATTTAATTTCGTATAGATCAACAGTATTGCCCTCTACGACCGACACGATATCTGATATACAAGTAAAGTCTTTCCATTCAAATCGAGGCTGAAACAGAACCTGCGCCCCCGATTCGAGCGCCCGCTGAGTACGGACCGGTAGCGATAGATATTCATCGTAGTCACTAAAACCAAGCGTTACACCTTCGGGAAAAAGGGACTCAACGTACGGCTCAAACGCATGACCAGCATCAAACATTGCCTGCGTTGCATCATCTACAGGCGGGATCTTGCTAGGATCATGCTTCTTCACCCAGAGCCAGGCTGGGTGTTTGAGGAAGAGCATGTAGTCGGATTTAGAGATTTGCACCACACTATTCCTCGTCTTCATTGCTCTTCACTGGCACTAGTTCTGCCTTGACATCATCATGAGAAAGACCAAAATGCTTACCAAGAGCAGCTACGATTCTTAACTTTGTATTTGTGTCGTTGCCTGTGTCTATGTGGTAGCCAGTGTCTACTATTTCAGCGCTATTGTAGAATGCACTAGCATCTTTGCGGATTATCTTTGATAGCCACTCATCATCGCTTATTTTTTCAAAAAAATCTGGGTTTCGATTATAAATAGATTCTGCAATCATGTCTAACGCCTCTGCCCAAGTCGTGACAGAGTTATTCTCGCCAAATACTTCAACCGATCGAATACTTTTACCTTTTAGATCAGATACTTCAAGTAGATATACTGAGGTGTCTTCCTCAACGGGCTGGAATGACGTTCCTGGGAACGGCCACGCGCTTTTAAGTTTTTTGATCCACCATCCTTGACGTTTTTTAATGGTATCTTCGTTCCAAACGTCATGTTGTGCAATCCACTCGTTGATAGGCAGCTTGCTGTCCGCAAAACCAACATTCTGAACTTCGCCAGTTTTTTTGTCTTTGACCGCTAGCCGCATCTTATCAGCGTAAGAACGATTCGAATACTCGGAATTGTAGCCCGTAAGCGTAAGGTTTGCCAGTGTATGCAGATACTCGCGATGAATACGCTCATAGTCACCACCAAGCATTGCTTGCCAATCCTTATTTGCGAGCGTTTGGGGCATAATGTGTTCTATAGAAAGCTTTAATTTGCCATCTGAAATTTGATGCAAAGTGTGTACAGCTTCCTTTGTCGAACCTTCGATAGCTGTTAGCACATAGATGAGGAATGAGTTGCGCTGATAGTATGCCTCTCGGGTGCGAATTGCATTCTCATATTCTGCATCGTCTGGCATACGGGTTTGCCCAATGCGATGAAGCAAGATGTAGCGCAGAACCTCTACATAGTCAGCGTTTGGATCACTCTTTTGAAAGTTCAAAATATCTTTGTGTAGCGACGCGAGAAATCGGTCAACGCTTGTTGTGGCGATACCGCTTACAATGCGACGCGAGAAATACACCTCAATGAGCTTGAATACATCTTCAAGCTGCTGATCGCTCAGAGAGCCTTTCGCATGATGACGCAAGACATTCATTGCAAATGGGATGTACAGATCAATTTGCAGATACCGCATCTTGAAAATTGTCTCACCAATACCTTTGTATTCGCTTCCGAATCCATCCGTATCATTGAGCTTGAGTAGCTTATAAAAGCCAAGCGATTCTACAATGTCGGTATAGAAAGCATCGATCTTTTCTGCTTCTTGTTGCTCACCTACTTGCTTATCGAACTGTTTCTTAAACTCTGGGTAAACTGCGTCCAAACGAACAATTGCCTGCCGTTTTGACATTATGTAGCTACGAAAGAAGTCAGTGATGTTGTCTTTATTTGCATCAACAAGCGACTCTTCTATGATCGACCAGTAGTTCTCGTACACATGATTTCGTAATTTATCATTACTTAGCATCAGCGCGAAATTTCGGATCTTATCACCATCCGTTAATGGTTTACCCGTTGAATTTATACTCTCAAAAACCCGCTGTGGATTATCGTCATTGCTATTCAATGTGATCGATATAACCTCAAAAAGACGTAGCCCATCTATATACTTATCTAAGCCTTTTCGTGTGGAGAAGTATTTACGGAACGTTGAATAGACCTGAAAGATACTACTCATTTTCTCGCGTGGCTCAAGTCGTGATTCTTCACCATCCTTATCAAAGATGTGCTGCAAGATCTGGTTATCAGTCGTGACGGTACGTAACTTCACTTTATTTTTGTCAATATTGGCATTGAATAAGTAACGGTCGCGAATAAGATCCGGTGTCGTTTCGGAATTATCAATCAAAGAGGGATCTTTTTTTACCAAATGATAGATGGCCGTGACCATGAGAAGTGAAGTAGTGACTCGTTGCTGGCCATCGATGATCGCAACCGAATAGGTACTGGCAGTGTCTTCAACCAATACAACTGTTCCAAAGTAATGATTCTTGTGTTTAGCCACGCTATCTTCGAGGTCTGAAAGAAACTCATTTGCATTGCCCATTTGCCAGGCATATGGTCGCTGAAAGTTCGGCACCTCGTAGTAGGTCTCAGATGCATTTAGTATCTTTTGAATATTTGTCTGAGCAGAAATCATGACACTCCTCCCTAATTACCTAATTGGTCTTTTAATCCACTGTATTTTGACTTTTGTCCCAACATATCTAACAATATTATACTCTAGAACTATCCCTTAGATGGTCTGCATTAGCGAATAGTGATCTCGTAAATCCCTGTATCTAAGCCACGTAAAAACCCCACCGAAAGAGTGGGGATTTTACGTGGCTCCGGCAGCTGGGCTCGAACCAGCGGCCTAATCGTTAACAGCGATCCGCTCTACCACTGAGCTATGCCGGAATATGGTGTGTAGTCAGGTGCTTCTGCGCGCAGGAGCGCGCAGATACAGATGATATTGTATCGCACAAACTCTAAGGTGTAAACACCCGTGGACCACCAGCATCTATTGAGCACGAAGCGTGTCGATTTGCTTCGCAAAATCAGCAATCGTTGCCCAGCTGCTACCGTTTGACATGACAACGAGTACATAGGTGCCACTCGGACTATACACGATCGCAGCGTCATGTAGCAGCCCATCCATAAACCCAACCTTGTCGGCGACACTGCCATTAGCACCAGCAGGGATGCCCTTGCGGTATGCATTGGCCAGCATGGCATTGATCAGTCGCTCACGATTTGTCGGGCTGAAATTCTGTCCACTCTGCAGCATGCCGAGTAGCAAGGCAAGGTCGTTGGCAGTTGTAAATGGACCACCCGCTTCAGTGAAATTACTATTTTTGAGTCCAATCGCGTTGATATCTTTGGTGATTGTGCCCGCACCTTTGCTAATAGAGCCGCCGCCCAGCGAAGTCTGCAAACTCTCAGCGCAGGCATTATCGCTTTGGCTAATCATCTTGTTGAAGCAATCGGCATCGGTGTCCCAGCTGCGCGTGCCGCCGTCAATGCGCTTCAGCACGCTATACGCGACAAATAATTTATAGGTGCTCGCCGTCACAAATTTTTTGTCACCATCACTGTCTGCACGACGCTTTTTGCCATCAAGCTCGACGAGTGAAATGCCATAGGTACCGGTGTGGTCTTTGGCATAGTTTGCCAGCAGTGCAGAGAGCCCCGCATCGGTCGGGCTATAGCTACGCGTATATTGCTCAGTTGGTGGCACACTGACAGTGAGCGCACTGGCCGTATCGGCATCACCCCGAACCACGTGCTCAATACTGGCAACCGTGCCATTGATATCAAGCGCCTGCCCGCTCGCACCGTTGATCCGTGCTGTTTCGGTGAAGTCAACAGTGGTGATGTACGAAACACCTGGCTTCACCGCCACTTTCGAGGCTACAGCACCCGACAAATAGCTACCTGCCCTATCAGCGTTCACGCGTGCCACAAGACTGTCGCCATCAACGACGTAGTCAAGCCAACTCAGTACATCGGCAGCAGGCAGTGTGAATGACTCGCTATTAGTCACCAGGCTCACGCCGCTAGCAAGCCGTATCGTCAGCGTACGACCATAGGCACGCGCCATATCATCCGCTACTGAAGGCTGAATAACTTTCTGACCAACCTTGATCACTGTATCAGCACCCAGTACGGGCCGCATGGTCTTGAGCGCGCCCAGTACGTCTGCACGCTCACATTGCCCACCGGGTACAGCAGGCACCAGTTCTAGCGTTGTACCGGTTGCTTTGAGGGATGCATCAACTGGCTTTTTGGTACACTCTTTCATAAGAGATTGGTCGACAAATGTTTCAAACTTTGCACCAAACGTGGGTGCGGGAGGGGCGGATCGCTTGAGACTAACCCAAAACAGCGAGGTCGGGATAAGCCGCATAATCACAGGGTATGAAATTGCCTCAACTCGTGCGGCATTGTCTACTGCCACATCAATATCCGACAGATGCGGCGACACAAACGGATCGGTATCGACACCCATATATATTTTTGCCTGGTGTTGTTGGTATGCGCTGTTCAGCACCTTGGTAGCATCGCGCTTTGTCATACCCCCAACCGACAGTCCGTCAATTCGTGCTAGCGGCAGCAACCTGTCATTTGGATAGAACACTTGTACGAGTAACAGCAGGCCAACCACCACCGCAGCGCCGTAGACCCCAAACCTTTTCCAATTCACTCTCACAAGCGCCTTTGCGGCTCTTGCTTTTAGCTTATGCATACAGCCTATTATACTATGACTTTGCTATCAGATGTGTCATAACCAAGAATGCGCAGTGCGTGGGTCAGTGTTTCAATGTCTTTGGCATTCGCATCATTATCGATACCTCGTAGTTCATCAATTTTTTTCAGAATAGTCTGCTCGGCTGTATTCGCCACAACTCCCACCTCATGGGATGTTGTAGTGCCTGGGTGCAAAACCTCTAGTGTACGTGCGGAGTTATCCTTTTTGACAAGCCAGCCACGAGTAATAAGGCCATCGACGTGTGTCGCTACAGTGCTCACCGATTTGTAATCAAGTGCGCGCATGATTTCGCGGTAGCTCGGCCCATAGCCATAGCCTTTGATAAAACCATCAATAAAACTCAGCAGTTCACGCTGCTTTTTTGTTGGTCTTTGTTCCATGTCCACTCCCCTTTGCTATTACTACGGCGGCCAACCCCCACCACACAACACTCACCGTATCGTCTACCCACACGGGGAGTAGCAGGCCAACGACCGCGAGGCCAATACCACTCGCCCACAGTGCCTTCGCCATCCAATCATTACGCCGACGCCAGAGTTTCATGAGTATGTTCGTCATAATCGCGAGGAATAGCCCGAGTCCCAGCCAGCCGGTCTCATGCGCAATCAGCAGATATTGGTTTTCAATCACAATACTATTGTCGGTAAACAACGATGCCGAGCCGGTGCTACCGACGCCCGCACCAAATGGCTGTGCTACAGCGAGCCGCATGCCATCGGCTAGCGAATTAGCATGCCCCGTATTGGAATCGGTCGCCGCGCCCGTAGACGGATTGTTATGCATAACAACATTCTGCATGAAACTGGTATCACACGCCATATAACCCACAACACTCAGCATCACCGCAATGATCATGGCTATCATCACGCTATTTTTGGTAATACGCACACGTCCCGAGATGCCGACTAGCAGCGCGATTGATACAATCACACCAAGCAGTGCACTCCGTGAATAGCTAATCCATAGCGCGACGATACTACCAACTGCAAGAAATACATGGAGGAGCTTTATACGTTTGTCGCGCAGCGTTCTGCCAAAGTGCATGCCGGCAGCAATCACACCGGTAAGCACGATGGTCGCATAGGCACCTAGTGGGTTCGGTCCGCGTAGCGTACTGTTGTGACGAATATACGCCTCGTTGTCATCGACAGTCAAATACGGCGCAATCGTACTACTGTCATATCCAAATACCCGTAGAGCATCACGCGGGAGGAATAGCTGCATGCTGGCGAACCCAACCACAATACACGCGCCGATTGCGCCAACCTTTAAGAATGAACTCGCATAGGTAGGATATAGTCGCAAGAATCCATACACGAGCGCAAAATACAGCACATAGCGCAGATCGATCGCGATACCCGCAGCTTCCGCCAAGCTAGAGCCCGGCAGCACGGCAACAAGCAGTAGATGTAGCGCTGCATAGGCAGCGATTATCCAAAACAGCCTGTCTTGAGTAAACAGTTTCCATTTGCCCAGCCGTGATGCCTCTATAATCAGTAGTATCACCGCAAGACCCATGAGGACTTCTTTCCAGCCTTTGACTACAAGCTCGAGTGCCGGCCACTGGGTGCCAACGTACACTGTCAGTGGTGCGTGGAGCACAATCAAACCAAATACCACCAGTAGCAGCCAGGCGATACTATACTCTAACAGTCGGTGTCTCATAGAGCTATTGTACTGAAAACTGGGCACGATATCTATTCTTATTACCGATCTGTTGCGTAAACATACTATATGCGGTACTATACTGGTAATGCATAAGCAGGTGTGAAATAGACATGGGTAAAAAAACTAATATGCGCACATCCCGACTACTGGCACTGAGTGCTGTATCGATATTTTCTATGGCTATACTATATGGCCCAGCAGTGCTTGCGCTGAGTGCGAACACGGTCGTCGGCTCTGGTAGTAACTGGGCTGGCATGCTGAGTGACGGCACCTACACCGATCGTTCATCGCCCGTCAACTTTACGCTTCCAAGTGGTGCGGTCGTCAAAGAATTTCTCTACGGCATTGGTGGTTCTGAAGCCGTGTTCCTCACAACTGATGGACGAGTGTTTGGAGTCGGCTGGAATGCATACGGCCAGCTCGGCGATGGCACCACCAACGACACGGCAACACCAGTCCAGATGATACTACCTCCCGGCACGGTCATTTCCGACATCCTTGGTGATAATGGTAGCTACTATCTACTATCGTCCACCGGCGATGTCTATATGACAGGCTACAACTACTCTGGCAACGCCGGCGACGGCACGACCAATGATGTGCTAACACCGCAGTTGTGGCCACTACCTGTCGGCGCAGTCGCGAGCAGTGTGATATCGAATAATAGTGCAGTTGTAATTACCACAACAGATGGCCGTGTATTTGGTGCTGGCAATGGTGCATCGCTTTTTGGCACCGGTATCAGTGGCGGTAGTGTCTCTACGCCACAGCAATTCCCGCTACCAGGCGGCGTCGCCGCTATCAAAACATGGCTAACCGGTTCTGGGCTATTTGTGCTTGGGAGCGACGATATACTCTATGTTGCCGGCAGCAACACCTACGGTCAGCTCGGTACTGGGACCACTGGCACCTGGCAGCCAACTCCTGCGACCGTCATACTACCCGGAGGTCGAACGGCTGCCGATATTTATTCCTACACTACCTCAACGACCTATATCAAGCTTGACGATGGAACACTATATGGCACAGGACGCAACCTCAATGGCCAGCTGGGAATCGGCAACACAACAAATCAATCAACTCCTGTTGCATTCCCACTTCCGGGCGGTACGGTTGTTGATAGGATGATCGTAAAGGGTGCGGCAAGTGCCATAGTACTGACGACTGATGGCAAGATTTTTTCTGCAGGTGACAACTACTACGACACGATGGGGATTGGTAGTAACAATACCATCAATCCTAACCCCATTCAGACACCATATCCTCTTGGGGTGGTTGTCACCGACTACGTGACTGACCAGAGTGGCGCGTACGCAATCACGAGTAGCGGCGATCTCTACGCTACTGGAGCGCAGACGTTTGGCAAACTAGGAAATGGTGTAAATTCTATGACTAGTATCGGTGCGCCCATCCAAGTCCCGTTGCCAATTGGCACTACGGTAACCCGTGTTGCCGCTGGAAACAGCTCTATTGCAGTAGTTGGCTCCGCTGGAAAAGTCTACTCATTTGGTAGAAACTCGAGTGGACAGCTCGGTAATGGTACTACATCGAATATCCTTTCGCCATTTGAATACCCACTTCCGGCACTATTTACACCGCAAGAGGTAGTCTCAAGCGATGACACGGTGTACGTTCTCGGAAACGTTCCACCGCCCGCAAGCGCCCTTCCTTCAATCACCGGTGCCACCCTGGTTGACCCCGCCACTATCTCTATCGTAGGTACGAATCTATCTGGCACAACTAGCCTCACTGTCGGCTCGACTACCGTATCGATAAGCCCCTGTCCTAGTGTTGTTGTGTCCCCATGCTTCACTATTCTTGACGACTCTGCACTGACCATACAGCTTCCATCACCCATCACATTGTCAACCAACATAATAGCAACGAATGGGACGGGGGCAAGCACTCCCTATACCCTGGTTGTTGCGCCAGCCCCGGGCGGCACCACACTTGCCTCGACAGGGCAGCCACACAGCTGGCTGCTGGCATCTACAATAGGCTTTGTTGTCATCCTGACTATCATTGTCATCAGGCGGCTACTACCGCACTCCCGTAAGTAACACACCTGTCGTCTCGTTGTATCCGTGGATTGATGGTATAATATCCGCATACCATGCCCTCAAAGCACACCAAATTCTATAGTCTCCTACTACTTGCCATCGATCTCTTTATCCTTGCCGCCGTGTTCTTTGCGGCATACTACATTCGCACTCAGCTCGACCACCGCGATTTACTCTACCCCGTCTACAAATGGGACTATATTCGTGGGTTTTTGGCGGTTGCTCCGGTGTGGATTTTTATCTTTGCCAATCTAGGCCTCTATAGCGCCGGCGTGTACAATCGTCGACTTGTCGAATGGGGGCGCGTGGCGCTAGGCTCATTCATTGGCGTCTTGCTTGTCATCGGCTGGGAATATGCCACAGATGTCCACATATTCCCCGCGCGACTGGTTGCCTGGTACGTGCTAGGGGGCTCTATCTTTACCATCATCCTGGCCCGCGAAATCGTACGCATCACCCGCGCCGAACTATACCGCTACGGCCGCGGCGTCAACCGCGTGCTGGTGATTGGCAACTCGGCGGCCACCCGCGACATTATCCGTAACCTCAGCTCCACGTCACGTTCCGGCTATCAAGTGGTTGCCATGGCCGGGCCAGCGCGCCTACTTCCTGTTGAGATCGGCGCTCGGCACTACAGTAATGTCGAAGATGCTATCAAAAGCATCAATCGTATGCATATCGATACCATTATTCAAACCGACCTCTACGATAGCGAAGACCGTAATCACAAAATACTTGGGGCGGCACAGATCAACCACATTCAGTACAACTTCATACCTGGTGAGCCAGAGTTTTATACCGGCAAAAACACTGTCGATGTGTTTCTTGGCTACCCAATGATTACTGTCAGCCAGACACCACTTACTGGTTGGGGGGCGATCGTCAAGCGGGTTTTCGACATGGTAGTCTCGGTTATCTTACTGATACCCATTGGCCCCGTACTCCTCGTCATCGCTGTACTGCAAAAGATTTTTGCACCAGGCCCTGTGTTCTATGTCAGTAAACGCCTGAGTCAATTTAGTAAGCCAGTACGCCTTGTTAAATTCCGCACCATGGGCGCCGAGTACGGTAAAAAGGATGCGAGTCTCGAATTTGAGGCCATGGAACGCCCGGACCTTGCTGCCGAGTATCGCAAGAACCACAAAGTCGTCAACGATCCGCGCATCACGCGCCTTGGTAAATTCCTGCGTGAGACATCGCTCGACGAACTACCGCAGATTCTTAATGTCATCCGTGGTGACCTCAGCCTAGTTGGCCCACGACCCATTCTCCCTCAGGAAGTTAACTTCAGCAAAAGTCGCACCGCGTTGCTCCATAGTGTGAAAAGTGGCGTGACTGGCCTCTGGCAAGTGAGCGGACGCAGCGAGCTCAGCTTTGATGAGCGTATCGAACTGGAGCTCTACTACGCCCAGAACTGGAGCTTCTGGCTCGACCTACGCATTCTCTTCAAAACAATTGGTGTGGTACTGCGCAAGACAGGAGCCAAGTAGCCCATGTCCAGCTTTGTCAGCGACCTCTCGCGTCTCAATGACAACCACGCCTTTTCGTTGTTGTTGTTTTTCTTTCTCATCGCGCCAGGCATCGAGGTAGTTCTGTTGTTTTTCCCATCTGCCCTAAAAGAGCTAGATGTGTTAAAGATTATTTTCCTCTCAGCTTCCTATTCCCTTGTATTATCACTTCCCGCCCTTCTTGTGCTGGTGTCTAAATATTCAGTCAATGTGAGTGAATCAAAGAAAGAGAGTGGCGTTGTAGCGGCCCTCATCATCGCCTGTGCGACGAACCTCATTATTTCCAGTATTATCACAGCCATCGCATACTACACGCATATGTCATTTCATGATTTTCTTACTCTTGCGTGCATCGTCATGGTAGTAGCCGTACCGCTCGCCCTGATTGCCATACCTTTCGCGATCCGCAAGAAACTAGTCTAAAAGTATATCCGTACGAATGTCGTACCGTCTGACCCAATGACGTCAGGATCAGCGCTGTAGTACAAAGTAACCCGAGGGTCATTGATGACTTGTGTTATCAGACGTGTGTTCTGCTTGCCAATACCATGTAGATTCAACTGGTGCTGACCAGAGCGCTTATTGTACCTGATTTTTTGTAGTACTGATTTGATTAAGACCTCTTTGTCACTCCGTGTCGATACAAAGACAGCAAACGGGAACTGCGTGACGGCTTCCTCGTAAAACAAATCAAACTCTCTACGGGCAACGGGGTCATCGCTGGGTACCATGTGGTGGTACATCGGTTCGATATAGCTTTCGTAATAATTGCTTGAGATAAGATTACATATATTGGTACCACGCGATAGATACTGCTCACTCATCATCTGCTTCAAGGGTGCGATATTCTTATGCTGCCGAAATAGGGTACGAATCAGCAGCGCATCACGGATAATCTCGATATCTTTCTCTGGTATGAATGCTTCAAATCTGTCGAGCAGAGCATCATTCTCATCAAGTGCCGTTCTGTTATTCTTGAAGGCATCACCAGTGGCTGCAATAGCATCCTGAAAGTCTAGCTCAATGCTCCTGTCGCCTTTTTTCTGAAGCTGATCTCTCTGTAGGTAAATCTGCTCACTAATCAACTTGCCGTCAGGATGTTTTGCATAGATCTTTACCACAGAACCTTCGGCGATCACGGGCTGGGAGTGAATTTGGTCGAGAATATGAACATCTGGATCATCGGTGACCAGGCTATCATCATACTGAAAATCATCACGCACACTTCTAATGATGCTTTTAAGCGCCTCAAGAGTACCGGCCACTACTGTGCCTGATTAAGTCTGGCCTCTTCAACTACGGTCTGGACATTCTCAGTAAGAAAAATCCTCGAACCTTTCCTCACCCCGCCAAAACTCTTAACTTTTATAATCTTACCGCTGTTGTCGCGAATCCGCTTTTTAGTTGTGGTATCAACAACATAACCATCACTATCAGACACCAGTCCTTGGGCCTTCATAAAATCACTCTTCAGTGACTTCTCAAAGTATATATTCATCGTTGAGCCTATTGTACATCTTACAAGTTGAATTGTGAAGCATAAGTGACCTGTACAAGTGGGGTCTAGCTTGGCCGTAGTCAATACACGGTCTATACTAGTGGGTATATGGTCAAGCCACGTATTGCTATCGTCTGCGATTTCCTCACCGTCATGGGTGGTGCTGAGAATGTCGTACTGGCAATGCATGAGGCCTTTCCTGATGCGCCCATCTACACAGCACTGTACAACCCCGACAAAGTACCGGCATTTGCCAAGCTCGATGTGCGTACATCTCGGTTACAGAAACTACCAAAAAAACTTCGTGGGTACCACAAACTTTTCCCTACTATGGCGGTGAGCGCGATGAAAAAGCTTGATCTGTCAGAGTTTGACATCATCATTGCAAGCACCTACCTCCACGGACATCAGATTACAAAGTCACGGCCCGACCAGGTAGTCATCGCCTACTGCCATACGCCCCCGCGATACTACTGGAGCCACTACGATGAATACCGTCGTGACCCAGGGTTCGGTAAACTAAATCCACTGATTCGTACCCTCATGCCGCTCATGGTGCCACGCCAGCGCACGCTAGACCTTGCCGCAGCAAAGCGTGTCGATGTGTACCTCGCGAATTCATCAGAGACTCAAAGACGTATTGGCCAATATTACAACCGAAAAAGTATGGTCGTCCACCCACCCGTAGATACCAAACGGTTTGCGCCCGCGCGCCAACGCGGTAATCACTACGTCACGATTGGCCGCCAGCTGCCCTACAAGCGCTATGACCTGGTAGTGAGTGCTTGCACAAAGCTCGGCATTCCACTATATGTATTTGGCAATGGTCCAGCCCATCAAAAGCTTGCTAACATGGCCGGCCCGTCTATCATATTTTGTACTGATCGCTTTGGTGATGCATCCGACGCCGCAGTCGATACAGCGCTGAACACCGCCAGAGGATTCATTTATGCTGCCGAGGAAGATTTTGGCATCGTTCAGGTAGAGGCACTCGCCGCCGGTACGCCCGTCATTGCGCTAGGCCGTGCCGGCACTCTCGATATCGTAACTAACGGTGAAACTGGTGTGCTGTTCGATAAACAATCAGTTGGCTCGGTCACGCAGGCCATCAAGCGGGCCGAACAGCTGCAGTTTTTCCCGAGTAAACTCAACCGCACTGCACGACGATTCGATAAATCACTATTCATCACAAAGCTACGAAAAATCGTGGCTGATCAAATTGCTAGCTAGCACCACCCGAGCCCCAGCCATAGCCAGGATAGACCGTCGCCTTGTGGTAGTCGCTAATCTTGTGAGCCCCGTTCAGTTCTGATCCAGCCGGTGCGATATAAAGCTCGCTACGATTCTTGCTATAAAGCACATAGTCCTCGCCGGCCCAACCATAGGTCGCATAGTCGCCAACACTTATCTGACTACCGCCAGCCAGGTTTTTGTCGGCAACAAATAGCACATTTTTACCGTCGCGCGACTCTTGCCACAGCACGCGCTCGCCACTTGGTGACATTTGGTATGTTGGATGGTCGGCATAAAAGTCCGCCGTTTCCATGCCGATTGTCGCAATGTTACCGTTCAGGTATTCATAGTAGGTCGCCTGGTTAGTGTCTGTCGCCCGACGGAACACCACCGAGCTTGGCCGACGCATCTTTGCGTCACCATAGTTATCACCATCTGCCGCAATTGTTTTTACCACAGACCGGATATTCCCCACGGGGTTAATGGCCATAATCTCAAAGGGACG
>DBNP01000012.1 GCA_002299795.1 Candidatus Saccharibacteria bacterium UBA669 | reverse complement strand
ATCCCGCTGCATAGCGTGACGCCTGATATTGATGGTCAGCAGATTACACTCGGAGGGCTGGTGACAAGTATTCGCAGTATCGTGACAAAAAGCGGTAGCAAGATGGCATTCGTACAGCTGGAAGATAAGACCAGTGAAGCCGAGGTAATCGTCTTTCCGAAGCTATATGAGCAGCTTGGTGACAATCTGCGACAAGACGTGGTTCTAAAAGTGAGCGGCAAGGTGAGCGCTCGTGACCGCGATGGCAATGTCGGTAGTGAAGCTAAAATGATTGCCGATGAGATTAGTATCGTGACCGACAAAGAGCTCAACGACTACGAGAGCCATGGCCGTAAAATGGCAGCCCCGGTGGGTAAGGCAAAGGTTGTGGGCTATCGACGTAAAGCGGCGAAGCCTGGGCAGCTGCATGCGAAAATGCCGGAGCCAATCGAGCCGCAGAAGCTGGAGCTAAAAACAGTTTACGTGCATATTCCTGACCCAAATAATCATACTGCGCTCCTCGCTCTCAAGCGGGCGTGCAGCGCGAATCCCGGACAGTCTGACATTATTATGGTGCTGGGCCCCGACAAAGCTTCGGCTATCCGTTTGCCATTCCGGGTTGACCTCGAGGGAACCCTACTGCAGACGCTCAATACACTTCTGGGCGAGGGAAGTGTGGTGATAAAGTAACCACTAGCATAGTGTGTACTCGACACTAAGATAAACGGCATGTATACTAGCGATACAAGGAGGCCATATGAAACGACCAAAACCAGCAAGGCATGAGATGCAACAAGTAGCTCCGGAAATTAACCAACTGTATACTGGCTGTATCTCTCTGGCCGACATACTACTCGAACTAAAAGACCCGAAGGCAGCGAGGACATTCCAAGAGGTACTGGTGCCGCGCGAGCCGCAAGAAGTTCTTGAGCGGCTACAGGCCATCAGGGCGGGTGAGCTACTCGCCGCACTTGATGATGAAATTGATATAACACCAATGATCGACGATATCGATATGTTTGGCGTGTCAAAGCGTGATGCCACTCTTCAGCGTGTTGGCATTGTTGCATGGGATTGGGATAGTGGTGTGTTGGATGATGCCGATAAGATACGAAAGATTGACATAGAGTTTCACTATCTTCACCCAGCAGCCAAAGACGGTGTGACTGAGACGATCAGCCTGTACGTGTGGTGTGGTGAAGTCACGCTGATGCGTGGTAGTTTTGTGAAGCCGCACGATGAGGACGAGTTCGAGGATAGCGAGGATCACGCGCTAGTCGGCCAAACTGACCAGGATATCATTGATTTTATCGAACTTGTTGCGTGGGCGGTTGGCGACAACCCAACGGCTGCCCTAAGGAGAGAACGTGGTGAGCGCACGATAAGATAGTGTGTAGTTGACACTAATAAGTATTCGAGATATACTGACTTGCAAAGGAGTAACATAATGGAACGACCACACGCCAAAATTGAGAAAATAGATGACGAGCTAGATCACGAGCTCACCCAGGTGCAAGCAGACTTCATTGCTCTTGCCGATGAGCTACTAACGCACAAGAAGCCAGATGACCCATTTAGCTGTATCGGCATCGTGGTGCAAGATAGCCCCGAGCGGGTACTTGAGCGTTTGGGCGCCACAAGGATAGGTAGCCTCGTATGTGCAGATGATGCACAACTGGCGATTCCTGATGCTGGTGAGCGAGGTCCATGGCTCGACCTGCGCAAGCAAGACGGGAAGCTTGTAGACGTGTCGGTTCTTGTGTGGGGATGGGATCATGAGAAAACCCGATTTGTTGGTGATAATCCTGCCTACCCGAATAGGTATAGGGACTACCCTGGTGAGATTGACAAAACGAGGCAACTCGATATTAATTTTGGATACAATATCGGAGGTGTCGATGTGACAGAAAGTGTGAGTCTCTATGGCTCTACGTCCTCACCTGGCAATGTAGCGGCGACGCGCCACCTATGGGCATCGGCATATGCAGAGACGGGCTATGAGGGGCATGGTGGTGACGGCATAGACGAGCCGAGTGATGCTGAGTTGTATGAATTTTTGGAGCTCGTGGCGAGTATCGTAGGAGATACGCCGGAATCTTTTGGGGAGATGAAGGCAAGGCAGCTTGCTGAGCTTCGCCAGGAATTTGAAGGGACGGAGTATCACGACATTATTCTTGAGGCCATCGCTGTGGTACGACCCAATCAAGCCCTCTATGAAATCACCAAGCGAGAGCATGAGGATATCGGGACAATTGCGCGAGCGCTAAAGTCAGGCGATAAGCAGCTGCAACAACTAGCATACGAACGGCTGGCTAAGATTATCGCCTGGTTCAAAGCGCTTCGTGCTCGGACTACGCCTAGCGAGTGAGTTGGTAGAGGGCAATCCCTGCGGCAACGGCAACGTTGAATGATTCCTTTTTGCCATGCATCGGGATTTCGAGAACCGCTTGGCAGTTGGACAATAGGTCGGGGGTGATGCCATGGACTTCTTCGCCAAGCAGCAAGGCGACTTTCTCGGGCGGGTGGTAGTCGCGCAGATTGATTGAATCCGCTGACTGTTCGAGTGCAACAAGGCTGTACCCCGCTAGCTCTGGGCACGCTAGGTCTAGCGTATCGTAGTGGACAAATGGGACGAGCGCCTCCGCGCCAAGTGCGGTTTTGTGGATCTGCTGAGCTATCTTCTCGGATATGTGTGGGAGCCTGCTGTCATGTTCGACGGACGGATAGGGGGTATAGCCACTGAGGATGAGCCGCGTGACGCCAAACCCCTCGCAGGTGCGGAAAATACTCCCCACATTGTGTGTGCTACGAATGTTATGAGCAATGACAATTATCTCGGACATGGCCTTATTGTACCACTATAAAAACCACAAGCATTATATGGTACACTAAAGGTAATGAACGAAGAAGAAGTGCAGCGCCGTCGGCGCGAGCAAGACGAAAATGCCACCCGCGAGCGCGCTGCTATTTTGGGACTACAATATCTCGATACGCGCGAGCTCGAGCAATCGCTGGCACTCGTCAATGGGCTGCTGAGCGTCGAGGAGATGCATCGTGACCGGATGATACCGCTCACTATGGGCGACGACCAGACGGTGTATCAGCTTGGTGTTACGGCACAGACCCCTCAGTCTGCCATGCAAAAGCTGACCAGGAGCTACAACGATGCTGGCAAAAACATACAGTTTATGCTGATCAGTTTGAGCGGCTACAAAGCATTTATGACGCGCTACGACCCCCCGAAGCGGGTGGTGTATGATGATATTGCGATCGCCAAAGAGGGCGACAGTGACACCATTAGCCAGGTCAGCCAGACACTCAACTCGGTAGGGAGTGAGGAGATTTTTGATTTTATTATTGATCAGGCAGACAAGCTTGGCGCCAGTGACATTCACATCGAGAATGAGCGTGACAACATTCGGATTCGTATGCGCGTGGATGGTGCGCTGCATCCGGTTGCGCACCTCGACCGCGACCGCTACCGCGTGATTATGGGTGAGTTAGCGAGTCGTGCGGGCATTAGTAGCGCCGCGGCTGAGAGCCAGTCGGGGCATATGCAGCGTGAAATCACCAGGGGTGGTAGCACGCATCTACTGAACCTGCGCGTTGAGACGGTGCCGACGATGTATGGCCAGGATGCGGTGATGCGCTTGTTTAATTTTGATGAAAGCTTGCTCAATCTTGACCTGCTTGGCATCCCCGATAAGCAGCGAAAAGAAATTGATGAAATTATCAGCCACCCGCGCGGACTCGTGCTGATGGTCGGTCCAACCGGAAGTGGTAAATCAACTACCCTCTACAGCATGCTCAACGCGCTCAACACCCCTGATCGTAAGCTAATCACACTTGAAGATCCAATTGAGTACGGCCTGACCGGTATTTCACAGATACCTATCAACACAACGGGTGGCCAGAGCTTTGCCGATGGTCTGCGTAGCGTGCTGCGACTAGACCCTGACGTGGTGATGGTGGGTGAGATTCGCGATACCGACACGGCGCGTACGGCAATCCAGGCATCGATCACAGGACACTTGGTGCTGAGTAGCTTCCACGCCAACAGTACCAGCGCTGCATTTAGCCGTATGATCGATATGATCGGTGTGAACCCGATATTTAGTAGCGCCGTACGCATGGTGATTGCTCAGCGTCTGGTTCGGCGACTGGTTGACGAAACCAAGGAAGAGTACGAGCCCGACCAAGCGACGCGCGACTTTGTGAAGCGCATACTTGCAGGCATCCCGGACGACATCGAACATCCCGATCTCGATACCTTCAAGCTCTGGAGGCCTGTTGCGAGTGACGATGCACCGTTTGGCTACAAGGGCCGTGTGGTGATTATGGAGCAAATGATTGTGACCGAGGAAATCCAGAAGTTTATCCGTGGTGATGTCGATGATGTGCACCCCGAGGCAATCGAAAAGGTGGCCAAGAGCGAAGGCATGCTGACACTCGAGCAGGTAGGTGTACTCGCCGCACTACGTGGTGAGACGACACTTGATGAGGTCGGGCGGGTAATCTAGCGACTCAATCCACGCATACCTGGGTATCGTTGCTGAGCGAGTTTGATGATCTGCTCAATACCGAGTTGGGCAATTTCTTCTGCTGTTACAGTAGCGATTCGTTTGGCGAGCTCGGCAGTTAGTAGGCTATTATCTGAATCAATCATTTTAGGCGTGGCGAGCTGGGCTTGGTTACCAGTTCGCGTCACCAAATAGCCAAACTCTTCAACTCCTTTATTGTCGAGTACGGCGCCAAAAACCGCTAAATCATGCCGATGAAGCCCAGTCACCCAGAAGGGGAAGTTGTAGTCATGGGTGTGCTGTGAACGATCTACTGGGTCTACGCCAGCTCCTTCACGCCAATCAAGTGTGTTGGTGTGAGGATCGACAGAATATACGTGGTATGCCTCAAAAACAGTCATACCGACACTGTACGCCGGCGCTGCAGCCTAGGCAAGCGTAAGCATTATACAATAACAGCTGAAACGGCAGGCACTAGTCGCTCATCAAACACACTAGGAATGATTGTGTCAGCGGTTGGCTGATCGATGAGCGATGCGATTGCTTCAGCAGCAGCGAGTTTGTGCTGGTCAGTAATTTGCTTCACCCCATGATCAAGCGCGCCACGGAAGATGCCAGGGAAGGCGATGGCGTTGTTGACTTGGTTGGGGAAATCGCTTCGGCCCGTGGCAATAACTGCCGCTCCAGCGGCTCGGGCAACATCGGGCATTATCTCTGGCGTAGGGTTGGCAAGGGCAAAGATGATTGGTTGATCGGCCATTTTACCGACTATAGCCGCCGTCAGAAGTTCCGGCTTGCTGACACCAATGAATATATCTGCACCGGTAATGGCATCATCGAGTGAGCCAGACTGTGAGGCATCGACATAGCCGAGTAGCGCTTGCTTTTCATCGTTTAGGTCAGTGCGAGCACTCCCTACGATTCCCTTGCTATCAACGGCGACAATTTTGTGAATACCATAGAGAGAGAGCAGCTTTGTGATAGCAGTTCCTGCAGCGCCGGCACCAATGATCACAACTTTGCAGTCGGCAAGTGTTTTGCCCGTGACTCGTGCCGCGTTGATCAGCCCAGCAAGCACCACGATTGCCGTGCCGTGCTGGTCGTCATGAAAGACTGGTATGTCGCACTCAGCCTTCAGGCGCTCCTCGATCTCGAAGCATTGAGGAGCAGCAATGTCCTCGAGGTTGATGGCACCAAAGCTTGGCGCAATTGCCTTTACGGTCGCCACAATTTCGTCTGGCGTGTGCACGTCAAGCACGATCGGTACACTGTCGATACCGGCAAATCGTTTGAAAAGCAATGCCTTGCCCTCCATCACTGGCATACTTGCCCTAGGCCCTATGTCACCGAGGCCCAGCACTGCCGAACCGTCACTAATGACCGCAACCAAATTGTTGGTCCAGGTGTAGGTGGCTAGCTGCGATGGATCGGCCGCGATTACCCGGCTTACTTCGGCGACACCAGGTGTGTAGTAGGCGCTGAGTTTTTCTTTATCGAGCGCGCTATCATCCCGCAGTTTGGTGGTTATTTTGCCTTTGTATTTGGCGTGCAGTTCGAGTGCAAGTTTGTTGTAGTCCATGGTGCCTAGTATAAATCATTGACAGAATCAACAAAAACGGATATCGTATATCGACACGTACCTCTCAGCAACGAGACGTACCTTAGCAGAAGGGCACGCCCATGGCACGCAAGTATTACAGCGAGGCTGAAATTGCCACAGCGGTCGCGATCCTGCGTCGCAACGAATCGCGGCTGCGCATTCTGATAGGCATGTTCAGTGACCAAGGCGCTCGCATCGCCGTGGCGCCAGGTATGTGCGAAACTCTTGATATCGCGAGATCGCCCGAGGCCGTCAAGCTGGCACTCAGGCTCTATGACGACCTGATTGAGGACATGGAGGTTGCTGAGCTGCCGCTGGGCGTTTACGTAGCGTGGCCGTCCTTTGTTCAACTACTCGAACTCTTTGGGTCCGAGACGAGTCCTGCGTTCCAGGACATCGCTGGGCTGGAAGACGCACTCAAGCTGCTCTTCATGGCGAACCATGAAGAGCCGATCGATCTCGCCAACTATTCGGAAAGCCCCCAGGACGAAAGCCCACCGGACGCTGTCTGACGCGGGGTTGTACACCCGGTGTGTGCCATATGGCGCACACCTTTTTCATTTCTACGTAGCCCTTTTAAAAAATGTCAAACTATGCTATAGTTGATAGCTGAATTCAATAATAAGTAATAAGTGAGCGAGCAGATGAGTTTTGCATTAATCCAAAAAGTAAATGATGAGCAAAAAAAGGCTCAGGTCGTCGACGTCCGTAGCGGCGACACGGTGCGTGTGCACCAAAAGATCAAAGAAGGCAACAAAATGCGTATCCAGGTGTTTGAAGGTGTCGTGATTCGCACTGACAACAAGGGACAGCAGACAAGCCGTATTACCGTACGAAAAATTGCGAGCGGTGTTGGGGTTGAAAAAAGCTTCCTTCTACACAGTCCACTAGTTGAAAAAGTTGAGATTATGCGCCGTAGTAAGGTGCGTCGAAACTTCCTCAGCTACCTGCGTCAGCGCAGTGGTAAAAGCGCTCGCCTTACCGCAGTGCAGTTTGACCGCGAAGCAGTTAATGCTATCAAGGACGACCACGCCGAAGAGGACGAAAAGCTCATGAAAGAGCAAAAAGCCGCCGAAGCTGCCGTCAAGCATGCCGAAAAAGAAGCTGAAGAAGCAGAACTTGCTGCCAAGGCTGCTGAAGTCGAAGCCAGGCACGCTGAAAATAACTAGAAAGCTGCCCACTAAAATAGCTCCCATGCTAGGGAGTTATTTTTTGTCAAAATGAAGAGCGGGTGCTCCAGGGATACATGCTGTATCCCTGGAGCACCCGCGAGTGGGCCTACTTCTTGCCGGCTGGCTTGGGGGCTGCCGGCTTGGGAGCCGCTGGTTTGGGGGCTGCCGGTTTGCCGACGGTGCCGGCGTTGTAGCCAGACCCGGACCCGCTCAGGGGCGTCGCTGCCTTGACGCCGTTGTTCTTGGCGTAAGTCGATGCCGGTTTCGCGGTATCGACCTTGATCACGCCAGTCTTGCCGATTGTCGCCGTGGCATCACTGCTGGCTTTCGGCATGGGCATGGTGTTGTATCCAGCCTTCGGTGCTTTCTGCGCAGTTGCGAAGTCCACCGGTGTCCGCGACGTACCGTAATACACGTTCGTCACGGTGTAGTTCTTGTAGGTCGGCTGGCGCAACCACTGGTTGCCGCCGACCGGTGTGTACGGACTGTAGGCGCGGCCACTTGAGTCGATACCGACCAGGCTGGTCAGGGCCATGTACTGCAATGGCGACAAATCACCGCTCAACATGCCGTATGTCAACATGGTGTTGCCACCACGATACCCCATCACCCGCGCCATCATCCAGTAGTAGAGGAAGTTGGCGTCATCGTTGCGGTGCACATAGTGCTGCCCACCTCCCGTGTCGATGACGCAGATGGTGTCGGTGTCACCGGCATCATCGTAGGTCTTCACCTCATCGCCGTTCTTGGCTGCGTACTCAGCCAGCTTGGCGGTATCGGCCGCATTCAGCTCGCTGTAGCACTCGGCTGCATCCTGCTGATCGAGTGACCAGCTGGCAGCCTGTGGCTGTGGGTTGCCGCTGCAGCCAGCTGCGCCGGCGATGATGCCGAGCGCGACGAGCGGGACGATCAGGGTACGGACGAAACTCTGCTTGGTGGTCATCGAGAATCGGGCTCCTTAAGTAGGATGGTGCAATCGGGTGCTGCGGATGCAGTACCCTATCTATTCCATTATAGCATAAAACACAATAAAAAGCAATGACTGTATGTAATAAATACGGGGTAGTAGCGGCTGCTACTACCCCTGTTGTTCAGAACGGCGGACCACTTTGCGATGACTGTCCAAATGCTATGGCGCCATCCTGTATGGACGACGGCACAAAGTTGCGGTCCCGGACAGAAGGCAGCAAGTTGTCGAGCGCTATGACGTTCATGGTTGTGAGTATTAGTGCGGTATCAGCACTAAGTCTATATTCCTCAGTGATACTCTCACCAATTGCCTGAGTCAACGCATCAAGATGCTGCTCCAGGGTGCCATCCATCCACACACCCTGGGCACTCCGCGTAAGTGAGTAATCAATGCCCCATCGGCTAAACGTGGCATCGACGACAATGATCACGAGCTTACTCATGTATATCCTCTCACAGTAGGTACGGGCCATCAATACTATATCATATACAGAATATAAATCAATAATGTACACTATGGTTATGATACTCGGCATTGACGAAGTTGGTCGTGGGCCATGGGCGGGACCACTCGTAGTGGGTGCGGTTGTGCTGGGCGGTGCGCAGATTGAGGGGCTGGCAGATAGCAAAAAGCTGACAAAGAAACGACGTGAGGAGCTTAGCCGGCTAATCTATGCGCAGGCAGATGCAGTGGCGCTGGGCTGGGTGAGTGCGGCTGAGCTCGATGAGGTGGGTATGAGCCAGGCGCTACGACTGGCTACGAGACGAGCTGTCAAGCAAGTTCACGCGCCGTATCATGAAATCATTATTGATGGAACGGTGAATTTTTTGGATGATACAACCAGGGGCCAGTATGTCACGACACTGCCCAAGGCCGACGCGCTGGTGCCAAGTGTCAGCGCGGCAAGTATCGTGGCGAAGGTTGCGCGGGATGCCTACATGGCCGACCAGGATGTGCATTATCCAGGCTATGGGTTTGCTCGTAATGCCGGCTATGGCGTGGCAGCACACCGGAAGGCGATCGAGGCGCTGGGTGTAACACCACTCCACCGTCTCAGCTTTGCGCCGCTGCAGAAGTATGCGGAGGGTGCCAAAGCGCGTGCCGATACATCATCACAGCCAGGCTCTACAAAGCCAACTACGAGACAGGTTGGTAATGCTAGTGAAAGTGAAGTGGCTAAGTATCTAGAGTCGAATAGCTATACAATTGTCGAGCGCAACTGGCGAACAAAATGGTGCGAGATTGATATCATTGCACGGCAGGACGACACGCTCTATTTTGTTGAGGTGAAGCATCGCCGGCATAGCGATGCGGGGGATGGGCTGGCTGCAATCACACCAAGAAAACTGCGACAAATGCGCTTTGCNNGGCGACCCGCCTCAATTAGTCGACTTTTTTCATCTGGAGTAGTGCTGCAACGACCGCCGGCTCGTCGTGCTCGATCAGTTCGACGCGTGCAGTCAGGTCGCGTACTCCCATAGTGATTGCTCGCTGCAGGGCGATGTCGCTCATAGGGCTGAAAAAGTCGATATACTCCTGGAGTTGCTGCCTTGACATGAGTGAATTTGCACTATACTGCGGGAACCTATCGTAGCTCTTTTCATCAGCAAAGTTTTTGATAATCCATGGCCATTGGTCGCGCATCCACTGCCAGGCGGCACTACGGCTATGGCGATTTCTCAGTAGTGAAACATACCAGCTGATCGTATCCTGTAGGCGGATGGTTTTGGTTTGTGTCAGTAGCTCGATAAGTTTTTTGAGAGTTTCATCATCGCGCGATGAAGTCAGGGCGCTACAGATATCTTGCTGGAGCTCGGGGTTATTGGTAGTAGTATATAGCTCAACGAGAGTAGCGATATCATCCGCAGCGTGATCGTGCCGGACTACTGTGCCGATGATGAGTGCGCGGAGTTCGGGGTCGATACTATCGATTGACTGACTACGATACAGGCTGATAGCTCGCGCGATCGCGTCGGTATCCTCGCTATAGAGCATGCATCCGATGATTGTCGCTCGTAGCTTGGTTGTATTGCTTGCCTCCTGCTCTACAGTATCCCAGCCGAGCTGTCCATAGAGCGGCCGTGCTAGGCTACCGACAAATCGTCGAAGCTGCTGCTCGGCATCGTCATTGTTCTCGACAAACTTCTTTAGCTCACCAATCGCAACCGACATAATATCCCACAGGTATGCATCTGTTTCGTTCCGATAAACATCGAGTAGTGTGATCAACGATGCGCTACTGACAATACCCGCGCGCGCCAGGAGTGTTTGCTCGTGGAGAAGCTGAATTTTGCCTACTGGCGACATGGTACCATCCTTGACAAGCTGAAGCAGTGATTGGAGTGTCGATTCGTCGTAGTGGCTAATAAAATGGCTGCTGTCATGGATGTTGAGCTGTGCGCTGTCGCCAGGCGCGATGTCATATGTAGCCGTGGGGGTAGTGAGCAGTGCGGGCAGGCTAGGGGTTGCGGCATCAAGCGGTATTGGCCATACCCGGCTACTTTCGCTGTGCTCACCTATAAAAAACTGCTGCTGTGTGAGTGAAACTTTGTCAGCAGTGCGCTCGAGGTGAACGACCGGATACCCAGGCTGCGAGAGCCAGACGTGCATGAGCGAAGTGACGTCTTTGCCGCTTGCTGTTTCAAACGCTTGCCACAGATCGTCGGCGACCGTATTGCCATAGGCGTGCTGCGTGAAGTAGGCGGTGAGACCGCGACGAAATGCCACATCACCAATGTAATCGTGCGCCATGCGAATCAGGCGACTGCCCTTGGCATACACAATCGCTCCGTCGAATATAGTACTAATTTCATCGGGGTGATTGACATCAATCTGCACCGACTGAACGCCATCAATCGCATCGCGCCGGAGTGCAATGACACTCTCGTAGGTAGAAAAATCAAGCCATGGCTGCCAGTCGGGATGCGCGGCATCGAGTGCCATATACTCCATGATATTAGCAAAACTTTCGTTGAGCCATAGGTCATTCCACCACTGCATCGTGACAAGATTACCAAACCATTGGTGGCTAATTTCATGTGCAATTGTTTTGGCGATATGTTGCTTGGTTTCGAGGCTGGTCTGTGCGGGCGGTGCAAGCAGGTAGTCTTGACGATAGGTAATCAGTCCCCAGTTTTCCATCGCAGCTGCGCCGCCGCCAAAATCGGGAATTGCCAAGTGGTCACACTTTGGTAGCGGGTAGTCGACACCGAAGTATGATTCATAAAAGTCGAGGTAAGTAATTGCTTCTTGTAGTGCAAAATCAAGCGACTCGAGTGGCTGGGCGGTGGTTGCCCATACCGATACATCGACGCCACGTGCCGAAGTGCCATGTCGCGCGTGAAGCTCGCCGACGGTAAATGCAAGTAAATAGCTACTCATGCGCGGCGAGGTAGCAAAACGAGTCGTTTGTTGATCGCCAGTCGTGTTGGCTTCGAGAACGGGCATATTGCTCAGTGTCACGAGGTTTGCATCAGTAGTGATCGACAGGTCGAATGTCGCTTTGGCCGCAGGTTCATCAATACAGGGTAGTACTTCGCGCGCGGCGTGGCTCTCAAACTGCGTGGCGTACATGTACTTATCGACACCATCATGGGTGTAGCGTGAATAATACATGCCATGCGCATGCTCGGTAGCAACAAAGTGGTAGTCGATCGTTATTGTGTACGCACCTGGTGAGTAGTCACCGATAATCTCTAAAAGGTCGTCATTGCCAAACTGATGATTGGCCGGCTGGTCGTTCACACGTACGGTGTCGATAGCAAGATCTTTGCTATGTAGTACGAGGAGACCATTGGTCGAGGTGCCTTGTATGACCACATGGCCAGACACGCTATGATCGCGGGGTGATAGTGTCAAGGACAGGTCGTAGGCTTCGGGAATATATTCGTCTAAAAGATGTTTTACAGATTGCATATGATATATTGTAGCAGAGATGAGGTACGAGTCAGAACTTGAATATGCAACGAGACACAGTACGCTGCGCCGTCGGCGAGTACTAGGCGCATTTTTGGTGGCACTTGCAGTTGGCGCCTTTTTTTACCAGAACCAACAGCCTGTCGTAGCGCCTGACCAGCCGCCCGCGGTGACGGCCACGAGCCAGCCGACTGCCGCCGAATCGCCGCAGCTTGCGACGACCGTGCTCGACACGCTCTCTGTCAAAGGTCGGGCGCCAAAAACAGGCTATACGCGTGCGCAGTTTGGCGACGGTTGGCTAAGTATCGGTGGCTGTGATACCAGGAATATTGTTCTTAATCGCGATCTACGCGATACCGTCATTGGGCAGAATTGCAAAGTAATGAGCGGTGTACTGGACGATCCATATACGGGTGCAACGATTGCCTTTGTTCGTGGTGCCGAGACAAGTGATGATGTACAAATTGACCATGTTGTCGCGCTGAGCAACGCCTGGCAAACGGGAGCACAGCTACTTGATGCTGATCTGCGCATCCAGCTCGCGAACGATCCACTCGAGCTTCTCGCTGTGGATGGTGGGGCCAACCAAGCAAAGGGTGATGGTGACGCCGCCACGTGGCTACCAGCCAACAAAGCCTTTCGCTGCCAATATATTGCTCGCCAGATTGCTGTGAAAGCAAAATATAATTTGTGGGTGACGCCACCCGAAAAAGCAGCCATGCAGCAGGTGCTTGGTAACTGTCCGACGCAAACTTTGCCGACGCAATAACGCAAATAAATAAAGCCCGGCTTCCCGGGTGGAGTGTGCACAAGATGGGTCTCATGCTATTCCACCCGGGAAGCGCGGGCTAGGCGGACGCCGAGACGGCGACCGACCAGCCGGAGGCCTCGGCGTAACCGAGCCCATCGGTGCGGATCTGTTCGATGACAATCCCCTCGGGGGAGTGTCGCAGTGTGAACTGCCGCATGGCGCGCTCACTCAGCGCAGGTGCGGTGTCGACGCTGGTCAGAATCTTGACACTGACCTGGACTCCGAGATCGACACACAGCGTGACCCATACCGCCTTGGGGTCCCCAGCGATGCTTTGCTGCCTGATGCCCCACATCGGGGCATTGAAGCGCAGCGCCCCGAGAAGCTCGGAGGGAATCAGCGGCAGGCTGGTTGATGGGATTGTCGTTGGCATGGTGCCTCCTAGGTACGAGCAGTGATTAGCTGCAAGCGGATAAAATCATTTATATTATAACAAAAAATATACAAAAAGTCAATAGTTATATTCATAAAATATATGTATAATACAACCAATGTGGTTCCGTAAAAAGCAAATTCATGTCTATGAGCTCCTCGTTGGGCTGTTTGTGATGACACTCATTGTTAGTAATATTGCCAGTGTTAAAATGATACAGGTCGGGCCGTTGGTGTTTGATGCGGGTACGGTGCTCTTTCCGCTGGCGTATATCATCGGTGATATAGTGACAGAAGTGTATGGCTACCGCAAAATGCGCACGCTGGTGTATGTTGGTGTGGGCACATTGCTACTGACCAGCCTGACGTTTTGGCTGGTGGGCATGCTGCCGGCGCAGGCCGAGTGGCCTAGCCAATCATCGTATGACGCGATTCTAGGGGTAGTCTGGCGAATTGTCGGTGCAAGTATCGTTGCCATTCTTGTCGGTGAATTGATGAATTCTTATGTACTGGCGACACTGAAGATCAAGACCAAGGGCAAAAAGCTTTGGCACCGCCTAGTCGGCAGTTCGGCTATCGGTAGTTTGGTAGATACAACGGTGTTTAGTCTGCTAGCCTTTGCGGGCACGATGAGCGGCGGTGCTATGGTGCAGCTTGTCGCTACGGTGTTTTTGATCAAAATTAGTACAGAAATTATTGTTTCACCGCTGACGATGCGAATCATTCACCATATCAAGCGGCACGAGAAGCTGGATGTCTATGAAGCACCAGCGAGCCATCTATTAAATTAGCAAATTAGCCACCTATGAATAATTCCCCGACTGTGGTCGCGTATGCGTACCCTAGTCGGGGAATAAAGTGAGCCTTCCTAGCGTGGAAGGCGGAGGCCGAAGGCTTCGAGTGCTCGTGCCTTTTCGTCAAAGGCGCCATCACTCAGTGCGGTGCGTTCATCTGCCGACAGGGCTTCGACAAAGTCTCCGAGGTTCATTCCCATGAGCGCACCGAGTTGCTCGAAGAGCGTGTCGACCTTGGTGGTGAGTACATCAACCACGTCTTGTCGCTTCGCATTTGCCGCAGCAGCCTCACGCCCGCGCACGATAGCGTCGGCCGACGCAGCCTCAACGGGGAAGGGCAGGTTGCCATCATAGGCGCACAGACTGAGCAGTCGGATGCCATTGGCTAGCTCCGTAACCATTTCGGGGGGTTCGCAAAGCCGAGCATCCACGACCGCCAGGTATGTCGTTGGGCACATTGGGTGTAGCTTGAACAGGTAGGGCGATGCTGGTCGCAGGACAAACTGGCCATCAGACTGCTTGGCGATCTGCGCCCCCAGTTTGCCGATAAAGGCGTCCCACTCCTGCGGACGAGCACTAAAGCTCGAGAGACCGTGCGGAACATCAAGACCCCCGACAATCGCCCCTGCATAGTGAATGGCAATCGTGTCGGTAAATGAGCTTCTGTTCATCATAACTCCCTTTTCCTAGGCGTCAACAGATTAAATATAATTTAATACTTTTTACTATTTTTGTCAATAATCTCTAAAACGACAGAAGCGGAAGGGCAATGCTCCTTGCCGATTATTGACTGAGCCAAGCAGATAGCGTAAAACGGTGAGCTCGCACAATATGAGAATGAGCGGGCTTTTACTATGGCTATAGCATGACGCCGGCAGGAAGTTTGTCGCCGTAATAGCGAGTGAGAAAATCTTTTTTAAAATCAAAGAAGCTACCGTCGATGAGCGATTCACGGATTTGATCAACAGTACGTACGACAAAGCGCTCATTATGAATGCTGGCGAGGGTTGCGCCAAGGATCTCGTCAGACTTAAAGAGATGGTTCAGGTAGGCTTTTGTGTAGTGCTGGCAGGTATAGCAGTCGCAGTCATCGTCAATCGGCGTAAAATCATTCTTGTACTTAGCATTAGTGATGTTGATGCGACCCTCGTAGGTATAGAGTGCGCCGTTGCGCGCCTGGCGGGTCGGCGCTACGCAGTCAAATGTATCGATGCCATGCTCAACACCCAGGAACAGATCGGCGGGCTGGGCGCCCATGCCAAGCAGGTGCCGTGGCCTGTCGTCGGGCAGGGTTTCGCATACCCATTTAACGACACTTGGGATCTCGCCTGGTTCAAATACACCACCAATGCCATACCCGTCAAACTCACGGCTGCCCAAAAACTCGGCCGAATGCTTGCGTAGCGATTCATCCCTGGCGCCCTGCACGACGCCATACAGCGCTTGGAGTGGCTCGTTGCGCTCGGTGTGCTCGGTATTGAGCTGCTGATGCCTTGTGAGGCAGCGCTCTGCCCAGGCGTGAGTACGGTCGACCGCTTCCACTAGGTAGTCGTGTGGTACGAGCGGCGCGGGACATTCATCAAATGCTATGTGAATATCGGCACCAATCTGGTGCTGGAGCTCCATACTGCTCTCGGGTGTCATGAGGAGTTTCTGGCCATCGAGATGACTGCGAAAATGAGCGCCCTTTTCGGTGATTTTTACTAGCTGATCGCCTGATGCGGCGGTGTTTGCTGTATCGCCCTTTTCGGTGTGCGACACCGCGTCAATGCCCTTTTTGTAGGCTACGCCCAGGCTGAACACCTGGAACCCACCACTGTCCGTGAACGTTGGCCTGGTCCAGTTCATAAATTTACCCAGCCCACCGGCCTGCTGTACGATTTCGGCACCTGGCCGCAGCATGAGGTGATAGGTGTTAGCGAGCACTGCTTGGCCCCCGAGATCGACAACCTGCTCTGGCGTCAGGGCTTTGACTGTGGCTTTCGTCCCGCCCACAATAAAGGCTGGCGTTTGTATGTCGCCATGTGGGGTATGAATCACCCCGGCTCGCGCTAGGGTGCCTTTGAGTTGGTGGGAGATTTCAAATGCAAGTGCGTGGTTCATTACTATTTACTTTACCACAACAGGGGTAATTTGAAGAAAAAATTGTAAATATATGAAAAAAGTGTTACAATTGTATAGACAATCGATCTTTCACAAAGAGGAGGTGAGCCACGTGCTCGCAGCAATCGGCATTTTTGCGGTGATCCTGATTTCGATCAGCGATCTCAGCTATGTCAAGGCCATTTGGCGGCGTCAAGCGCAACCCCATCGCTATACGTGGTTCATCTTCCTGATGACCGCGCTCGTGATCTTCTGGTCACAGTTCGCCCTCGGCTCGCGCGACAGCTTGTTTGTCTTTGGCTGGTTTGTGGTGGTCAACCTCACGATCTTTTGCCTGTCGCTGACGCGCGGTCGAGGAGTGGGAGGACTTGACTGGCCAAACTCTATTGCGCTCATCGTTGCTCTAGCCAGTATCACGCTGTGGTTCACGATGAGCTCAGCGCTGATGGCGCTCATTTGTATCCTCGTTGCCGACACTATCGGTATCACGCTGAGCCTCATCAAGACCTGGCGCGATCCATCGTCCGAGCCATTAATGATGTGGGGACTTGGCTCGGTAGCCACGGCGCTTAACGTCGCCGCTGTTGGCTCGCCAGAGTGGTTCCTCTACTTGGCGCCGATACATCTGTTTCTCTGTGACGTGTTGATGGCAACCACCATCATGGTGAGGCGGAAAATGGTGTCAGTTTCGGACTCATAAGTGCCCGTTCCCAAGGTCGTAGCGACTGCTCGCTCCCTCGGGGACGGGCAGTTTGCTTTTTTGTTGGGCTACAGGATTAGCATACTGTCGCCGTAGCTAGAAAAGTGATCAGCGTGATGGAAGTTTTGCGCGTAGATAGACTTGAGCTTCACTCATCGCGTGTTGGTATACTAAAGTTGCACATATGTAGAACATATGGTATCATTTTTTTAACTTGTACCTTCGACAGAGGAGTGAGCGATGCTCAACAAAATAAAGGTATGGTTTTGGACGCACGCCGAGTCGATAGTTAAGTACGCGGTATGGGCGCTAGCGGTAGGTGTTGCACTTTACGGCGCAATCAACACCTACACTGATGTGCAGGCGTGGCATCGGGACCCACAATGGCAGTCGTTTTCGGACACTGCTGGGAGAGTGGTGGTCTGGGGGCTGTACCTGCTGGTGTGGGTCGGCTATGTCGCCCCGCCGCTCGTCGTGGGGATATTCCTGCTCGTCATTGCGATGATCATCGGGGTTATCTGGCTTCAATCGCCGGAGCCGGAAGACCACGTGGCGACGACGGCGCCGACAAAGGAAGACTAAGCTGTTGGCGGCTCTCATCCGCCCCCGTATTCAACGATACGGGGGCTATTTTATATCTATGCAGCGTATATTGACAAATAACATGAAGTATGATAAAATAAAGATATGAAAGCTGTTGACGCATGCACTCATGATTTCTATTACGATAATCATGCGGTTAATGAGGCTCGGGCCCTCAGCAATGAGATGGCTGACTACTATGAGTACCTCCAGTGTACGGCATTACCCGACGAAGTCAGGCTCACAATTACAGGTATCGATGGGCTCACGGTCGTTGATGAAGAGGCGGGGACAGTTGTGGGTGCCACAATACGGCAAGTGCGTGCAGAATGTGCAGCCGACGGTGCGCTTCGCTGCGTCATGGTACTGAACATGGACGAGAACCTATATATTTATCGTCATGCTCCCGAAAGGGGCTGGACGGTGAATGGGGATGCTGGTGACGATGAGAGTGTTCGCATGACTCACGCCGATGTCGTTGGAGAACTTGCGCGCTGGATCGAGACGAGCCACTGGCCAGAAAGTGCGCGGCATTACCTCGACAGAGTAGAGCTCGACTCACGAGAATTCATCTGCTTTATAGAGGACGTACTGTTGCCCCAAGCATCGCATTTCAGAAAGGAATTAGCCTACAATGCGTCGGACTACGGTGCCTTGTCAACTACCCCTTGTGGTGATACGAGGGTCAGCCTGCGATCGGTGACCGAAGGCCGAGTTCGTGGTGGTGAACCGCAAACTGACGAGGACTATGTGTATCTTACTGTCGACCAGCCCACACTTGAAAATGGCACACCGGCTCAGGTGACCCAGGCAATTGTAAAAAGTGCGTTTGGCACTACCTCTACTGATTCGTTAATGGATGATGGTCGTGGCCTGCGGATTCACCATATTGACCAGCCAGAAGTCTACTTACGTACGATGAAGGCAGGGCTAGGCGTCCTGCAGGCGCAAAAAACGGTCGATATGATTATCGCAGGTAATGAGCTAAGCGGTTCGTAAGGTACAAACATGACAGAGCTAATGATCAGCCAATTTCCAATCGAAACTGATGCCGTGTATAGTGACCCACGATTTACCGAACTTACCCGTATATATGCACAGCTGCTTGGCGCTTCGTGGGAGCATCCGGCTGACATACTACCCGGTGAGCATGAACTAGTTGTACAAATGATGCGCGACTGTACTGATACGTTTGCGATCGAAGAGGGCGGAAAGGTGGTCGGTGCTGCAGTAGTGGATATTCAGAGTAGCGCGGTGTGGCTCGAATCCTTGGTTGTAGATGAAAAGCTTCGTTGTCGTGGTCTGGGTATGAGAGCGCTTGCGGCTATCGAGACGGAGGTGAGGGCGCGTGGATGTGGGGTGATGAAACTAGCATCAACAAAAGGTGCACAGAGCCTGTATGTGCGCAGCGGCTACACCCGGGATCCTAGCTCTGGACCGATGGCGCGTTACTACAAGCCGCTTCTTGATTAGTGATTGATGATCAGCATACTATCACCATAGCTAAAAAAGTGATACTTTTCGGCCACGGCATGTTCGTAGGCTGGTTTTAGTTTGTCCCAGCAAGCAAATGCGGCGGTGAGCATAAGCACCGTGCTGTCGGGCATATGGAAGTTTGTCAGCAGACCGTCGATAACTTTGAACTGATAGCCGGGGTACATGAAGATATCGGCTTCGCCAGCAATATCGACTGCCGGGCCGCGTAGAATGGCTTCGTGTGCGTATTCGAGTGTGCGCGTGACGGTGGTGCCAAGGGCGACAACTCGATGGCCTGACTGTTTTGCCTGCTGGATTGCGGCAATGGTCGCAGCTGGTACCTCGAAATATTCTTTGTGCATTGTGTGATTAGTCACGTCATCAACTCGAATTGGTAAAAACGTACCAAGCCCAACGTGCAGAGTGGCATAAACAACAATCACTCCATTGTCTCGGAGCTTTTGTAATGTTGCCTCAGTCATGTTTAGGCTGGCGGTGGGAGCGGCGACACTGCCTTGCTCGTTGGCGAAGACGGTTTGGTAGCGCTCAATATCGGCTGCGGTAGCTTCGCGGCGCATATACGGAGGCAATGGCACAGACCCGTACTCGTCAGCAATTTGCAGTAAATCGCGATCACTTTGGATAATCGCCATACCGTCACCCAGGATCTCTCGGACCGTCAGTTTGTTGTCGCCGACGAATAGCTCATCGCCGGGCTTTAGTTTGCGTCGATAAATGACGGTGTGAGTGTGCCAATCATCTGTTTTACCGTGCTTTTCAACCAGTACTAGCTCGCGTTCGCCACCACTCGATTTGGTGGCAATGAGGCGTGCCTTAATTACCTTGGTATCATTAATCACCAGGACGTCACCGGCATTCAAGTAATCGACGGCATCGCCATAGGTTCTATCGCTCATCGCACCGGTCGCGCGGTCGAGCACGAGCAGCCGAGCCTCGCCACGAACTATAGGTGGCTGGGTGGCAATAAGCTCTTCGGGGATGTGGTAATGAAAATCGCTGACTCGCATAACTGCACCAGTATAGCGTATTTTGCGGTGTGTTACACTATACTCACCATCGAGAGAATGGAGTTCATCATGGCACAGATGTGCTTGCTCACGGCGGTGACTACGCCGGGCTGTTCGGGGCTTGGTGCGCGCTCGTCGTCAGTACCACTACTGTTTTGCGAAGCCTCAGAGTGTGAGCGTCAGGTTCAGCTCCTGCGAAATGGTCGCGATCAACGCCTCGTCGGAGCTTCGTACGTCGCGGTCATTCCGGTGCCCACCCGTGGTGTCGTCAAGATTGGCGATGTCGAGGACGTGTCCTACATCCTTCTCTGATAGTCGTAACCCCCAGGTGTCGTGCCTGGGGGACATTCATTGCTTGACACATGTCGTCGTGTTTGCTATGATACACACGTACACATCCGGCCGGCAGGTCGGATATTTTCGTAGAAATTCTAAAGAAAGGATGTCACCTATGGAAGATATCAACATCAAGCAGCTTACACTAGCGGTGCGCACAATCGCTGAAGAAAAAAATTTGCCAGAGGAGACAGTCCTTAGTGTTATTGAGCAGGCGATCGCCGCCGCATGGCGCCGTGACAACGGTGAGCGCGACCAGGAAGTACGTGCTGAGCTGAATATCAACGACGGCACGGCTAGCGTGTTTGTTTCCCGTGAGATTGTTGAGACGGTGGGTAGCGATGCGCTTGAGATCAGTCTTGATGATGCCAAAAAGCTCAAAAAGGACGCCGTAGTTGGTGATACTATTGAGGACAAGCACGAAGTAGTCAGCTTTGGCCGCGTTGCCGCACAGACTGCCAAGCAGGTAGTCCTTCAGCGCCTTCGTGAGGCAGAGCGTGAAGTGGTGCTGGCAGAGTTTGAGGACAAGATTGGTACTGTAGTGACCGGTATCGTGCAGCGCGTTGAGCCACGGGTTGTCCGTGTTGAGCTTGGCAAAGCGATTGGTATCTTGCCGCAGAGCGAGCAGATTCAGGGCGAGTTCTATAGCGTTGGTAGCCGCATGAAAGTGTTTATTAAAGACATCGAACGTGATAACCGCGGCCCACAGCTGGTGCTGAGCCGAGGCAACGAAGCGTTTGTTGAATATCTATTCCGCCAGGAAGTGCCTGAAATGGAAACTGGCGCAGTTGAGATCAAGGGTATTGCCCGCGAGGCTGGTCGTCGCACTAAGCTGGCCGTTGCAAGCACAGTGCCAGGGGTTGACCCAGTCGGCACGTTTGTTGGTGGCCATGGTACGCGTGTCAACGCCGTCATGCATGAAATTGGTGAGCAGGAAAAAATTGACATCATCACTTACGATGAAAATATCGATAGCTATATCCGCAACGCACTCAGCCCAGCTGAAGTTGTGAAAGTTGAGATCGACAAAGACACCAAGCGTGCCAAGGTATTCGTCAGCGAAGACCAGCAAAGTATTGCCATTGGTCGCGGCGGCCAGAACGTTCGCCTCGCTGCACGTCTGACTGGGTATGAGCTTGATATCGAAACTGCCGTAGCTGCTAAGCCGGCTGAGAAAAAGGCCAAGAAAAACATCGAAGACGGCCTATTCGCTGCGATTGAAGAACAGAGCAAATAGTTACGCCTCGTCTACTATTCACGGATTAAGGTGTTTGGTGCTACAATAGCGCCAAACAGTATTGTGGGCTAGAAGGAGACGTATGATAGAGCGCTGCGTACCTGGCAGACAAGAGTCTGACCCGGACTGGGATAGGGCAAGTGCATCGTTGCTACAGCTATGGGCATCTTCGGATAGGATGACTCATGGCCGTGAAATGAGCGATCGTGATAGGCAGGTATTTGAAGAACTGCGCGAAGCTATTTCTTCCCAACTCGATCTCAGTGATCTGGGCAAGGAGTGGCGGGAGGGCAGGTCTGGCGGAGACCTCTTGCGGCTGATACCACCAGTATATATGAGCAATATGGCAGATGCGCTCGGCGAAGCTGCTGATCCTACTGGGATTACTGAAGACTATGAGGTCTACGAAGCTCTGTATGGGGTCTACGGCGAGCCTGTGCCCACCGAATATAGCCGTCAAGACTGGGAAACGCTCAGCGGCATTGCCAATAGAGCAGTGTATTTAGTAGAACGCAATCGAAGGAACGACGAGCTGTTGTGGTAAGAGAGCACTCATAAGAAACGACCCGTATTTATAGACCTTCGTCAAACTGGCAAGATTTAGTCACGTTACTTGGCAAAGTATTCTTCCCAGAAATCAAGATCAACATAATAGTCATCTGGATTTTCCTTAGATACAAATATCCTTGCTGGTACGCCTGGCTTCAGCCATTCGTAGTGTGACCATACTTTGTCTGAGGTATATTTATCGCGTACATTGTCTGCGGCGACAAGCGGTGCGATGTGTATTGTCGTTATTGCCATGCCCCTGCTGGCATATTCGAGTGATGTGCCGACAACAGTTGCCTGTATGGCTGTTCCGGTCTTGAGCAAGCGCGAGATGACGCGGGTGCGAGAGATGTTCTTGCGCCAGGCGATCACACCAGCAGTAATCATCGCGATTGCGAGACCGAGTGCCGCCAGCAGGAGCGCGATGTATGCGGGCAATGCTACCTCAGGAGAATATCCCTGTTGTGGATTTGATGGGTTATAGAGAACAGTATGTGAGACGCCGATGTTTTGCTCACTAGTTCCTTGCTGTGTGCTGCCGTGGGTGAGGATAGAATATGTGGCATTACCGACAGAATATTCGCAGATGTACCCGTTGGTCACGCGTGCATCGTAGGCATAGCGAGTGACTTGGCACGGTGTGCTTGGCCAGGTGAGGTGCAGGATGCTTGGCTCTTGAAAAAATACAAGCCACAGCAATGCTGCTGCAGCCGACAGAAATGTGACGAGCCAGACCGAGCTGAATTGTTTGCGTGGCATGACGTAGGGATTGCGCGAGACGTATTTGAGAAGCGTATGCATAGCATACTCATCCTAGCATATGCACCTTGCGAACGAAACCGAGGAAGCGAATGGATAATTAGCACTCTTACTTGACGAGTGCCAATTGGTTTCGTATAATGAAGTGCATAAAGGGTGGAACGCCCTGACAGGAGGGCAGTATGCCAGAAGACTTTGCAGATTTTATTTCTCATCTTACCGATAACGCCAAGCTTAGTGTGCAGCATGCTGATGCGATTGCTCGTGGCAATGGGAGTGCATATATCGGTACAGAGCACCTACTGCTAGGCCTGCTTGCTCAGGGAAGCAGTATGGGGGCCAAAATGCTAGCTGATGCCGGCGTGACACTACCCCGTGCCGAGGCGGCCCTCGGTATTTCGCCGCAGCAAGTAGCGGTGAGTACGGGCGCGGTCGGGCTGAGTGAAACAGCGCTGTTGACACTTCGTATGGGCTGGGAAGTCGCCAAAGAATACAATCAGGATTTCCTGGGTACGGAGCATATTTTGTACAG
>DBNP01000017.1 GCA_002299795.1 Candidatus Saccharibacteria bacterium UBA669 | reverse complement strand
TGGTACACGTAGCGATATTTCGCCGGGTCACTCTCGATACCAACCAGGCTAGGGCAGAGCTTGCGCGCATCACGTAGGCGCATCCCCAGCTTTACTCCCATCGCCTTGGCTTCGTAGCTAGCTGTCACAATCATGGTGTGCTCAGTGCGACGATTCACGATAGCAACGGGCCGGCCACGCAGCATTGGCCTCGCCTGCTGCTCCACTGTTGCAAAGCAACTATTCAGATCGATATGCATGACAAGTGGGCGAGTGGGGTTGTAGCGCTGCTTCATGCTCGATCAGCCTCAAGTGTCAGCGTCCATGTTAGCCGCTCGCTATCAAATTCCAACCGGTAGTCTGCCCCGCCGTCTGTCACATCAAACATATGCACCATGCGCCGCCCTGCAGTTGTCGGGTGCCGTAGCCCAATCTCAGTGATTTCAACTTCCCTGCCATTCCTCCGCCGGAATCGTACTGGCCGGCATGGATTAAGCCCCTCGCCAAACACAGCAATGACTTCCACTCGCTCGTTTAGTAGTGTCTCTGATTCCATTATCGCCCCTCCGCCTGCCAAATCTTGCGACGCCTGGTCAACATAAACTCCCTCATGCGGCGCTCCAGTATGGCATCGATACGCTCGGTGTGCGCATGTATACGGTATGGTATTTCAATATAGTCAATAGGTAGGCTTGATTCATCATTCATGGAAAACATCTCCAAATTAGTTATTTAGAGAAACGTTTTAGACGAATGTTGCCCGTACCATCGCCCGTTTCTAGCGAATCGCCGAAGACAACTGATGAATCCATTGGCGAGGGACGCTTGCTCGCTTGGCGAGTAGTGAGTATAGCCTGGAAGTACTTTTTAGTATACTATGTCTCATACAATAATGAATAGGGTGGATAGGAGCGTTTTGTCATATGCCGCAACCACTTGAAAGAATCATCCGCGCAAGCTGGTCACTCGATACCACTAGCCTCCCCGACGAATGGGATGAGCTCAGCGCTCCCGAACGTGGCCAATGCGTGCCCACCGCGCTTATCGTCCAAGACTGCCTAGGCGGCACACTTGAGCGCCTTGCCACAGATTACCAAGGAAAACAAGAAACCCACTACCGTAACATCATTGACGGTACCACTATCGACCTCACTCGCAATCAGTACCCCGAAGATCAAGTATTTACACCAGCGCCCGTAGAGGGAGATCTGCGCACCTATGTGCTCGGCAACGAACAAACCACCCGCCGCTACAAAGCCCTCGCAGCACGTGTTATCGAGGCGATCGAGCTGGGACTATAGCATTTTGCACAACATACACATCATCCAACACTTGCCGCAATGCTTCCTTTGCAACTTCCCGACCCCTATCAGCAGATGACAGTTCTGTCGTCTGCTGAGCAACATCTTGTTCATGTTGAGCACTTAACTGCGCCTGCTGCTTAGCAGTATAGTCATTCCACAAATCTTGATTTTTGTGATGAACCTGTTCCTCTTCTGTCAATAGCCCCCGACCTCCTCATCGTCAATAAAAAGTTGACGATAGCGCGCAATCGATTGCGGCATCTTTGGGGGACCAGGAAAGAAATCATGGCAGGGTGGGATGGGCTGTACGGAGCCTTCTGTATGAGTTTTGGATGACCGCTCCCTGAGTCGACTTGCGTCATTGCGGACCCGCTGACGGTACCTAAGATGTTCTAGCGACACCGCACGCAGCAGGCTCTCGTCTCCAGGAGACTCCAAAAACCCAGGAGGAAGGTCTTTCTGCTGTTCGATGATAGTTAAGGCCATTTTTGGTCCAAACTGTCGCACTGCAAATTCATTTACCCACGCCGGTAGGGTGTCTTTATTGTTTCGCCTTGTGTCATACCATGGGTATGTTTTCCAGTTGCGTAATATTTGAGACAGTGTAAACTCATCAATCTGCTCAGTTGGCACGCCAACAAGCCACGGTGGTACCCGCGAGTAGTCGCCGGTGGCCTTACTCTCCATCCAGCTATACAGACCATCAGTCGCCCACTCGAAAACAGCAACGAGCCCCGGATCAAACTCCTCGCCGTCGGCCGCATAGACGTCCATGTGTAAAATAGGGAACAAAACTGGAATCGACGGCTGTTTGCTATCTTTCGCAGAGAGCAAGCCATAGCCAAGTTTGGGTCGGATCAGCTGACGGAATATGCCGTCCGCTCGTTCTACTCCGAAATGCTCTAAAAAGTCTTCAAACTCGGTTCGAGATATCCAACCGTCGCCAAAAAGCCGCATCATTGCATGTGCCATTGATTCGTTGTCATACACCTCTGTTTTGCCAGTACTGACCACATAGGCTAGGAGCTCTTTTTGCCAGGCGGCGTATGCTTCGATGTGCACCTTTGAAGCAATTGGGTGCCGCACCTGCGATGAAAGAAGTGCGCGGTCGCGTAAGATCTGCGGCATATCTGTATCCATCCAGAGTGCCCGCGTCTGCTCGCTCTGATCCAGACCGGTTTCGGGCAATACTCGACAAAATTTATCCCATAATTGCTCCAGCTCTGGAGGTATTGAATCGAGAAAACGAGGCACGTCAGCTTGCTGTTCGTGATGTGTGAGTAAATGCTCAGTGGTCATAGTACCACCATAATACTCGCCATACATCGTTTGATCAATCTGCGTTCACTATTTCATAAACAATATATAGGGATGAGGTATGGTCTGCATTCATTGCAATGGGGCTTATTGTATTTTTAGTGTAAATATGTTATAATGAAAGTGTCCATTATTACGATCAGAGGAGGTGATCACATGAGGCTAACCTAGAAGATAGGAGCCCCTCATGTCCAACGACCCTCACGCCCGCCCCGATGGCGGGACCCACTGGGTTGACGTCAGCTTGATTCGTGTCAACCACAAAAAGCTGCGCAAGTTGTCGCAGGCCAAGATCGCTCGCTACCTGAGCGACTACGACCGAGGCGACGACTTTCCGCCGATTGTGGTCGAAGACTGTGGCGCATTCTACACGGTGCGCGATGGTCGACACCGCTTTCAGGCGCAGCAGCAAGCTGGATTTCGGCAGATTGCCGTTTCCCTCTACAACTAATGGCCGGCGCGCTCCTTCCCCAAGGTGCGCGCCCTTTCTTATAACACTGCGTCCACTATGTGGCGCGTATCGGTCTAGGCTTTTGTCTCGTGCTTGGCAGCACCGACGAAGTATGACTTCACTTCAAGCAGTACATAGAAGCTAATGGCAGCCGCAACCGCAGCCCACACGACACCCATGATATTCATACCAATCAGCGACGACACCACTGCACCGGCAAAGCCCACGAGCACCGACAAGAACAGAAGGTCCCATCCCTTTTTGTTCATCACTTTAAGTGGTGAGATTGCCAAACCTTCGATCACGGCTGAAGCCGCCGAGCCAACAAGTGATATAAGCGCTCCGACAAATAGCGTTCCGCCGAGCGCTGCTGCTCCAAGAGTTCCCAGGACAACAGAACCGACCGTTAGTGCGGTCAATGCCATCAATAAGCTAAGTACACTGAGTACAACACCAATAATAACCAGCCACCAAGCATTTTCAGCAAGCCATTTTGTGAGACCTTTAGGTAGATGCGGCATATCTTTCATCCATGTCGCTACCATTTTTTCGATATTTTCTACCTGTTGCATATAGCTCTCCCAGTTATGTAAACGTACTACCAATTGTAAAGTGTTTTTAAGCTTTTACAAGATGGCGGTCTGGAAAATATCCACCACCTCTGCTATAATTGCCTCAGTTTGGCAGCGTAGCTCAGTTGGTTAG
>DBNP01000002.1 GCA_002299795.1 Candidatus Saccharibacteria bacterium UBA669 | reverse complement strand
AGGATCTTTACTGTTGTTGGCGCCGTTGCACTGATAGCTACTGTCGGGCTTGGAGGCTATACACTTTTCGCTACAAAAGACACGACCGCAACGTCACTGGCTAGCACGTCGAACCGGGTTGCTACTACGCCGGTCACGACAGCTGAAGCAACGACTGCCAGTGCTACCGTTGAATCGTCAAGCACGACAGCGAGCTCAAGCACGAGCTATAAAGATGGCACCTATACCGCGAGCACTACGTACAGCGTNNGACGCAAGCGGCCAGAGTATTGCCAGCTATAGTCCGAGCCGTATCGGCGGCGCAAGTCTGACGACAGATGCATTCGACGATGCCCTGACCACCATTAAATCTCAGGCATCCGCCTAGCTTCTGGTGGCAGACCAGGCGCAATATGAATTTGAGAGTATCGGCACCCGTTGGTGGTGCGAGATGCTCGACGACTCGGTGTTTAGTCCCGCTATTATTCACGATATAGCGGTTATTTGTGATGAATTTGACAGGCGGTATTCGCGCTTTCGGGATGATTCACTCGTTGCCGAGCTTGCGCGCACTGGCGTGCTGGTTAACCCACCGGAAGAATTGCTGCGCATGCTTGATTTTGCGCACGAAATGGAGCAGGTAAGTGAGGGTGCTTTTACGATCGCGGTTGGCCCGGCACTGCATAGGCTGGGGTATGGCGCACGTACGCATGGCGGTACGGTAAGAAAGAGTATCTGGGAGGACATCACGTACGACACCCAGAAGGTTACTATTCCAAAAGGAGTAATGCTGGATTTTGGGGGTCAGGGTAAGGGCTGGCTGATTGACCGACTGGCTGATGTTTTTCGTCAGCACGGCGTAAAGCAGTTTATTATCAACGGTGGCGGCGATTTATTTGTGCAGTCCGATGCGCCAGTTGAACTTGCCCTGGAGGATCCATACGATGCAAGTAAAATGGTTGGGAAAGTGATGCTCACTACTGGCGCGTTGGCTGCTAGTAGTACCCTCAGACGCACATGGCGCAGTGAGACCGGGGATCATCACCACATCATTGATCCTGTGACGGGGCAGTCGAGCAAGACGGGTATTGCCGCGTCTTTTGTTACCGCTCCAACTGCACTGGTCGCGGACACAATGGCAACGATCTTAATTCTCCGGCCAGAGCTCGAAGCTACACTGGCTGCTCGCTATCGTTTACAGACTAAGCTTTTACGCATGTCGAACGGGTCATCGTTGCAGCGGTGATTAGGCGAATAATTTACTACCAACCAAACGTTTCGCTTCGAACCTGGCTTGGAGGTACGCCTAGCTCGGCAAGCGCTTCGCGACATGCCTGCATCATGGGGGGAGGGCCACACAGATAGTAGCGATATTTGGTGGGATCACTGAGATATTTGCCGAGCAGAGTAGAAGTGATATATCCATGCTCTTCGTTGGCCGCGGGCACTTGCTCAGCACTATAGATAGCCACGCATCTGTCGCCAAGCTCTTTTTTGAGCTGCGGCAGGAGCACGGCAGTTTCACGGCTACGATTGGCGGCAAATAGCCACTGCTCGCGAATATCATTTTCACTCATTACACGATCGACGAATGGAGTGATGCCAATGCCGCCGGCCAAATAGACCACTGGCGTCGTGTCTGTTTCGGCTAAATCGTCAGTGAAGCTTCCATACGGGCCACTCAGATGGACGGATTGTCCGACCTGAAGTTTGGCCAGCTCTTTGGTATACATGCCGGCCAGTCGGTACGCCAGTGTCAACTGACCAGTGTCTTCGTCGTACTGTGTCACGCTAAATGGATGGTCCTCGCTCAGAAAACCTAACTTAATATAGACATATTGGCCACGACGGGGTGCACGGAGTGGGCGCGAACCATCAGCCGGCCTCGCTATCAACACGTAGTCGCCAGCTTTGGTAATCTGTATGTGTCGGGCTACGGTGTACGTAGATTTATCGAGATTGAGGATTGAGCGAAGGCGTAATATGCAAATGGCAAAAAAAGTGAGCATCAATACAAATAGATAGCCCCGTACGAAGACATGGGTCGTTGACTGCGAACCGAGATCGGGCACATGGAGCAGGGCAAAGGGTATCGACACGTAGGCGAGATAGTGAATGTATTTCCAGGGACGAAAGGCAAGCTTGCTGCGCAGGATAGCCGAAGATACCCATATGATTACAAGTAGCCAGAGTGCGATTTGGCCGAGCAGCACATGCCTATCGTACTGTGTGGCAATACTAGGAAGTATGGAAAAGGTCAGCAAGTTGGCGCCGTAGCTAAGCCCGACAAGCAAAGGGTGAAGGAAGATCATCGGTATAGCGTATATACCAAGCCATTTGTGAACACGCAGCACAGGTGCCAGGTCGCGAAAGATAAGCGCAGTGACGGATTTCGTGCCCAATAGATACATCCAAAGCATCAACACAATGCCCCAATAGCCAATAAGGGCAGACAGGTAAAGTGCTACGTGCTTGAGTGTTGGAGCGCTTGGCGGTTCTAAAATAAGAACCGATGGAATAAGGCTCATGGCGATCGTGCCAACCACTACATGTCGTTTGTGTTGCTCGGTCATTGAATATAGTATACCCATGAAAAGCTTAAGAATACATTAAGATAGTGCAAGCAGCTGTGTGCGTGGCGACATGCGCGATGATAGGTGTTTACAAGGTAGCTGCTTTACATTATAATCAATCCCATACGCATGGGCGCGGATTATTGTGTGATGAACATTGTTCACTACATCCATGAGCTCGCGTACCAAGCAATAAACTAATCAATAATAGGAGATTTATCATCCATGGCAGACTTCGACCGAAGCAAGCCCCACGTAAATGTCGGCACAATGGGCCACGTTGACCACGGTAAAACAACTCTTACCGCTGCGATCACCAGTGTCCTCGCAAAGCGCCTTCCTAGTGCAACTAACAAACCAGTTGCTTACGACCAAATTGACAATGCACCCGAAGAGAAGGCTCGTGGTATTACCATCGCCAGCTCACACCAGGAGTACGAGTCGGAGAGCCGTCACTACGCTCATGTTGACATGCCAGGCCACGCCGACTATGTCAAGAACATGATCACCGGCGCAGCCCAGATGGACGGCGCGATCCTGGTNNATGATCACCGGTGCCGCGCAAATCGACGGCGCAATCCTTGTGGTTGCCGCAAACGACGGCCCGTTGCCACAGACTCGTGAGCACGTGCTGCTTGCGCACCAGGTAAACGTACCAAAGATCGTCGTGTTCCTGAACAAAATGGACCTTGCTGACCCAGAATTGGTTGAGCTTGTTGAAATGGACGTTCGTGAGCTACTCACCAAGAACGGTTACGATGGCGACAACGCACCAATCATCAAGGGCTCTGCAACAAAGGCGCTTGAAGGTGACACTGCCAACGAAGATGCAATCATGGAGCTTGTCAAAGCACTTGACGATTACATCGACGAGCCAAAGCGCGAACTCGACAAGCCATTCCTTATGCCTATCGAGGACGTTTTCTCAATCAAGGGTCGTGGTACTGTTGCGACTGGACGTATTGAGCAGGGTATCATCAAGCTAAACGACGCCGTTGAGATTGTTGGTATCAAAGCCACTCAAACTTCTGTTGTTACTGGTATCGAAGCTTTCAAAAAGAACCTTGACCAAGGTCAAGCAGGCGACAACGCCGGTCTTCTTCTTCGCGGTATTGAGCGCGAGCAGATTGAGCGCGGTCAGGTTGTTGTGAAGCCAGGTAGCCTTGAGCCACATACTGAGTTTGACGCTGAAGTCTACATCTTGAAGAAAGAAGAAGGCGGACGCCACACCCCATTCAGCAAGGGCTACAAGCCACAGTTCTACTTCCGCACAACGGACGTAACTGGTGAAGTTGAACTTCCAGCTGACAAAGAAATGGTCATGCCAGGCGACACTGTAACCTTCAAGGTTAAGTTGCTCGCTCCAATTGCCATGGAACAGGGTCTAAACTTCGCAATCCGCGAAGGTGGCCGTACTGTCGGTGCTGGTGTTGTGACAAAGATCAACAAATAGTCACACTACACTCTAGTAAAAACGCCCCCGCCTCGTGCAGGGGCGTTTTTGAGATAATTTGCCCGGTGGCTACATATAATAGAGGCAATGAAAGAATTGCAATTAGTGAAAATGGCTAATTGTCTCTATTACTAGGGTAGGTTGACGCGCTCGGCGATAACAACAATGCGCTGGTGCGGATCGGCATAGCCGGGATGTGTGTTGTTGTAAGGGAGATCCTGCCTCGTGTCGTACTCCTCTATCCACACCATCGTGCAGGTCCAGCCTTCTTGATAATTCACATAATCTCGTAGTAATGCGTAGAGTGTTGCCTTGTGCGCGTCGCTCGACCAGTCCCGCGATGTGTCGACATAGCTAAATGTGCTGTCACCGTTTGCGACCGCCTCCATCATACCCATGCCAATCGCATCGAGATGCCGACTTGCGGTGGCACGTTCATATGATGCCATTGTGACTTCCGGGGCCTCCGTAAGTGTATCGGGACTCTGGCCGACATGTAGAAGATCTGCTTGATGCATAGAGAGTTTCTCCATTTAAGATGTTTATGTGTATATCTCGTCTCGCACCCAGCAATATACGTGCTTGTTATATCACGCTGCGCTGGGGGCTGTCAACGCCCTCGTGCTTTTCCTGGCGCGATATTGATGGTATACTACTCATGTACTATCAATCGTGTAGAGAACTCGCCAGGACGTGAGCCGTAGTGGACACCGTGCCTCGGAGAGGTTACTACACACTAGCCATGAAAGGAGTCTACTAGTGGCAGACGCAAAACAAGCAGAGGGACTGCGGATTCGCATTCGCCTTAAAGCATATGATCACAAGGTCATCGACCAATCAGCAAAACAAATTATCGAGACAGCGCTTCGCACTGGCGCGAGTATCGCGGGGCCAGTGCCACTGCCAACTCGTCGCAGTACCTACACCGTGGTGAAGAGCCCGCATGTCTACAAAATGGGCGGTGAAGCATTTGAGATGCGCGTACATAAGCGCCTCATTGACATCACCAACGCGACACCAAAAACCATTGACAGCTTGCAGAACCTTAGCCTGCCAAGTGGTGTTGATGCTGAAATTCGCATGTAATCAACGCGTATTATACAAAAAACGCTCTTTCGGGAGCGTTTTTTGCTACTACATAGCACGGTGGACTATGGTTTTTTGTTGCTGGGGGTGTCTTCTGTCAGCGCAGCATTTGAAGCGTCGATCTGGTCGTATATACGCTGCACTTTGTCGTTGATTGTGACTACCCAGATACCAAGTGCAAGCACTAGAATAGCCAAAACTGCCCAATAGAAGGTTTGGTGGGTCATCCTAAAGGTAAAGAATGGTTCAGTTGGGCGGGACGGAGCAAATGAGCGCATTGCAGGAGCTTTGTGTTTGCTGGCAGCATGCACTACGGGCTTTTTGGGCGCTGTCGTTACCTTTTTTGTAGCTTTCTTTGTGCGTACCATATATAAATCCCCATTAGTTTACCTCCATTATGCCGCCAACAGACACAGAATGCAAGATGCTTATGCTATAATTCATGCATGACCAGCAGGAAACGCAAGCCACGTACCTATGCACGTAACCGTGCCATAACCCGTCGCGGTTATCTTGTTTCGAGAGAAAGTGACAGCCAATACCTGCTCAAGCTCGTCCTCATGGTATTACTTGGCACGTTTTGGCTTAAGTTTGCCCATCCTCTTGTGATCGCCGGCGTTCCGTTAGCGGGTGTGCCAGTTGGCATGATTTTTGGGCTACTTGTCGTACGTCTATTTGAGAAAAATCAGGCTGACCGAAAGCTCTGGTACCTTGTCTTGATTATCGTGACGATTATCTGCTATTTTATGCCAGCTGGCGTACTTATTTAGCAATTAAATAGCCCGCCAGGCCCACCGACGTATCGGATGGGTGGCGGGCTGCTGCGCGGTCAGTCCTCGTGAAGTCGCTGCTTGCTGACGTCAATAATCGGCTTGACCGTGTGGTGCCACGGTGTTGTCGCTCCCTTTTTTTCAGGAGCGAGGCTGATCCACGCACCCTTGGCGGCGTCAAAGACACCGACGACACGGGTGACCAGCTGGCCTCCCCGAACCTTCATGTCAAGCGCAACGTGTCGCGCCTGCTCACCGGCCATTTGCGTGGCCTCCTCGAAATGCAGGCGTATCTCGCGGTCACCCATGGTGACAACGAGTGATTTGGCGCCTTCGTCATTCACGTCAACACGTGTATGGAGCTCCAGAGAGGGCAGCACGCGCTGTGACGCCCAGTCCATCACGCCGCCGACCCAGTTTGACAGCATGCGTGCCATCAGCGCGGCACCATCTGGTGATGTGCGTGGCCAACGCGGAAGTTGGCAAATGCTAGGCGCAGCGGGTGGGACGGGCGTGCGAATCGAGCGAGCAGAAGGATCCTGCCAGCATACTCGACATACCCAACGTCCGTCGCAAAGTGCGTCATCCAGACGTAGATCACGTCACCGATCAGGCGACGTTGGCGCTTCGTCAGTTTCGCCCGGAGCGGGTTCTTTGCCTCGGGGTTAAACGGCAGGTCGACCGCTTTGCGATCAACGCCGACGATGTACTTCGCGACTTCCGTCACAAAGTGCTGATCGCCCTTGCTTGTGTCGAGTGGTGCGTCGACGTGATCTGCCACGCCCCGTACCGCTTCGTACACTCGCTCGAGTCGACGCGCCTGCTTGTCGTTAATTGGGCTACCAAGTCTCATCGTGGGCTTGGCCATGAGCTCACCTCCAGTTCTCTTATGAGCACTCAGGACTGTTTGCAATGACGGCCAGCCCGCCATTGCTGTTGAACGCGTAGACGAGCGTAGACCCATCACACACCTTGAATAGCGCGCCTCCTCCATTATTCCGTACGACGACCCATCCAGCCTTCGGGTTCGTGTTTGGTGGAGTTTCGGCGGCGGCAGTGGTGCTCGAGGCACCGCATGCAGTGAGCACGACAAGAGCTGCAGTCATGCCAATCAGTCGTGATTTCAACGCAGTACACCTCTCTTGTAAGGTACACCCGGTGTCTCCAGGTTGTATGCTACCAACTCATATATATAATATGAACAGCAGCTTTGTCAAGTTTGTCATAGCCTATGCCAGATCTATTAATGCCCCTGACAAGTCGTGTCGATGACTTGTGGTGGACACTCTATTGACCGTATGAAAAGCCCCGCCGTAGCGGGGCCCCTGTTTGTCGGAGACGGGGTCGCTGTGGCGGGGTCAGTAGTAGCTTCGCGTCGAAGCGCGATGAAGCTCGGCCGCAGCGTCCAGCTGAGACTTGATGCTCCTGGTGCTCTGCAGCACGGCGGACACCATACCGAGGTATTGTGCAAACATGTCAGCCGGGTCACCATCGAGGTTGGTCATCTTCACCTCAATGACCATAGCGGGCACGCCCGACACGGCAAATTCATCGTCTCGATGCCCTGTCGCGAGTATCGTGACAGTACCACCACGCTTGCCGCCTGGCAGCAGCCGCTGCAGCAATTCGAGCGTTGGCACGACGCGCTTGACGTCAAGTGTCGCGACGGTGACATACCCGTTGCGAATCCCCGACATGCCAGGGTCGGGGCCGAGGTCGTCCGCCTCGATAGGCGTGTGACTGATGCCATACATAGCTCCTCCTTGGAGGTCGTTTGTACGTGGGATTTCCGCGTACAGCTATCTTTTACTATTATATCAAATTATCTTAAAATAGTCAAGTTCGGCATAGTCAACGAGACTCACCCCGTTAAAACCCTTGACGAGCGGCGGCAAAGTGTGCTACGATAGCTCGGTAACTTATTACGTAATACAAACTTGTTCCTCGAGTGAATAGGTAAGTCCGGCCCCGGATACTACCTGCCACCGGGAATTTTAAATGGGAGCAAAAGGGCTATGAAAGCACTTCTCGGTACCAAAATTGGTATGACCCAGATCATCGGCGAAGACGGTGTTACTATTCCTGTGACACTTATCCAAGCCGGCCCTTGTACTGTGACTCAGGTGAAGTCCGTCGAAACTGACGGCTACAACGCAGTGCAAGTGGCATATGGTCAGGGTAAGAACCTGAGCAAGGCCGTGGCTGGTCATGTAAAATCAGCCGGTGTAACCCCGAAAGAAATTCGGGAATTTCGAGTTGACGACCTTGGTGAGATCAAGGTTGGCGATTCATGGGATATCAGTGAGTTTGGACTCGGTGATATCGTCGACGCAACAGGTATCAGCAAAGGTAAAGGCTGGGCCGGTACCATCAAGCGTCACAATTTCAAACGTCACCGCAAAACACACGGTGGTAAGGGCAACACGCGCAAGGTCGGTTCGATCGGTAGCATGTACCCACAGAAAATCTTTAAAGGCAAGCGCATGGCCGGACAAATGGGCGGTGACCAGGTAACGGTGAAGAACCTCCAGGTTGCTTACATCTCGGCCGCTGACAATCTCGTCGGTGTGAAGGGCGCGGTGCCAGGTCCTAAAAAGGGCTTAATCGTAATAAACGGAGGGACTAAGTAATGGCTACTGCAGAAACCAAGCCAGCAAAAGCTACCTTGCCGAAAAGCGTCTTTGCAGTTGACGTGTCAAATCACGAGCTCTTGAAGCTCGCGTATGATGCGTTTCTCGCCAAATCACGCCAGGCAAGCGCTACCACCAAAACTCGCGGTGAAGTGAGTGGTGGTGGTAAGAAACCATGGAAGCAGAAGGGTACCGGCCGTGCACGCTTCGGAAGCAGCCGTAACCCAATCTGGCGCCATGGTGGTGTCGTATTCGGCCCAAGCGGCAACGAGAACTACAAGCTGAAGCTATCTAAAACGAGCAAGCTTGTTGCCCTACGCCAGGCGCTCACCCTAGCTGACCAGGCGAAGAAGATCGTTGTTGCTGACATCAAAGCAACCGGTAAAACGGCCGATATGGCAAAATTCCTTGCTGACCAGAAATTCCATGAAGACGCAAAGATTCTGCTCGTTGTTGACGAAAAGACTCCTGCGCTACTACGCGCTACCAACAACCTACAGCAAGCGCTGCTCATCCGAGCAAATTATCTCAGTGTGTATTACGTACTAAACGCTGACAACATCATCATGACTCCTGCTGCCCTCAAGGTAGTTGAGGCATGGCTTGGCCGAAAGGAGAATGCATAATGCTACTTGTAACTCCTAGGGCCACCGAAAAGGCGTATCGTCTTGTGACCGCACAGAATACCTACGTATTCAACGTTCCTACCGACGCCAACAAACAGCAAATTGCTGCAGCCGTAGAGGCTCAGTATGAAGGTGCCAAAGTTGCTCGTGTCAAAACCATTGTGCAAAGCGGCAAATCAGTTCGCTTTAGCCGTGGTAAAAACCGCTACCCCGGCACCACTACTCGTCAAGACACCAAGAAAGCCTACGTCACACTCAGTGAAGGCAAGATTAAGGTGTTTGAGCAAGATGCAGAGAAGGAGGAGAAGAAATAATGGCTATTCAAGCATATAACCCAACTACTCCTGCGCGTCGTGGCATGACAAGCCAAGACACAAGCGACATTACGACTCGTAAACCACTCAAAAGCCTGGTCAAGAGCAAGAAGATGGTCGCCGGTCGCAACAACACCGGTCGCATCACCGTTCGCCATCGTGGTGGTGGCGTGCGCAGGCACTACCGTATCCTAAATCATCGTCTGCCAGCTGGACTGACGCTGACGATTGAGGAAATCGAGTACGACCCAAACCGTAGCGCGCGCATTGCACGCGTCAAGGATCAGCATGGCTTGTATCACTACATCCTTGCTGGTACACAAATGACGAAGGGCGCTGTCATTCAGACAGGCGAAGAAGCTCCTGTCGAGACAAGCAACCGCATGACACTTGCTCGCATTCCTGTTGGTTCTCAGATCTACGCGATTGAAATCAACCCAGGCAAGGGAGCCCAGATGGTACGCAGCGCTGGTACAAAAGCGCAGCTAATGGCCAAAGAGGGCGACTACGCTATGGTGCGTATGCCAAGTGGTGAGGTTCGCAAGTTCCGTCTGGAATGCCAGGCAACACTCGGTGTTGTTGGCAACGTTCAGCACCAGAATATCAAGATCGGTAGCGCTGGCCGCAACCGTCGCAAGGGTATTCGCCCAGGTGTTCGCGGTGTGGTTATGAACGCTGCAGACCATCCTCACGGTGGTGGTGACGGTGGACGTCATGGTACTGGTAAAGCACCACGTACTCCATGGGGTCAGCTCACGCTGGGTTACCGCACTCGTACCCGTAAATCAACTAACAAGATGATTGTTCGCAGTCGTCACGAAGCTAAGAGGAAGAAGTAGTTTATGAGTCGATCACTCAAAAAAGGCCCATTCGTCGACGCGAAGCTCGCCAAGAAAGTGGCAGCTCTGAAAGTTGGCGACCGCACGGTGACAAAGACCTGGGCTCGCAGCAGTACGATCACACCAGAAATGGTTGGATATACATTTGCGGTACACAACGGTCGCGTGCACGTACCAGTACTAGTGAGCGAGAACATGGTAGGCCACAAGCTCGGTGAGTTTAGCCCTACGCGCAAGTTCCGCAAGCATGGCGGTAAGGAGAAGTAGTATGGCAGAAGTAACTTCACAAAAAGTACGCGCACATATCAAAGGCGTTGACCAGACTCCCCGCAAGGTGAGCTTGATCGCTAGCCTCGTGCGTGGCCGTAGCGTCGCTGATGCTATGGTAATCCTCGAGCATACGCCAAAGCGTGCTGCACTGGTTGTCAAAAAAGCCATTGCGAGCGCTGCTGCTAATGCCACTAATAACCACAACCTTGACAGTAAAACACTGCAGATCGCGACGCTGAGTGTCACGGCTGGCCCACGCATGAAGCGTTTCAAGCCTGCAAGCCGCGGCCGTGCGCTGCCATTCCAGAAGCGAAGCAGCCACATCCTCGTTGAGGTGAGCGGTACAGAAAAAGTTCGCAAGAAACCTGTCGAGAAAAAAGCAGATGTAGACGCTGCGCCAGCTAAGAAAGAGGAGAAGAAGTAATGGGCCAGAAAGTTAACCCCATCAGCTTCCGTTTGCAAGTTCACAAGAACTGGACTTCACGCTGGTTCGCTGGCAAGAAAGACTTTGCCAAGTGGCTTGCAGAAGATATTCGCATACGGGAGCTCATCGAGAAGAAATTTGAGAGCCGTCCAACAATCAATCGTATCGAGATTGAGCGAAGTGCCAACCTGATTACTGTCACCATCCATACCGCGAAAGCAGGTGTTGTGATTGGTCGCGGTGGTGTCGGTATTACCGAGCTCAAGAAAGATATTGAGAAGATCGCAAGCCTCCCAGTGCGCATTAACGTTGAAGAAGTGAAGCGCCCAGAGCTCGCTGCCAAGCTAGTTGCTGAAAACATTGCACGTCAGCTTGAGCGCCGCGCGAACTTCCGTCGTGCCATCAAAATGGCCGCACAAAGCACTATGAATGCTGGCGCCAAAGGTATCCGCATTCAGGTAGCCGGTCGTCTCAATAACGCCGAGATGGCTCGCCGTGAAAAAGTAATCGAAGGATCAGTCCCACTTCATACGCTTCGTGCCGATATTGACTTCCATACAGCTCGCGCTAACTGCCCGGGTGTTGGAATTGTCGGTGTCAAGGTATGGATCTACAAGGGTGAAAGGAGTACACGCTAATGTTATTGCCAAAGAAAGTTGCCCACCGCAAAGTGCGCATCGGCAAAAACGAAGGTGTTGCGACTCGTGGACACTATATTGCTTTCGGTGACTACGGTCTGCAAAGCCTCGAGAACGAGCGCATTACCAGCCGCCAGATTGAATCAAGCCGACAGGCTATGACCCGCTATATTAAGCGCGGTGGTAAAATCTGGATTCGTATTTTCCCACACACTCCTGTCACCAAAAAACCACTTGGCCTCAAAATGGGCGGTGGTAAGGGACAGCCTGAGTACTACGTAGCCAAGGTGAAGGCTGGCACCGTACTGTTTGAAATGAAGGGCGTGACTGAAGAAATTGCACGCGAAGCCATGCGCCTTGCCGGCCATAAATTGCCAGTCAGAACCCGATTTGTAAAGCGAGAGGAGGCATAATATGGCTGACGTAAAGAAATCAACCAAAAAAGTTGCCGCAAAGAAAGCTGTTGAAGTGAAAAGCACGGCTGACCTACAGAAAACTCTTGCCGAGAAGCAAAAGGATCTTTTGGAAAGCATGCGATCGCACAAGAGCGGCGAGCTGGTAAATCCACGGGTTCTGGGCGGCCTACGTAAAGAAATCGCGCGACTGCACACGGCCATTCGAGCCGCTGCACTAGACGCAAAGGAGAGTAAATAATATGGCTAAGACATTGACAGGTATCGTCACTTCAACTGCAAGTGACAAAACTATCACCGTCACCGTGACATCACGTGAAACTCATCCTATCTATGGCAAGCAGTACACCGTCAGCCGCAAATATGCCGCTCATGACGAAGAGAATGCAGCAGGTAAGGGTGACAAGGTGGTGATCATCGAAACACGACCAATCAGCAAACGCAAAGCGTTCAAGCTTCAGGAAATCCTAGAGAAGTCTAAGGGTTCAATTGAAGTCAAAAACGATGTTGCCGATGTAGTTCCAGAGGTCGAGGAGGATAAAGACTAATGATTCAGCAAGAATCTCGCCTCAAAGTATGCGACAACAGCGGTGCCAAAGAAATTCTTTGTATCCGTGTGCTTGGCGGTACCAGGCGTCGCTATGCGCGTGTTGGTGACGTCATTGTTGCCAGCGTCAAAGACGCCAACCCGACAGGAACTGTCAAGAAGAAGGCAGTTATTAAGGCTGTTGTGGTGCGTACGCGTGACATGATCCGCCGCAAAGACGGTAGCACCATCTGCTTTGACGACAACGCAGCTGTGATTATCAACGATGACAAAACCCCCAAAGCAACTCGCGTATTCGGCCCTGTGCCACGTGAACTGCGAGACATGGGCTATGCCAAAATTATCAGCCTTGCGCCGGAGGTACTCTAGTATGGCACTTCGTATTCGCAAGGGTGATGCAGTAAAGATCACCGCTGGTGCACACAAAGGCACCACTGGTAAAGTGCTCGCCGTCTTCCCAAAGACTGGCTCTGCACTTATCGAAGGTGTTGGCCTCGGTCATCGCCACGTCAAGCCAAGCCAGCTCAATCCTCGTGGTGGCAAAAAGGACGTTCACGTACCAACGCCACTACACAAGCTCGCACTGGTGACAGATGAAAAGTCTGGCAAAACCAGCCGCGTAGGCTACAAGGTCACTGAGGGTGTCAAAACCCGCGTTGCCCGCCAATTAAAGAATAAGGAGATCAAATAATGGCTGAATCCAAAAAAGCCGCCGTTTACACTCCTCGCTTGAAAGCCTTGTACAAATCAACGTACACCAAGGAACTACAGGCCGAACTGAAGCTCGAGAATGTGCACCAAGTGCCAAGCCTCGAGAAGATCGTGGTAAGCGTAGGAACCGGCAAAACCAAAGACGACAAGCGTATGCTTGAAACTGTCAAAAACACGCTCACACGTGTCACCGGCCAGGCTCCTGTAGAGCGTCTTGCCAAGAAATCAATCGCAACCTTCAAAATCCGTCAGGGCATGGGCGCGCCAGTTGGCGTCACCGTCACACTACGTGGTGCTCGTATGTACGAATTTCTTGATCGCCTGGTCAACATCGCAATGCCTCGTGTACGCGACTTCCACGGCGTCGGCGTGAAATTCGACCGAGGTGGCAATTACAACCTAGGCATTACCGACCAGAGCATCTTCCCAGAGCTAACATTTGAGGAGACACAGGTGGTGCATGGTATGCAGGTAACGTTTACTATCAAGAACGGCGACAAAGTAAAAAGTCGCGCACTACTAGAAAAATTCGGCCTACCGTTTGAGAAAGAAGGAGGACGCTAGATGGCAAAGAAATCTATGATCGCTCGCGACAAAAAGCGTCAAGTGCTTATCCAGAAATTTGCCGCTAAGCGTGCAGAGCTCAAGGAAATGGGTGACCTAGAAGGTCTCCAGAAGCTACCGAAGAACAGTAGCCCAACCCGCTGGAAGAACCGAGACGTACTGAGCGGACGACCCCGCGCCTACATGCGCAAATTCGGCCTCAGCCGCATAAACTTCCGCGAAAAAGCAGTCAAGGGTGAGATCCCTGGCATCACTAAGAGTAGTTGGTAAGGAAAGGAGAAAACAAGATATGTCACTACAATCAACTGACCCAATCGCGGATCTCCTGACCCGCATCCGAAACGCCGCAATGGTCGGCAAAACAGAAATTCGTGTACCTAGCAGCAAGCTCAAGAAGACGGTTGCCGAGCAGCTCGTCAAGAGCAACTACTTGGTCGACGTCAAGCTGGAAGATGGCAAGCCACGAGGAACACTCGTTGTGACCATCGCAAAGCCAGGTGAAAACGCCGTATTTACCGAAATCACCCGTGTATCAAAGCCAGGCCGACGAGTGTACGCAAGCGCAGCCGAGATTCCAAAAGTGAAATCTGGCCGTGGTATCGTCCTCGTCAGCACCAGCAAGGGCGTGATGACTGGCCGCGAAGCTGTCCGTAACAAGCTGGGCGGGGAAGTGTTGCTAAAGGTTTACTAGTATGGCAGATAGAGAAGCTATGGTCCGACTAACGCTCGATCAGCCAACAGACTATAATCTCCTTGAGTCTCAGAGTGATACAGAGAGAGCAAGAGAGCTGGTTGTAGAACTTGGAAAAATAGCGGACGAACTTGGTAAGATGTTTGGTGCGCTTAGTAATCCAGCTTATATGGCCCGTGATGCTGCTCGTGCAGTAGATAGACAACTTGCGATCGATCGTCAAGCCGCACTCAACAACCAGCACGGGGCGACAACAGCCCCTGAGTCTCGGCTCGATGTAAGAAAATCACCAAGAATTCGTTAGTAAAGATCGTTAAGAAAGGATAAGATATGAGTCGAATTGGAAAACTACCAATTACAATCCCATCGGGTGTGACAATCACAGTCGATTCAGACATGCTCACCGTCAAGGGACCAAAAGGCGAACTGACCGTGCCACATCTGAGCGACGTGACCGTCAAAGAAGATGATGGAAAAATGATCGTCACACGCAAAGATGACGAGCGCATCGCCAAGGCCCAGCACGGGCTACAGCGTGCACTCCTTAACAATGCTGTTGAGGGTGTCACCAAGGGCTACGAGAAGCGGCTTGAAGTTAAGGGCGTGGGTTTCCGCGTATCAAGCAGCAACAACGAGCTCACTATGAGCCTTGGGTTTAGCCATGAGGTCAAATTCAAAGCACCAGAGGGCGTGAGTGTCAGCAATGACAAGATGGTGATCATCGTCAGTGGTATCGACAAGCAACAAGTCGGCCAAACTGCAGCCGAGATTCGCTCGCTCAAGAAGCCAGAGCCATACAAGGGCAAGGGCATCATGTACAGCGACGAACAAGTGCTTCGTAAAGCCGGAAAGGCAGGTAAGAAATAATGAGTAATACACTTGCAAAAAAACTGCTCGGACGTAGCTTGCGTAAAGCGCGTGTGCGTAGCAAAATCAGCGGCACCGCTGAACGCCCACGACTCACTGTCACCATTAGCAACCTACATGTTTCAGCGCAGCTAATCGATGATGTGGCCAAGAGCACAATCGTTAGCGCAACAACAGTCGGTGCCAAAGCAACCGGCACTATGACTGAAAAGTGTGCAACTATTGGTGTTGATATCGCCAAGAAGGCAAAGAAAGCAAAAGTAACCGCAGTCGTTTTCGATCGCAATGGTCGCCAGTACGCTGGCCGACTCAAAGCGCTCGCAGATGCTGCACGTAAAGAAGGATTGGAGTTCTAGTATGGCAGAAGCCCTAGCAACAACAACGCCTCGCCCTGACGCCCCACGTGGTCGTCAGCAGGGACGAGGCGGTCGTCGTGATGATCGACGCAACCAGGCGCCCGATGTGCCAAAGGAATTCGAAGAAGTAGTTATCAATATCGACCGCGTCGCACGCGTCGTCAGTGGCGGTCGCCGTTTCCGCTTCAAAGCACTTGTTGTGGTTGGTAATCGTAAAAACAAAGTCGGTATTGGCGTTGCCAAGGGTGCGGATGTGCAGTCTGCCATCGCAAAAGCAACCGACGTTGCCAAGAAACACCTCGTGACATTTCCACTTACTAAGGAAACAATTCCACACGAAACAGAAGTGAAGCTGAGTGGTGCGCGAGTGCTTATTAAGCCTGCTGCTCCTGGTACGGGCATCATTGCCGGTGGTGTTGTGCGAGCAGTCGTGAGCACAACAGGTATCCGCAACCTTGTCAGCAAGAGCCTTGGCTCGACGAACAAAGTCAACATCGCTTATGCGACTGTCAATGCTCTTGGCGGTCTCGTGCCACGTGATAAATGGATCACAAGTGATCGTACTGCGGCAAAAAAAGCCGAGTCTACCCCAGTAGTCGCTGAGTCAGCAGACGAAAAGCCTGCAAAAGCTGTCGCTAAAAAGCCAGCTGCAAAGAAGCCGGCTGCCAAGAAGGAGACAAAGTAATGACTAAGTACAACGAACTCCAGGTAGCGAGCAATCGCTCACGCAAGCGCGTTGGCCGAGGCATCAGTGCTGGCGGTGGTAAAACAGCCGGTCGTGGCACCAAGGGTCAGAACTCTCGTACTGGTAAAAAACTCCATAGCATGTTTCAGGGTGGCCAGAATGGCATCGTGAGCGCAGTGCCAAAGGGCCGTGGATTCAAGAGTAAACGCGTACCTGCACAGGTAGTCTACTCTGACCATCTCAACGAGCTCAAAGGTAGCGTCGACAACTTCAAGCTGTACGAAGCTGGACTTGTTGCGACACCATTTCACACTGTCAAGGTGATTGCACGTGGCGAGCTGACCGCAAAGCTAACACTCAAAACTCAGGGCGCGAGTAAAAGCGTCGTTGAAGCGATTGTAAAAGCAGGCGGTGCGTTTGAAAAGACCGCTACTCCTGTGCAAAAATCAGCCAAAGAAGCTGAAGCCAGCGACAAATAGCCCCTAGCTACAGGCAATAAAATAGCATCGTTGTTTCGATGCTATTTTTGTGGTATAGTATCATCAACCATTTCCATGTTCGTGAAAGGAAAGCACCTTGGGAAGCTACCTGACAGACCACAACCCCACAGTCGAGCAATGGCTGGGCTACAACGAGCCGTTCTTCGACTGGTTGCGGTCGGGGAGGAGTGGGGAGCCGCCAGCCACTGGGTTCGCGGTTCTTGTCGACTTCGATGAGCATGCCGAGCGAGCAGACCGAGACATGCACAACTGGTTCGACGAGCTCGTCGCATCTATTGGTGATCTCGGTTTGGTGAGGCTTACGCTGTCCCACTCTGAGATGGACGATGCAACACACATCATCCTCGAGCTCAAGCGCGCGTGACCTCGCTATCCTCCCGGTCGAGACCCCGTCTCCCGAAAGGGTGGCGGGGTGTTTTCATAATACGTGTGCTATAATGAGTAAGATTTTTAGATTCAACTAAACAGGGAAACAGACTGACATGAATTGGCGCACCGTTCTTCGATCACTCAAAAACCGCGATATGCAAAAACGCCTTGGCATCGTCCTCGGGCTTATTATTGCCTTTCGCTTTTTGGCACATATACCAGTGCCGCTTGCCGAGCCAACTGAGCTCAAAGATATTATCGACAAGGTCGTTGGAAGTAGTGATTTTGGTGGCTTCCTGAACCTCATGAGCGGTGGTGCGCTGAGCCAGATGTCGATCGTACTCGTCGGGATGAGCCCGTTCATTACAGCAAGTATCATTACGCAGCTGTTGACGAAGGCAATTCCCAAGCTTGAAGAGCTTCACAAGGACGGTGAGTCGGGCCGTCGTAAGATAAATCAGTGGACTCGCATTATCAGCGTGCCACTTGCGATTATTCAGTCAATTGCTTTTATTTACATTCTTCGTCAGGGTGTACTAAGTGGCGGCACGGCAGGCGAAGTGAGCACGAGTCCTATTGAGTGGGTTGTAGCCGTCACGGCGATGACCGCTGGATCAGTATTGCTTATGTGGATAGGCGAGCTTATCACCGAACAGGGAATCGGTAACGGTATCTCGCTGATCATCTTTGCTGGTATTGTGAGCCAGCTGCCAAGTACATTCGCGACGATGATTAGCTCGCTATTTGACACAAGCCAGGGCACACTAAGCGTGTTCGGCTGGTTCAACCTACCGGTTAACCCGACAAGCTTCTGGGTGGTACTTAGCATCGCGGCACTGGGGCTGGCCATACTGTACGCACTGGTGAAGATCAATGAAGCCCAGCGGATTATCACCGTCAACTATGCAAAGCGCGTTGGCGGAAACAGTGCCTATGGTGGCATCAAAAGCATCCTTCCAGTAAAACTCATTGCAGCCGGCGTGATCCCCGTAATCTTTGCCGTTGCTTTCCTTAGCTTGCCGCCTTTCGTCGGACAAGTCATGAAAGCCACTGGCAACACAGCCAACCTAGAGCTTGCTGACAATCTAATCAAATGGTTCCAGGCCCCGACAGCGAGTAGTTTCGTCACTGGCGACTGGGGAGTTGCTATCTACCCTGTTGCGTATTTCCTGCTCGTGATACTTTTCACCTACTTCTACACCGGTATTGTATTTAACAGTAACGAAATTGCTGAGAACCTGCAAAAGCAAGGTGGATTCATTGAGGGTGTTCGCCCTGGGCTACAGACAGAAAAGTATCTGAGCCAGACCGTCAATCGACTCATCCTGTTTGGTTCACTCGCGCTCGGCTTTATTGCTGTCATGCCATTCCTCGTCGACTATACATTTGCTCAGCTTGGGGTGAGCGTCGCCAATATCTCAATCGGCGGCACGGGGCTGCTCATTGTTGTGACGGTCGGCCTCGAAACACTGCGCCAGATCAACTCGCGCGCGCTCATGGTCACTTACGATGACTATAAGTAGTACATAATGAAAGGCCCCGTCGTTTCCGACGGGGCAGTTGCCGTGTTTACGACATGTGGGGCGTTAGCCCCGCAGCTCAGACTCGCCCCATCGCGACCGCACATAGTCGACCTCGATCAGCACTTCGGGAACGGTTATCCCGTCCTCGAGCACCCGCGAGAGCCGATTGAGCACGGCGTCAAGCTCGTTTGCCGAGTCAGCTCCGATTTCGAGCGTCAACTCGAGCATGATGCCGTTGATGTCCGACAGCCCAAAGAGGGACTCACCGGGCACGTCCACCGTGCCTAGCGTCACGACCACCAGGCTGCCGCGCGCAGCAAGACGCTGCACGAGATCGACCGTGGGTGTGAAACCCGCGTCGGAAAGGCAGATGACGATACGTGACTCGCCCACTCCCATTCTGCTGAAGGGGTCGGGCGCGGTCGGACGCGAGGACAGAACCTTAATGTTGTCCATGGCAACCTCTTTCGTAGGTATACTGCCGGGAATTTCCGCGGCAAGCCATCTGTATAGTATTATACCAAATAGTTATCATTTTGTCAATATTAATCTCGACGCTCTACGACTTGGCTGACATTGGTTAGTGATGTGCTATAGCCACAAATCAAGCACACTTGCCCCGCACCACACCAGGTACGGTGCTGCTCATTGTTGTGACAGTCGGTCTCGAAACATTGCGCCAGATCAACTCGCGCGCGCTCATGGTCACTTACGACGACTATAAATAGATCCGCGCACCTTGTGTTATTGCCTATATAATGATATAGTATTTTTATGGCAAACATGATGCGGTTCTTCAGCAAATTCAGAAATGAATACAGATCAGTACGGCTACAGCTTGATGAGACTGAGCGTAACCTCGCTGCCGCCCAGGCCGCAGCAGTAGACAGTCATGTGACGAAGCTAAGGCGCAGAACAGATCAGTACCGCGAGACACGAGGAGGAGGAATTCCCGATGTCATTGTCGATGAGATGCTCGTGAATTTCGAGCACGAGCTGCGATCCCGGCCTTAACCATCTTCCGCCCCGTACCACACCAGGTACGGGGCATATTCATGGGCTAGATAATGGTTGACGGGGCCGTGATATCGAGTACAATAAATACATATTCACGAGCACGCGGTAGAAAGCTCCATGATTCTTTGTTCAATCTGTTTACTTTTGTGTGCCTATGGTCTATAATGAGCCACTGTATATCTATGGTAAGTACTAAGGAAGTTATTAAACTGAGAGGTAAGGTAGTGGAAGCACTGCCTAATACCCAGTTTAAGGTGGAATTAGAGAACGGCCTAAGTATCATCGCTCACATCAGCGGTAAAATGCGCAAGCACTATATCCGACTGGTACCAGGCGATAACGTAGAAGTCGAGTTGACCCCTTACGATCTCACGAAGGGCAGAATCGTCTTCCGCGCAAAAGATTAATAACTGAAGTCAAGACGATATCACTTGATTTCTCTAACGCAGGGTTTTTCCTGAAGGAGTTTGTACGCTCATGAAAGTTCGTGCGAGTGTCAAAAAAATCAGCCCCGATGATCAGCTGGTTCGCCGTAAAGGGCGTCTCCGTGTCATCAACAAGAAAAAACCTAAGAATAAGCAAAGGCAGGGTTAAGCATGGCTCGAATTTCTGGGGTAGTCATACCCGCAGAGAAGCAAGTGCAGATCGCTTTGACGTATATTTACGGCATCGGTCCCAAGCACTCTTCGACCATCCTTGCGGCGGCTAAGATAGAGCCGACCACTCGGGTGAAAGATCTCACCGAGGCTGAAGAACAGCGCATTCGCGACGTAATCGACAAAGATTTCGTCACCGAAGGCGATCTCCAACGCCTGGTACAAAATAATATTAAGCGCCTCAAAGACATTAGCGCCTATCGCGGTCTGAGGCATAAGTCTGGACTACCTACACGCGGACAGCGTACTCGAACGAATGCACGAACTCGCAAGGGTAAAGCAGTTGCCGTCGGTGGTGCACAGCCTAAAGCAGCAAGTAAGACTTAGGAAAGGAACTGACATATGGCAGAAGCAGTCGTTGGCAAAACAGCCAGCAGCAAGAAAAAACAGCGTCGATCAGTCCCTTCTGGTCAGCTACATATTCAAGCAACATTTAACAATACAATCGTCACTTTTGCAGACACAAAAGGCAACGTCCTAGCAACATGCAGCGCAGGTGCGTGCGGTTTCCGTGGAAGCAAAAAGGGTACTGCATATGCGTCACAGGTGGCCGCTGAGAAAGCTGCTGAAGCAGCAAAATCAGGCTACGGTGTCAGCAGTGTCGATGTGTTCGTCAAGGGCGTAGGCCTAGGCCGAGATGCCGCAATCCGCGCACTTGGTAACTTCGATATCGCAGTAAACAGCATTAAAGACGTGACCGGCGTACCTCATGGTGGCGTTCGTCCACGTAAGGCAAGGAGGGCTTAGGCTATGGCACGTGATACAAGTCCTATTGTAAAACAGAGCCGACGCGAAGGTGTTGCGCTCCATCCAAAAGCACACAAAATCATGGCTCGCAAGAGCGGCATTCCTGGTCAGCACGCTGGTGGACGCCAGGGAAAGACAAGCATGTACGCTACTCAGCTTCGCGAGAAGCAAAAAGTACGTCGCATGTACGGTCTCCTTGAAAAGCAGTTTGCAAAACTCATGAATGAAGCGTCACGCAAGCAAGGTCTTGCCGGTGAGAATCTTCTCCAGTTCCTCGAGCTACGGCTTGACAATGCGGTATACCGCGCTGGATTTGCAACAAGCCGACGCGCCTCAAGGCAGCTAGTCAGCCACGGGCACTTTACACTGAATGGGCGACGTGTCGACATCCCGTCGATCCGAGTCAAGGCTGGCGATGTTATCGCCGTACGCCCAAAGAGTACAAAAACAGGCTATTTCACACAGATTAATGATGTTGTCGCTGCGACAAGCCAGGTTCCCCTGAGCTGGATCAAGGGCGATGTCAAGAAACTTGTTATTGAGATCACCGGGCTGCCGAAGCGAGAAGAAGCTGAAGCAGACATTAATGAGCAGCTAATTGTTGAGTACTACTCACGCTAAATAGGGTAAGGAGAATACCAAATGTCTAAAGTAATTCACAATCCAGCACTTGCAAAGGTAGTCGATAATGGCGCAGCATCAAGCACGTTTGTTATCGAGCCACTACATGCAGGCTATGGCAATACCCTCGGCAACAGTCTGCGACGCGTACTACTGAGTAGTATCCGTGGTGGGTCTGTCGTTGCGTTTCGCGTCGAAGGTGCAACACATGAATTCACAACTGTTCCTGGAGTCAAAGAAGATGTCGTCGACATCATGCTGAACCTCAAGGGAGTCAACGTGAAAGTCCACACCGATGAGGCTGTCGAGCTTCGTCTTGAGAAAAAGGGCGCTGGTGTCGTCACAGCCGGTGACATCAAAACCACCGCTGATGTCGAGATCATCAACCCTGAGCAAGTTATTTGCGAAGTTGACGACCCTAAAAAGACGCTTGTTTTTGATATCGTCGTCGAAGCTGGCCGCGGCTATCAGGATATTGAGACCTCAAGCAAAAACCGCCTACACAGCGACATGATTGCACTTGATGCCATGTTTAGCCCTGTGACCCGAGTGCGTTTCAAGGTTGACCCAACTCGTGTTGGCCAAGAGACAAACCTTGACCGGCTTGAGCTCACCATTGAAACCGATGGTACGCTATCACCACGTGAAGCGTTTGAGGAAGCAAGTGCGATTCTTGTTAATCAGTACTCAGCCCTCGCAGGCAGCACGACTGTAGAGTCAGCACCCGCACTTGGTACAGACACTGCTGATGAAGCAAGTGAGCTGAATACGCCGATTGAGGAGCTCAACCTGAGCGCTCGTACAGCAAATGCGCTTATCAACAACGATATTCGCACTGTCCATGATCTAGTAACTCTAAGCGAGCAAGACCTGCGCGAACTCAAGGGCTTTGGCAGCAAAGCACTTGACGAGGTTAAGGACAAGCTTGCGGAGCTGGAGCTATAGCGTATGCATCGACATGGATATAAAGGACGTAAATTCGGCCGCGAACGCGATCAGCGTCGTGCCCTGGTAAAAGGCCTCGCAACGAGCCTAGTGCTTGAGGAGCGAATCGAAACAACGCTTCCAAAGGCCAAGGAACTAGTACGCTATATCGAGAAGCTCATCACCAAAGCTAAGCGCGGTGATCTTGCGAGTCGACGACAAGTAATTGCCGGACTCAGCACACAAGCAGCAGCATTCAAGCTAGTTGACGCGATTGCACCACAACTCACTGGTCGTACAAGCGGTCACATTCGTGTAGTCCGTACCCGACTTCGTGTTGGCGATGGCGCACAGATGGCTGCAGTCGAATTTGTCGATGAGCTAGTAGTAGTAACAAAAGAAACGCAGCCAAAGCCAGCGGCTACTGCCCCAAAAGCAGCGGCCAAAAAGCCAGCCGCAAAAAAGGAGGCTAAGTAATGGCCGACTCGAAAACCTATGTACAGAAGCCTGCTGACGTCACGCGTCGCTGGATATTGATCGACGCAAAGGATGCACCACTTGGTCGTGTCGCAACTGCAGTCGCTAAGTATCTCATCGGCAAGTACAAGCCAACCTACACACCACATGTTGATGGTGGCGACTACGTTGTTGTCATCAACGCCGCTGAAGTGCCTGTTACTGGCGCCAAAGAGACTGACAAAATCTACTACCGTCACTCAGGTTTTCCTGGTGGCATCAAAGATGCTCAGCTCAAGGATGTTCGCGAGAAGTTCCCGGAGCGCATCATCGAAAATGCAGTTCGTGGCATGCTTCCAAAGAACAAGCTATCACCAGCACGGATGGAGCGACTGAGGGTGTTTGCTGGTAGCGAGCATGCTCACACCGCACAAACCCCAGAGAAAGTTGAGGTAAAATAACATGGTTGCAGCTTCAAAAAACTACGACTACGGTCTTGGTAGGCGCAAGAGTGCAACAGCACGCGCACGCCTCATCAAGGGCAAGGGAACAGTTACGATCAACGATAAGCCAGCGGCAGATTACCTCGGCAACAACAAAACGTTGCTAGCTGAGATCACTGATCCTCTGGCGCTCGTCGGCAAGCAGCAAGAATTTGATGTGACTGTCCGCGTAAGCGGCGGTGGCCTATCCGGCCAAGTAGATGCCATCAAAATGGCAATTGCCAAGGCAATTACCGTTGCGCATGCAGATCTACGCACAACACTGAAGAAAGCTGAATTTTTGCGTCGCGATCCTCGCGAAAAAGAACGCAAAAAGTACGGTCTACGCAGCGCGCGAAAGCGCGAACAATACTCGAAGCGCTAATCGCGCCATATCGAGTGCAAAAAACACCCCAACTCGGGGTGTTTTTGTTTGTTTCATAAAAATGTTGTATAATACATCTAGTCGTGCAGTAGCCGAGCTGCACAAAGAGTACCTTAGGAGTAACATGAACATGGTGAATGCCAACCTCTTTCCAAGAATGACCTGGAAGGACGTGCTGGGTCGCTTTGAGGAGTATCGACAGAGTGGTGCGGATAGCACTTCTGCTAGTAACTTTGCTGAGCGCTTGGCGAGGCAGTTGTCAGATGTGGCAGACGAGGACAAATTCGTTAGCCCATTTGACTTCGCTCTCGCCATAATCGACACATACCGCGACCCCGCAGACTATGACAGAGATCGAAACTTGGCGGCGTTCGCAAACCAAGATCGAGCAAGTGATGAGTGGGGACGTTCTCTATACGCCAACGCCCTTGCATTTGTCCTGAGCGAGGTGTTTGGAGATGCTGTCAGTGAGTTCATTATGGGCTACGTGAATGCCGAGCACAACGTGCTGATGCTTCGTGTTTATCAGCTGGTGAAGCTGCGTGATGAGATTCTCGCAACCACACCGCTCGACACCTATACACGCTTGCGCGTCGGTGACACGTGGGTCGAGGTATACCGAGGAAGTGATGGATGTGGGCACTTTGATGCTGAGCGCATCAGTCTGCGGCCATTTGCGTCACGCAAGGACAATATTAAGGAGCTGTTGCTTGCCGAGGACGGCAACGGTAGACTACGCATCATTGCCTGCTTTGCGCCTCTCGGCACGGCTATCACCATGCTCGACGACGTACTGGCCAACTGGCCTAGCTACACCGTCGTCGGGGAGTAGGGCAAATCACCCTCACCGCCGGTACGAGTTAATCTCGTACCGGCTTTTCAATAGGACATCCTTAATTTATATTGCTTATGCTTGCAAACGTCATCTCGCTCCGCCACAATGAGAACAAACGAATAGGAGAGGTATGTCAGAGACAGGTCATTTCAAGGATGCTGGGCTTGACCGCTTGGCAGCGGGCGGCAATAATGTCGCGCAGTTTGTGAGCTATGACGGCGAGGGGTTGCCTCGGTACAGTCGTGTACTCGGCCACACACCAAACCATGCATTTGGCTCACAGGAGGAGGCGGTAGCATACCTACTCAGCCACACTACTGAAAAATCGATCAATGTCCGGAGTTTCTCACCTGACGATCCAAAAAGTAAGCCATTTAACTATGGCATTAAAACTGTTGATGACGCAGTAGCAACGCTACGAGCCCGCCAGGCGGAGGGGCTCCATACCATTGTCAACGAGACAGTCGACATTAAAGATGGTGGCGTATCCGGTGTGGCACATGGTAATGTCGTGGAGTTTGCGCCTCATGATACACCTCGCTGTGTTGAGAAAGCGGGCACCGTGGTACTGAGCCGTAAAATGGCAAGAAGCGTTCTATACCTTGTATATGGAATTGTTCCTCGCTTTCCTAATGATCTAAAAACCAGGCAGGAATTCAGTATCCACCCGATGCGTCATGGCGTTCTCGACGAGCATACGATTACCTGGGAAGTCGAGCAGCTCGATGCATACCCTGAAAGTGCCGAAACTCAGTGGCCAAATCGATTCAGCGACATGCTGGGTGACAAGACCTTTGGGTTGATTATGGCTGACCAGATCGGGCTGTATGTGCCGCGTACCATGGTACTCAATCGCAGCGTTGCACCGTTTACTTTTGGTGAGCCTACCGGCAATCCAGAGCCCTGGATCCGCACAGCTCCGAACCAACAAACCCCAGGAAAGTACACGACCGAAAGAGGATGGCTTGATCCGTTCAAGCTCATGCAGCAGGAAGACCCAACCAATGAGAACATTGCGTCGATTCTCAAGCAGGATGGCGTTGACGCAAAGTATAGCGGTGCATGCGCGATGGGCGCAGACGGCAGCCTGATTATTGAAGGAAAGAGCGGCTTTGGTGACAGGTTCATGGTAGGGGAAGAGCAGATGACCGCACTGCCAGATACACTACAGCGTGCGATAGCAGAGACCTACCAGCAAGCAGAGGCCAGCATTGGACCGGTACGTTTTGAGTGGGTATACGACGGCACTCGTGTTTGGGTAGTGCAGTTGCACCGTGGTATTAGTGTGTCAAGCGGTGAAACGATTTTTCCTTCAGCTAATGACGAGCATGTTCACTATATCGAGTACGATACGAATAATGGGCTTGAGGGTCTGAGGAGTATGATTGATGCGTGGCAGCCAGGTATGGGGATCACGCTTGTCGGTAATGTTGGCATTACTAGCCATTTTGGCGATGTTCTGCGCAAGGCGCGTATCCCGTCAAAGCTAGTGAGGGTGTCGGTATGACCGCTGAGCGAATCGACACGCCACTGCGTCGCATATTACGTGACCAAACAGCCGAGTGGACACGCGAGTACATAGACCCAATCGCTGCGCATGCAGTCTTGCAGCGCAAACTAGGACAAACTGCTGGCTACTACGATGACTATATAAGTATCGCCATTACATCAGGCGGCTACCGTCGCGACTCATCACTAACATATGGCCAAGCGGTTGCCGAAAACACAGCGTACGCGCTCGATATGGCCGATGAACTACACCGCCACGGACTTATTGATGTGCGCCAGTCATTGGACTCGGTTGCACTAGGGAAAGTTGCACCATGGAAGCAAAGTGACTACCTGACATTCTTTTTCATGGCAATGACCCGTCCATTCGGCACTAGCCCCGGCAGCGTGGATGAGGCTGCTGACATTCAGGCACGGCTTCGAGAATGTAACTCAGCAAACATGCATGTATTTAATGATGAAACTATGACCAATGATCAGCGTTTTCCCGAATATCAGCGCTTTGTTGATGGATTTCGAGCGGCAATAGCAGACTATGACATTGCACCAATTGGCCGAATGATCCGTTTGCTTGATTGGCAACGTTCACTTGGCAGTCGTGCTGAGGAGTCACTAGCGCGTCAACTCGGCATCACTGTTGTCACACCTATGGTTGCAACCTCCACGCACGACCTTTCGGGTGTCCCCATAGCACCTGAGCTACGCGCAAAAATAGCGCATCTAGAATCTCTTGGTGCCGAAACACTTGCTTCGCAGCCCCCGACACTCGTGCTGGTATAATGAATCTATGTGGCAACAGCTGCTCCATAGATATCTTCGTCTACCCTATAGGCTCAACTCGTATGAGTTTCGGTCACCCGCGCAGCCTTCGGTGACGATCGTGCTACTTCATGGCATTGGTAGCTCGCTTGGAATGTGGCAGCCACTCATCGCTAAACTGCCAAGATCTGCCCGAGTGATTGGTATTGACCTGCTGGGGTTCGGAGCCTCGCCAAAGCCGGCTTGGAATGTCTACGGAGCACGCACTCAAGCGGATAGTATTGCTAGGACGCTCTTCTCACTCAATATATCTGAACCAATTATCTTGGTCGGCCATTCACTGGGGTCGCTTGTTGCTATCGAATTTGCTCATCGCCATTACCCATTTACAATAAAATCTCTCGTCCTTATTAGCCCGCCGCTCTACAAGCCCGATCGACACCCAAAGCAATTTGATCCAAAGCCAGAAGAGGTACTACGTCGCATGTATGCACTCATGGCCGAAAACCCAGACGCTACCGAGAAAGTTCTGCGCCTAGCGGGCAAGTACTACTTGGTTAACAAAGGCTTTAGGGCCGACACCGTCAATGTTCCTGCCTACCTTGCATCTCTTGAAGCAGCGATCATTAATCAGCAGTCCTATCAGGACATTCTCAAAATCAAACAGCCTATTCACATTGTTTCTGGACAATTTGATGCGATTGTGCTCGATGAAACCATCAGAGATATCACTAGGCAACAGCCGAACGTTGAATGGACACGCGCACTTGGCGGCCATGAGATAGCAGGAGCAGTGCGAGTTGCAACTATTGCCTCAATTAGTAAGGCTGCCAAAGATACCCTTACTCCCGACAATTAATTTGCCCCGCAGCGGCCATTGACAGAAAAAGCTACATGTACTATGATGAGGCCGTATGAAACACATCCACCTATCAGCATCTGGCTGGCAGCACCGTGACTAGAAACGCGGTTTGTTGGATTGTTTGAATCTCAAATATGAAATAGAGGCCGCGACGGTCTCTATTTTTATAAACTACAGAGAGGAGCTACTGTGAATACTATTTCATACCAACCACATCAACTTTCAAAGCACGACGTAGAGTCAATTGCCCATCTTGCCGGCATTGGATTTGGCCAAGGCGATACACCGGATATGCTCGAAGATACCGTCAAGCATATCAACGCCGCTGACAGTATCGTGCTGGCAAAAGAAGGCGAGGCGCTCGCTGCATTTTCAATGGTACGGGAGTATCTTTGGCGGTAGCGCTATCGAGCTCGCCGGACGTGTCGTCCACCCAAATTACCAGCGTCGCGGCGTCGCTTCACAGCTCCTTGCAGCTACGGTGCGTGATCTACGGCCAAGCTACATAACCACCTATACACGTAACCCATCAATTATTCGCATGGTATCGCATGTCGCAGAGAGTATATATCCGATACACGACGATGCCGAGCTACGAGACCTCGCCCTCACGCAGCCATATGCGAGCGCACTCGACGATGCCGTGTATCATGTCAATCGATATGGTGAGGAGGGCCTATTTCAAGGCAACGACCCAGCAGATAGACCACTTACCGACAATAGCGTACTATTAAAAGAGCAGTTTAGCGGACTCGTCAATGTACGTAATGCCCTGGTAATCGCCGCTCGCATACGAAAGGACACACTATGAAAATACTACTTATTGGCGCAACTCATGGCAACGAGCTACTCGGAGTAAAGCTCTATCAGCATTTGCTGCGGACGCGTTCGCCGCTCATTGAACACATCGACTTTATCGTTGGGAATCCGCGCGCCTACGCATGTCGTATACGCTACACCGAGTCCGATCTAAATCGAAGCTATGGGCAAGGCGACAATACGTACGAGCAACGCAGGGCAAATGAAATTCAGCAATATGTTGCAACAACAAAACCCGACCTGGTTATCGATGCGCACACCACCTCAACAATTCAGCCAAATATTTTGATCGTTGGCAATATTGTTGATGAAAACGTAAAACGCTTCATGCGCGCAAGTCATATCGGTACAGTACTAAAAGTGCAACCAATGCATGACAGCGCGAGTATCGCCCCGAATGTTGTTGGATACGAAGTTTCAAACCGCGGCATAAGCATCGAGCTGCTCAATAAAATAATCCTTGATCTCGAACGATATATCAACGGATCTTCGGGCCAGGTGTCAAAAAAGCTCTACACGATGACGGGCAGAATATATAAAAAGGATATTGCACCCGAACAGGCTGCTACTTTTAAAAACTTTCATATGCATCAGCTCGGCTTTGTCCCGATCATGACGGGCAACAACTCATACAAGAAACAAACGGATTATCTGGGCTTCAAATCAGACTCACCAGAGGAAATAACACTTTAAATGGTATAATAGGAGACAGCTATGACAAAACCCGTAATCCTCACCGGCATTCGCGCCAACAACGACCTGCATATCGGCAATTATTTTGGTGCAATGATGCCAATTATCGATATGGCAAAAACACGTTCCGCCGAATATGACGTGAACTTTTTTATTCCCGATTTGCACAGCTTTACGACGCCAATCGACCACAGTCAGCTATATGACTCAATTATGAATAATGCGAGGGTTTACACTGCAGCCGGGTTACCGCTGGATAATGAGTCAATCCATCTCTACCGCCAAAGTCATGTACCCGCACATAGCGAGCTCACCATCCTTTTGAACAACTTTGTTGGCACAGGTGAGATGGAGCGCATGACGCAGTTCAAAGACAAGTCATCAAAGCTCAGCAGCGTTAGCGTTGGACTTTTTGACTATCCAGTTCTCATGGCGAGTGATATTCTGCTCTACAATGCCCGATACGTGCCAGTTGGTGATGACCAAACACAGCATCTAGAAATTACGCGCGATATTGCTGAACGCATGAATAGTAAGTTTGGTGAGTTATTTACCGTACCAGAACCCGTCATAAAACAACACGAATTTTTCGGCAAAGACCAAGGACTACGTATCAAGGATCTGCTTGACCCAAGCAAAAAAATGAGCAAAAGTGACGAAACCGGTAAGGGTGTCATTTTCCTAAGTGATACGCCTGAGACCGCCTCGAAGAAGGTGATGAGCGCTACAACCGATAGCGTCGGAGCCGTTCATTATGACAAAGAGAACCAGCCCGGTATCAGCAACCTGCTTGATATCCTCGCACTTCTGCGCAGCAAACCCGTAGCAGACGTTGCAGCCGAATTTGATGGTCTGGAACGATACGGTGAATTTAAGCAAGTTGTCGCGAACGAAGTTGCGGCATTTCTCGAGGCCTTCCAGTCCAGGCTAGCACAGGTTGACGATGCGGCAGTACTGGCAAAACTTGAAAATAGCGAACGCGCCATGAACACGACAGCCAACGAAACCCTGTTGCGTGTGCAAAAAGCCGTAGGACTCAGGAACTAGCGTGAAAGTCACCACCAGCGACCTACTTGCCATACTGCGACGCTTTAATATCGCTGATGATAGCCATGTGCCACGCGAAATTGACCAAGTCAGGCAGTCCCATCCAAGTCCGACGAATCAATTAATCCATTTTCGTTTTAAACGTGGGTTCTACTACGCGCTTCTCGACGAAACCGCAGGAGATGATACTGGCTATATCTTGAGGCAAATTCGTCAAACTGATAGTAATGCGCAGGGTATTGTGCTTGAGAATCCGACAAGCGAGCTGATGACCTATGGCTTACCCTTCAAAGGTAAGGACGTTTATTTATTCCAAACTACGTCGAATAAAAAGCGTCTTGATGTACTGTTGGCCGAACGGCACCCAGAGTATAGCCGCAGTACCTGGCAGAAGCATATCAAACTCGGCCATGTGCGCGTCAATGGCGCACCTGTATCTCAGCCTAAGTTTGAGGTGACTGACGCTGATAAAATAGCCATCAAATTACCAGAGCGTACTGACTACAGCCAGCATGAACTGCCCATTCTGTACCTAGACGATGACGTGATCGTCATTAATAAGCCTGCTGGCGTACTAACACACAGCAAAGGCGCTACCAACGATGAATTCACTGTTGCGGACTTTTTCCGTCGCTATAGCAACGTAGGTCTGGAGACAGATCGCCCTGGCATTGTGCATCGGCTCGACCGCGACACCAGTGGGGTAATGATTGGCGCGCGTACACCAGAGGCATTTGCACTACTGAAGCAGCAGTTCGCAGACCGTCTTGCAAAAAAAAGCTACATTGCAATCACAAAGGGAATTCCTAAAGATCTGCAGGCTACTATTGACGTGCCAATTGGCAGAAACCCCTCCGCGCCCAGTACGTTTCGTGCCAATAGCAACGGCAAGCCCGCGCAAACTGACTACCGAGTGCTCGATACATCTGGCAACCACACACTCATCCTACTGCAACCACGTACCGGTCGTACCCATCAGCTGCGCGTACATCTCGCTCACCTTGGAACTCCTATTGTTGGTGACCGTGTTTACGGAAAATCATCTGACCGCATGTATCTGCATGCGTACAAACTAGAAGTGACAACTTCGCGGGGTGAACGGCAAGTATTCACAGCACCGCTACCTGGTGCATTTTCTGCATATTTCCCCGAGGCCCCCGATGCAGTCGCGAGTGTATAATCCTATAACCGAGACCTACTTGTCGGCATTTCGCAGGGAGCTTCCTCACGCCGTGTTGCTTGATGGAGCGCCGGGTATGGGTCTTCTCAGCACTGCCCGCGATATCGCAGGTAAAAACCTTTCAGGTATTGTCAGCCCGACCGATGCAAAAGGCAATTCTGATCCTGATGGCTCAATTAAAATTGACCAGATTCGCATGCTGTACGACCAGACGAAGAGTAAATCTGCTGACCGCCAAGTATTTGTCATTGATGACGCCGACCGAATGGTCGCCCAGGCGCAGCACGCGTTGCTCAAACTGCTCGAGGAGCCATCGCCGCATATTCACTTCATTTTAACCGCGCATAGCCACCACAAAATCTTACCGACCATTTTATCTCGTGTTCAGCGGGTTACGGTGCGCGCACTTTCGACTGCACAGTCGGTCGATATTATTCGTAAACTTGGCTTGACTGACGAAACCGCAATACAGCAGATTCAATTCATCGCTGCGGGCCGTCCAGCGCTCCTTACTTCACTAGCCATGAGCCCTTCCGCACTTGCAGCCAGTGCCCAGCTGATGCAAGATGCACGCGCACTACTGCAAGGGACAGCCACCGACAAACTTCGTGTCATTCACGAGTATGGCAGTGATCGCGTGCAGGCGCTTCAGGTCATCGAAGCGGCGCTTGCAATCATTACCTATAGTGTGAAACGCGCACCCTCGCAGGCTCAGCTAGCCATTGCCGCAAAGTTTACTCGCGCGCATGATCGCATCACCGCCAATGGCGCCGTAAAGCTCCAGCTACTACTGGTTGTGCTATAATATAGCTATATGTTTGGATTACTCCTTGTCATGGTATTCGGCGCCTGGGCCATCTGGCGTCAGCAGACTATTGATGAAGCTGCTGCAGATCTACCACAAAAGATTTCGAGCAAGCTGGACAAGCTCTGGGATATCGCTCAAGAGTCGCTACGTGACCGTAAATATTTACGTGCCGAAAAAGCACTCCTTACTATTTTGCGCGTCGATGAGAAAAACGCTACCGCGTATAACCGCCTCGGTATTCTATACGCCAAACAGCAGGCATATAGTGATGCAATTGAGTGTTTTGAAATTGCTCAAAGCCTTGAGCCGAGCGCGAGCAGCCTACACAACGTCGGATTGATATATTTTGAGACCGCGCATTATGAAAAGGCCGCACTGGCATTTGAGCAGGCGCTGAGCATGGAAGACGCCCTGGCTTCGCGACACATTGCCTACGCAAAGGTGCAAGAAAAACTCGGCCATACGAACAAAATGATCGCGTCGCTAGAAAGGGCAGCTGAGATTGATCCAAGCGTTCAAAGTTTTCATATTCTTGCAGATGCCTATAGTAGGGTTGGTGATGAAGAAAAAGCACAATCACTACGCGATCGAATTGCGAAGTCGGTAAATTCAAAAAATCCACCCAGCAAAAGTGTCCAACAAGTCCGCAAAGTGATCATGTAACTTGTTTTTTTGGCAGATATGGGATAAAATTGTGCCTGTACCTTTTACGTTTTGACGTGCCGCTTTAGCTCAGTTGGTTAGAGCAACTGTTTTGTAAACAGTAGGTCCTCGGTTCGAATCCGAGAAGCGGCTCCATAGGCCGGAGTCGTCTAGTGGCAATGACAAGAGACTGTAAATCTCTCGGCGTAAGCCTTCGTAGGTTCGAGTCCTACCTCCGGTACCAAAGAAATATCCCTAGAGCTTAGCCTAGGGATATTTCTTTGGGGCTGGAAGATGATACCCAAATCGCAGAGGTTACTGCAACACGTCCTGCGCAATATGGGGAAATTCCTGGGCGACCAGTCGATTTACAATATACTGCCAGCCATTAGCAAGTCTCAGCGCATTATTCAGTGCCACAGATCCATAAATCATTCCCGCCAAGAGTGAAGGGCGCCGGTTTATATCAAACAGCGACACTAATAGGTGGTCGGCCGCTTTGCTATGTGCGCCAGGCTTTGGAAGGTGTCCGCGCGACACCGCTTCAGTAGAATAGATCACTCCCATGAGGGACAGTATACAGGCCTTTCAGCACCGTTCAAATCATAAGAGTAATGGCACTAGGGCGGAAGGCAGGACTACGCAATATACTCAGTGCACGCTGGGGTCTGAATGTCATCTCCCAAGCTGCCGATTGGAATCGGATATTCACCAGTAAAAGGCGATAGGTTGAATACTTCCTGCTTGTGATGAGTCGCGGATACCATGGCAGAAACTGACAAGAACCCAAGGTAGTCTGCACCAAACGCCCGTCGCATTTGTTCGACAGTTAGCTGCGCCGCCATTAGCTCGCGCTGGTCTGGTGTGTCGATTCCGTAAAAATCAGGGAATTGAATAGGCGGCGACGCAACCAAGATCGTGACGGTTCGTGCGCCCAATGAGCGTGCGAGCTGTACGAGCCGCGGCAGCGTATTGCCACGAACAATCGAGTCGTCGACGAGCACAACGTCTTTGCCCTTGATGCGCTCGCCATTCATCGTGTGCTTCAGCTGCAAGCTATTGCGTCGAGACTCTTGACTAGGCTGCATAAACGTTCGTCCCACGTAGCGGTTTTTAATGATTGCCATCTCGTGCGTGATACCGGTAACCTCAGACAGTCCCTCTGCGGCAAATACTGAAGTGTCTGGAATTGGCACGATCACTGCGTTGCCTAGGGCCGATAGCTGCTCACCGTGCAGTGTGGCGAGCTCGTGGCCAAATCGACGACGGACTTCGCTGACACGCTCACCAAGCATGACACTGTCGGGCCTCGCAAAGTAAACCAGCTCAAACATATCAAAATGTGGCGCTGGCTCGCGGAGCTGCGCCGAAAGTACAATCAATCCATTGCGTGCGATCACAAGCTCGCCGGGCATCACCGAGCGCAAATGATCGGCACCAATCGTATCTAGCGCACAAGTCTCACTTGCCGCTACAATCCCGCCATCAAACACGCCAAGTTCGAGCGGCCTGACACCATGCGCATCACGAAATGCATACATCATATCGTCATGAATGCCAGTGCACGCATACGCACCCTCTACGTTCTCAATAATATGACGCACTGAGTCTTCAATGCTGCCGCCGGAGTCTGCGATACCAAGAAAGGTCGCTTTACCAAGCCTGCCAGAATCATTGTATTGATCAACCCTATAGCCACGGCTGCGCAGTCTATCATTCAGATACCCGAGGACGGGTACATTGCCATTATGAGACTGAGCATCACCAGTATCGGAATTGACGATAGGTGAGGGATGATCGTTTTTATCTCCATTCGTTGAATATCGGTTGTGGCCTGTTGCCACTGAACCCTCGAGTGTGAGTAGATTTTCTCTCCGAAACACATCACGCACCATGCCAAGTCGCCGCACCGCGTTGACACCACCATTTTTGGCATTAGTCGCGATACCAGATGCTTCCACGCCGCGATGCTGTAGTGCAAATAATGACTGATACGCAATGTGCGCCGCCTCGTTCCCCTCATGGCCCGTAACTGACACGCCCACGACCGCACACTTTTCATGTAGCCTATCTTGTCTCATGTTCCTATCATCTCATATCTTATGGTCTCAATGTAAGTTAAAAATAGCAGCAATACTTCAGTAAATATAAAATACACCGCCACAGACGGTGCACGTCACTATCATGGAGCCACGACTGGGAGTTGAACCCAGGACCTCATCCTTACCATGGATGCGCTCTACCAACTGAGCTATCGCGGCATAACCCCTAGAAGTATAGCAAATATTGTCGATATATTAAAGAGCGACACAGCCCTTTGGCTCGGTCAGTGTATACTATACATATGGCAACATTTAGTTTTGATATCGAAAGCACCTACGATAAGGCCGAGATGAATAATGTCGAGCAACTTGTCGTGCGAGAAATTGCTAGTCGATATGACTTTAAAGGTACGCCGGCTGCTGTTGAATGGCTGGCTGACAAAAAAGGGTTCAAGGTAGTAGGCAGCAACGAGTGGCAGCTTGAAACCATCATAGAAATGCTCGGTAAACAGCTTGCGAAACGAGGCATGACCAGCAAAGTGCTCGACCCTTCAGGGAAGGTCACCGAAGCAAACATGCGCGCCTGGAAAGATATACCATTTCGGGATGGAATGACGCAAGATGATGCCAAAAAGATCACCAAACTGCTCAAAGAAGCCCACCCCAAGCTAAAAGCACAGATTCAGAGCGATACCGTCCGCTGCACATGTGCCAGCAAAGACGAGTTGCAATCTGCGATGTCAACACTTCGAGCGGCGAACTTTGAATTTCCACTTGTATTTACAAACTACCGCTAGCACCTAGCGTCGCTGCGCAGTGGAACTTCTCGCTTGAAAAATATGCGACAATCTGCTAAAATCAGGTATTGAATTACATTATCAACTCTTTAGAGGAACAGTATGGCAAAGAAAACGAATACTAAGCGCAAGATTATTGCTCTGGTCAGCGAACTGACTGGTCATCGCACCTATGTCACTCGCAAAAATACGATGAACACTCCAGACAAATTGGAACTAAACAAGTACGACCCAAAGGCGCGCAAGCACGCTAAATACGTCGAGACCAAAAAATCTCTCGGACGCAACGAAGTCAAGCCACGCAAAGGCTAGTCGGCAATCCTTTACACTATGTTTCATAAAGCGGGCAACGAGGCCCGCTTTATTGATACACGCTACGCCTCGGGTGGTATGACTGCATCGTCAATTGACTGCGCAAGCCATACGGCATTTGATACCATTCGCTCAAGCTGTCGTTCACGCGGGTGCTCACTCTCGATATATAAATATACTGTATTGTCCTCAATCTCTATACTCACTCCACCAAAGTGTTGCGCGATGACGTCCGCAGTTTGCGGAGGCACCACCTGCTCAACCATCATCAAACTCCCCGGCACACAGTACACATTATAGTCACTCAAAAAGCGGGGTGGGTATACTCCGGTAAGCCCTGGCTCGACATACGCAAGCTGCTCATAGGATGCCGCAAACGCATCTTCCCTAGTAATATGACCTACATACACATGCGGTACGTCAATCTTTGTATGAAGATCTACGGCACAAATCAGCCAGTGGCAGCGCGCCGCTTTGTGACTACGCGTCCGAATCACATCGTTGCGAGAGACAAGCACGGTATCGTACCCTCGGATAGTCCCAACACAGTAGTTGTCATCGCGGTGCGTTGCCGAAACGGTGTGCCCGCGTACGAGTCGATGCTCGTCATTACGCTGATTAACAAGCCCAAAATACACCATACCGAGCGAGTCGGCAAATTTACGAACTGCGCTCGACGTCATGCGTGAACGTACAATATGACGAGGCGTCATATGCCGCAATGCTCGTTTGACTCTTAGATTGAATCTATCTCGACTTGGCATGCTAGTTCTCGGTAACGGTATCCAGTAGTGTTGAGACGTACTCCGCCTGGCTCCATGTCAGTGGCGCCACCGACACTTCCTCTCGTGTCACTGGATCAATTTGCTCGGTAAGTACACCCGTATCCCACGCACGGTCACGCACCCATTTGAGCACTTTATCAGCACGGTCATGATTACCAGTTTCAAGATGGTACTGAGCAAGCCATAGCGATGTCACAAACCACCAGTTACCTAGTGTATCTTCGTGCACCCGACGATATCCATCGTTTTCATAGCGTCCGATGGCTGGCACTTCATCGCTAACCGCGAACCGCGCCTCGGCAGTGGCGACAGCATTTTTCGTCTCCTCGGTATCAACACCGAAAAGGCCGAACATAAATGACCCAAAGATACTCGACATATCAATAGTGTCATCATATTTTACCGTCCCATCTTCACTGACAGTAACGCCTTTATAGAAACATTTCTTGTCAGTGTTGTAGAGGAGCTTATGGGCAGCCTGGTGTATGTCATCTGCGGCAGCGCGCCACTTTACGGCGTTGTCATTGTCTTTTCTCACCTCGGCAAGATCGGCAGCGGCGAGCAGCGCGGCATGTGTCACAGCCGTCGTGTAAGTCGTCGTCATAAACACCTCTTCCCATAGATCATAGCTTGGTCGGGGTAGCCCAGTGTGTGTATTGATGTAGCTCGCAAGGAAATTTGCCATTGGCACGACCATAGGCTCATAAAACTCCTTGAGCATCACGTCATCGCGCTGCATATGGTAGAACTGACTAAAAACAAACAACACGAGTGCGGTCTCGTCCTGCTGTATAGGCGGTGCCACTTCATCATGAGCATGAATGTACGGATGCCAGCTACTGCCCAGCGCACCATCAGCGCGATATTTATGCATCAAGTAGCCACCAGCCGAAAGAGCCCGACGACAAAACTCAAAAAAGCGATACGGCTCATCTTTATAGCCCATACGAATCAGTGGCCACATGACATACGCTCCATCGCGGGGCCAGCAGTAGGCATAGGCATCCCGCCAGTAGTTCAGCATTGAGGTATCGGTACTCGCGATCACCGCTCCACGCTTATCTATATGTGACTTCATGATCATCACGCTTTTTAGGAATACATCTCGATGACTCGCATCAATTTTATCAGCAACCACCTTTGCAGGCTTCAGCCATTCATGCCACCATTTGACCGTCACATCAAGGCGCTTATGGACGCCCTGGCTGGTCAACTGCTTATGGATATAAAGCGCTTCGCGAGCAGACGTACCGCAGGTCACCCAGTAGTGGAATCGCGCAGAACTATGAGGATCGAGCTGCACCTTAAACCGCAGTGTCGAATCAACACGGCCATGCTCGACAGGGCATGAACTTAGCTCACCATCATCGGCATCTTTATAGGTACCTTCGCGGCCCTCAATGTCGAACAGCCCGACAGTGTATTGGTCAAACCACTCACCGTTGTCATCCTGACCAGATATTATGAATGCTCGTCTGCCACGATAATGAAGTATCGCATTTGCATCGGGTAGGTACTGTGCGGTATCGGTATTGCTTCGTCCATCACCGATGACGAACGCTTGATGCATAAAGATCCGAACGTCGTGGGCCCCAGCGCTCAGATTGATAACATGAAGATTACGCATGAACGCGCTAAACTCTGCATCAACCGTGTCGTCAAATTCGAGCATAATGCCAATGTCGTGATTCTTGGCGACCGTATGACCGACAAGTGCCTCGTGAGGATAGCTGAAATCAAACTCCCAGCTTTTGTCATCGAGCCAAGAAATTTTGCCATCTACCCACACCCCGATATGATGACGGAGCGACTGGCCTGCCGCATGGTTCTCAAGCCCAACGTATGGATAGTAGAAGTCGTGTACTAGGCCATATGTATTTATACCGACATGTAGTTCGCCGTTGCTGAGAACTATCGGCCTAGCCACCGAGTCCTCCGTAGGTGTGATGCTCCATGACGCGGTAGCGCACATCGCGCAGTGCATTCATAAAGTACAGAAATGCATCATATGGTGAGTCATAGGGGCTAAAATAAGCGTGCACATCGCCATCACTAAACCATTTGGTGCACATGTAGTAGGCGTGGTCGCTTGTGGTCAGGCGTCGCCAGTCGGCAATCAGCGCGTCATCACCCGATCGTATGACATCTTGTTCGAGGGCATATAGATGGTGCATCGCCTCGTGTTGCATACTGTTACCGAGCCAGGCAGTCAAATCGCGCTCTGTATCCGCCCAGGTAATCGTATTCGGTGAACTAATTTCATCGGCAGCATCGAATGTGTCACAAGCCTCACTGAGTGTATAGAACGTATTAGCTTCGTTTGCTAGCCAATTGCCAACAAACAGCTTGAAGAACTCAAAGATACCCGTATCTTCCCACTGGTGCTCGCCAAATGTCTCGTAGTCCATGAATAGGTTCACAATTTCACCATTGTCGCCGAGTGCGCTATTAGTCCACTCGGTAAAGGTGTCGGGCTTGAGAGGGAACTGATCCCATGATTGATTGCCGAACCGGAAGGCAAGGTCATCACTCAAGCGATAATTCTTCATGAGGAGCTTGATATTGCTAGTACCTGCTGGCCGATACACATAGTTTGGACTGCGCCAGCCAAGTATCGGATCCCAGCCTTCAGCGATAATGCCCTTGAATCCATAGCCGTCAGCCCATGCTGCTAGTTCATCGTTGTATGCAAGCTCGGTGTTACGGAACACGCTCGTTTCAACACCAAATACATCACGGACTTTTTGTCGATGCATCTCTACCTGCCGCTCAAACTCATCACGACTATAGAAAAACGCAAGCGAATGGTAGTAGGTCTCTGATACAATCTCAACCCGCCCCGTCGAAACGAGTTGCCTAAAGCTGTCCAGCACATCGGGCGCCCATTGCTCGGCCTGCTCAATAAATGTTCCGGTGATACTCAGCGACACGCGAAATTCAGGATGCGTATCGAGCAGTTCCTTCAAAAGCGCATTCATCGGCCGGTATGATTTGTTGGCCACTTTCTCAAATATCGTACGATTGTCGCGCTGCACCTCGCTTACGCCGGCAAAATATTCGTGATTTGTCGCCGTGTCAAACACCGTATAGTCACGAACACGCCATGGCTGATGCACATGGAGGTAGAGTACGATACCACGGCCGATCATGCTGTTGCCCCGACTTTCATACGACGATAAAGGTTCATGCATTTTTTCGCAACATCCTGCCACGAAAGACGCGCGTATTCGTTCTTCACATCCTCCTTGAGCGCGCGCTTGAGGGCAGGTGAAGTAGCAATACCGACCAGCTGGTCTGCCAGTTTGTCAGTATCCCAGAAGTCATAGCGAAAAATACTGCTTAGCACCTCGCCAACACCTGATTGCTTGCTAATAATAAGTGCCGTGTCGTGGTGTGCAGCCTCAAGCGCCGTCAATCCGAAGGGCTCGCTCACACTACTCATCACAAACACATCCGCGACATTGTAGGCATCGCGCCACTGCTTGCCGCGTACAAAACCAGTGAAAAATACTTTGTCGGAGACGCCAAGATCAGCAGTCAGCTGAATCAACTCATCACGCTGCTCACCGTCACCAGCCAGCACAAGCGCCAGTTTGTCGTATTTTTGGCAAGCACGCGCAAAGCCGCGCAAAAGATTGACGAGGCCCTTCTGAACAGTAAAGCGCGTGACTGCAGAGATGACCGTGTAGCCCTCACTGCGCAAAGACTCGAGATAGCGATAGGTGCGACCGTCATATTCGTAGCTTCCCATTGTCGAAACATCGATCGCATTGTGAATTACTTCAATCTTGTCCGCGGGAATACCATATTTGTGAACGATGATGCTCTTGGTGATGTTGCTGACAGCAATGACACGGTCGGCCATCATCAGTCCCTGGTACTCGATTTCGTGCACGATCGGGTTGCCGCCGCCAAATGTTCCCGCACGGTCAAACTCAGTCGCGTGCACATGCACCACCAGAGGGGCATCAGTCAGCTGCTTAGCACGCATACCGGCCTCCATAGTCAGCCAGTCATGCGCATGAATGGCATCAGGAGCACCATTTTTTTTCACAAATCGCTCGACAAATGTCACGTAGCGCTTTTGCACACCGCGCATCGTCTGGAGATCCTTGGCATCAACTTTATCAAGGTCTGACTGATCGACATATTTACTATCGTAGGCGCCCATAATACCAAACTTGTGGATCGGGCTAAGCGTAGTCGCTGAGTGGATAGTCATATGCTCTGTGCCCGGATGCTCACCGGAATAGGGAAGAACGAAGTCAATCTTCGCACCATGCTGCGCAAGCGCCTTGCTCATATGATAGCAAGCAACACCCAAACCGCCGCTGTTGTGCGGAGGAAGTTCCCACCCTAGCATCAATATGTTCATTTTACCTCATGCGAACCACAGTCCGCCCAGTCCCCTCGTGGTGTTATAGGTCATTTCCTATTCATTATATCCGCAAGCTTATGCTTTTTGCAACAGATTGTGTGAAAATAATCACAAGTGGTATGGTTATCCACAACTTTGCGCTACAACACCAGTAGCGACCACTGCTAAATATGTGATATAATTTGCATCAGTACAGGGGAGTAGCTCAACGGTAGAGTAGCGGTCTCCAAAACCGTTGGTTGCAGGTTCAAATCCTGTCTCCCCTGCCAAGCACCGAGTGATGAGC